>NZ_CP103833.1:323820-647641 GCF_029774155.1 Actinobacillus arthritidis | reverse complement strand
GTGAAAAAATTAAAAGCGAACGTCCGCCACTCGCTTTATTTCTACAGATGATTAAACAGAGTAATCAATTTGTGGAAAAATAAAAATGAGATCAAAACAAGCGGTCCAATTTAGCGAATTTCTTACAAATTTTTTGCTAAATTTGACCGCTTGTTTTATCTATAGCATTTATGTTTTAAGTATATAAAAACTTAACGCACTATTCTGCTGTTTCATCGTAATACACTTCACCCATCATTAACGGTTTAGCAGTACGTACTAACGCTGCGCGAGTAAATTTGTAATCACCATCTACATTCTCACAAATCATATCAACGCTGATAAAACCAGACGGATGCTCAATCGTTACGACACTGCCGGTATCTTTATAAAGCGGATAGGCTACCGTACCTTCAATATTACACGCCGCAGAAACACAAATTGAACCAGTTACCGCATGGCTTGCATGGCATTTGTCCGGCACGAAGTAGCGAGAGGTAATATTACCTTTGCCGGCCGGCGTTGATAAAATCCCCATTTTGGGAATCACTTTTTCAGATACATCACCTAATCCCATCATCTCACCTGCTTTACGGCGAATAGGCTCAATAATCTCGAATAACGCACGGTTTTCATCTAATTCTGCCTTGGTTTCTTTACCGGTTAAGCCAAGATCTTGCGCATTAAACAATACCATCGGCATCGCTACATCAATACAAGTCACATTATAGCCGTTGATATTATCTTGTTTATTACCGGTCGGGAAAACTTTACCGGTTTTTGCCCCTTCAATTTGGCTAAAATTCAAATTCACCGGCGAACCTGTTCCCGGTACACCGGATACTTCCGCATTACCCGTATATTTCAATTGTTTATTTGGCGACTCGGCGGAAACTTCGATAATACTGTTGGTATTAACGTTATTTACTACTACGCTCGTGATGCCATCTTGTAATTCAATTAAGCCTTTTTCACTCGCAAAACAAATGATACCGGATAAAATATTACCGCACGAAGGTGCCGTATCCACCACTTTTTGTCCAATACCAACTTGAGCAAATAAGTAATCTAAATCAACCCCTTCTTTTTCAGATTTTGAAACGATCGCTACTTTACTGGTGACACTTGTCGCACCGCCTAAACCGTTGATTTGGGTCGGATCACCCGATCCCATAATTGCCATTAAGAATTTATCACGTTCAGCGATATCTTCCGGTAAATCATCTTTTAAGAAATACACACCTTTTGATGTACCACCACGAATAATCATACAAGGAACTTTTTTCATTTTATCCACCTTTGTAAAAAAGTTATGAAATTTGACCGCTAGCTACAAAGAAGAAGCGGTCAAATTTTTGAATTATTTTACTAACCCAAAATCCCCATACTTTGGAGCATTGACCACCAACCGAAACCGACTGTTACTTGGATAAGTAATGTCACTAATGCACATACCCCTCCGGCAATCCAGAATGATTTCACATCGTGATAGCCCAAACCGTAAATAACTGCGGCAGGTGCTGACGCATAGTGAGTTACCATACTGCCATAGCTATTAGAAAATAATAAGCCGAATGCTAAAAATACCGGATCAGCTCCCGCCGCCATACCTACCGCACAGAACACAGGTACCATTGAAGCTACATAAGCAAGCACCTGATGCAAATACATAACGGACTAATACACTTAGTATAAGAAGTAAGATCGTAATAAACATTGGACTACCTAAATCAGCCGGTACTAAATTACTCATTGCGACTGATAACCAAACAAAGAATTTAGCTTGGTAAGTACCGCCGCAATACCTAATAAACCGCCGTACCAAGTTAACGTTGTCCAACCGCCTTTGTTTTTAAGTACATCATCCCAAGACAACACTGAACTAATTACAATCGCCGCCATTGCCGCAATCGCTACAGTAAATTCAGATAAGTTTAATTGTTTGGAGAATACCCAGCCTAAAACTGCACTGATAAATACGCCAGCTAAGACTTTTTCTTTTACTGTCATTGGTCCCATTGCTTCTAAACCTTCACGAGCGATTGTTTTGTTATCAACATTTTTAAGCTCTGGTTTGTAAAGTACATAAGTGACAAAAGGTAAAAGTAATAACGTTAGTAAACCAGGAACAGATGCGGCTATAAACCATTGCGTCCAGCTAACATCAATATTTAAAATCGGACGCATTAACTCAAGTGCAACCGCATTTGGTGCCATTGCCGTTAAGAAAATAAAACCTGTAGTTTTAACCACCATATAAGTATTAAGCAACAAATAATGTCCGGCCTTGCGAGGTGAAGTTTCAGGTTCTGAACCTAAAGAAACCGCGATAGATTGCATAATTGGAGCAAGAATACCGCCACCACGTGCCGTCGTTGATGGCATTGCCGGCGAAATTAATAAATCTAACATGGCATTTACATAGCCCAAACGTAATGTTGTACTACCGAATGCACCAATCATTTTATAAGCGATTCGACGACCTAAACCGGTTTGTACAAATGCCGCACTCATGGAGAATGCCGCAAATACCAGCCAAGTTGTACCTGATTTATAACCGTCTAATACCGCACCTTGTTTTACTGCGATTTTAGTACCATCAGCTAAAACTTCAGCTGGTGTATTACCAATGATAATGGCGGAAATCGCAACGGCGACTAACAGAAGAGGGGGAGCAGGGAAAGGTTTGAGAATGAGAGCAAGAATAGTACCGATATAAACACCTAAAATGTGCCAGCCAAGCACCGATAAACCGTCAGGTGTAGGAAAAATATAAGTAGCTATTGGACATGCAAGAATAATTGCATAGTTCAGAAGTTTTTTCAGGTTCATAAGAAATACCTCATTATAAGTACAAATTCATATACTCATATATATAACTAGTTGTATTTTTATGCTCAAGTATTTTATAACCTTAATTAGTGGAAATTTGATATAAATCATAAAAAAAGAAAGGCAACTTAAAAAAGTTGCCTTTCTCACGAAAAATATTTAATGGTTAGGTAATAATTGTTTCGTAATAGAAATCTTCCGCTAGACCATAAGACTCTCGATATTCAATAATACGCCCATCTAATCCTTTTGCTGACCTACATACCTTAATTACTACTTTTTCTTGACCATCTGTCAAATAAGTATCGCTGTGATTTAGTAAAATTGACATTTGTTCTTTCGCCGAAACAACCAGTTGTCCACATTTTTTAAAGTAATAGGGGTAAAGCAAGTTCTCAAATTGGTCTAATTTCACTGTGAGTAAATCACTAAATCTTTCTTGCGATAACCAAATCTTATCACTCACAATCACTTTATTATCCACTGAGCGAATACGTTCAATATAAATCAGTTCTTTGTCTAGTGGTTCCCCCAGTAATTCATTAATTTTAGGGCTTGCTTTCACCAATTTAACACATTTAACTTCCCCGATTGGGGTTTCCGGTTTACCCTCTTTGGCATTACGTAGATAAAAACGTACAATCGAAGATTCAACAAACGCAGGGTGTTTCAAGAATGTCCCTTTTCCCTGATGCTTAATCAATACGCCTTCCTCAACTAAACACTCCACCGCTTTACGGATAGTCCCAACGGAAGCGTCATACTTAGTCGCCAATTCCTGTTCACTCGGAATTGGCACATCAAACTGCCATTGATGCTGAGCTAAATATTGCTGTAAATCATACTTAATCTGCATATAGCGAGGAATTTTATCCGCATCTATATAATAGATATTTTTGTTTTGTATCATTATTCATCCTTAAAAATATATTGACTTACCTCTTAAAAGGTATTAATTTAAACCTATAATTCATATATATGACTATATCATTAAAAGCAATTCTTATTTTTTTATTCTTTATAAATGGAGTGATGACTATGTCTAACTTTCTTCAAACATATTATCAACATGTTGCAGAACGGGCTACGCTAGGTATTGTACCAAAACCATTAGATGTCGAACAAACTGCACAATTAATTGAGCTACTCAAAGCACCAATTAGCGGTAAAGAGCAAGAATTAATTGAATTATTTGAGAATCGAGTACCTGCCGGCGTAGATGATGCAGCAAAAGTTAAAGCCGAATTTCTTACAAAAGTTGCTAATGGTAGCATACTTAGCCCATTAATTTCTCCTGAATATGCAGTAAAATTACTTGGCACAATGAGCGGTGGTTATAATGTAGCCCCTTTGATTGATTTGCTAGAAAACACGAAATTAGCACCGCTTGCAAGACAAGCCCTCTCTCATACACTCCTCATTTTTGATAGTTTCAAAGATATCGCTACTAAAGCACAACAAGGCAATGCTTACGCTAAACAAGTTATCCAATCTTGGGCAAATGCCGAATGGTTTACTTCTCGCCCACCTCTTGCAGAAAAAATCACACTAACCGTGTTCAAAGTATTAGGCGAAACTAATACCGATGATCTTTCTCCGGCACAAGAGGCTTGGTGTCGTTCCGATATTCCATTGCATGCCAATGCAATGTTAAAAATGAAACGTGAAGGTATTGAGCCTGATCAAGAAGGTGTTGTTGGCCCATTAAAACAATTAGCAACGTTAAAAGAAAAAGGTTTCCCATTAGTGTATGTCGGCGATGTGGTTGGTACTGGTTCATCACGTAAATCGGCGACAAACTCTGTATTATGGCATATGGGTACTGATATTCCATATATCCCGAATAAACGCACCGGCGGCTTTGTGTTTGGTGGCAAAATTGCACCGATTTTCTTTAATACGGCAGAAGACTCCGGTGCATTACCGATTGAATTAGATGTGACTAAACTGAATATGGGTGATGTCATTGATCTTTATCCATACACAGGCAAAGTATGCAAACATAATTCAGAGGAAGTCATTACTACCTTCTCATATAAAACGAATGTGTTACTAGATGAAGTGCGTGCAGGCGGTCGAATCCCATTAATTATTGGTCGTAGCTTAACCACTAAAGCACGAGCAGAACTTGGCTTACCCGAAAGTGATGTATTTGCTAAACTTGCTGAAGTTGCTGACTCCGGTAAAGGTTATACATTAGCACAAAAAATGGTAGGTAAAGCTTGTGGTGTAAAAGGAGTCCGTGCAGGACAATATTGTGAACCGGCAATGACCTCTGTTGGCTCGCAAGATACCACCGGCACAATGACACGTGATGAATTGAAAGATCTTGCGTGCTTAAAATTCTCCGCCCCACTTGTGATGCAATCTTTCTGCCATACCGCACCATATCCGAAACCAAGTGATGTGGTAACGCATCAAACATTACCGGAATTTATTACCAGCCGTGGAGGCGTTGCATTACGTCCGGGGGACGGTGTTATTCACTCTTGGTTAAACCGTATGTTAATGCCGTTTACGGTTGGTACCGGCGGTGACTCGCATACCCGTTTCCCGATCGGGATCTCTTTCCCTGCTGGTTCCGGTTTAGTGGCGTTTGTCTGCGACGACAGGTATGATGCCACTTGATATGCCGGAATCCGTGTTAGTTCGCTTTACTGGTACGATACAGAAAGGCATTACCTTACGCGATTTAGTTCATGCGATTCCTTATTACGCTATCCAAAAAGGCTTACTCACCGTAGAAAAAGCGAATAAGAAAAATGTTTTCTCCGGCAGAATCCTTGAGATTGAAGGATTAGAACACCTCACCGCAGAACAAGCATTTGAACTTTCCGATGCGACTGCAGAGCGTTCGGCGTACGCTTGTACAATTAAGTTAAGTCAAGCATCAATTGAAGAATATTTACGTTCAAACGTAGTATTACTGAAAACAATGATTGCTGACGGCTATAAAGATGCACAAGCACTTGAAAATCGTATTAAAGCAATGGAAACATGGCTCGCAAACCCGGAAATGCTAGAAGCGGATAGTGATGCAGAATATGCTGAAATTATCGAGATCAACTTAGATGAGATCAAAGAGCCGATTTTATGTGTACCGAATGATCCTGATGATGCACGTTTATTATCTGAAGTACAAGGCAATAAAATTGATGAAGTGTTTATCGGTTCTTGTATGACCAATATTGGGCACTTCCGTGTCGCGGGTAAATTACTCAGCCAAGTGAATGGTGAAATCAATACACGTTTATGGCTTGCACCGCCAACCAAAATGGATGCGGCTCGCTTATCCGAAGAAGGTTACTACAATATCTACGGACGTTCCGGCGCACGCACCGAAATGCCAGGTTGTTCGCTCTGTATGGGTAACCAAGCTCGTGTACGTCCAAACTCTTCAGTGGTTTCAACCTCAACTCGTAACTTCCCTAACCGTTTAGGACAAGGTGCAAACGTCTATCTCGCTTCCGCAGAACTTGCGTCTGTCGCGCCGATTTTAGGGCGTTTACCATCACCGCAAGAATATTTGGAAGCAGTTGCAACGCTCGATGAACAACACAATGAAGTTTATCGTTACCTCAATTTTGATCAGCTACCAAATTATGTACAAAAAGCGGAAAGTGTAATTTTCCAAACCGCTCTCTAAGCGAAAACAAAAAAGTGGGCGATTAGCCCACTTTTTATTTGCCTTCTAAACGATTATTTGATCACTCGATAGCGTAGCGAAATAAATACAAACCACAAGATCGCAATCCCTGCTAATCCGCTACCAATTAATCCGATATAAGGTAAGCCGATATGCTGAATCACTTGACTACCGATTAATGCTCCGCCACCAATCCCAACATTATAAATACCTGAATAAATTGCCGTTGCTACATCGGTCGCATCCGGTGCGAGATCCAACACTTGCATTTGCAATGCGATACTCATCGCAGTAATGCCAATTCCCCAAATAAACACGATACCGAACATCGCTACAAGATGATCGCTAAATGGTAATAAACAGAGTTGCATTAGCATAATGAGTGCCATATTCACGATAATAAATTTCTTCGGTGCTTTCGGATACAAACGCCCGAATAAGAAACTTGCCACCACACCGGCTAAGCCGAACACTAATAAAATTGCCGTACCGGTTTGCTCACTCGTTTGGCTGATCTTCACCATAAATGGTTCGATATAACTATAGCCGGTAAAATGCCCAGAGATCACGACTACCGTGAGCAAATAGATACCGATTAACATCGGACGCTTGATTAAAATCGGCAAACTGGCTAATGAGCCCGAGTTTTTACTTGGTAAATGCGGTAATAACTTCCACATTACTAACATAATGCCTAAAGCGATAATACCAATCAGAGCAAAAGTTTCACGCCAACCGAATGCTTGTCCAATCATTCGCCCTAACGGCAAGCCGAGAATCATCGCCAATGAGCTACCTAACGCTAATAGCCCTAGTGCCTGTTGTTTCTTATCTTTCGGTGCAACTCGAATCACTAGCGAAGCAGTTATTGACCAGAAAATAGCGTGAGTAAGTGCGATCCCAATTCGAGACACCAACAACATAGCAAAGCTGGTGGCGAAATAAGAAATCGCATGACACACAATAAATACCGCAAACAACACAAGCAACAAACGCTTTCGTTCTACTTTTGCGGTAAGCAAGATAAAAGGTAAAGAAGCAAGAAACACCACCCATGCATAAGCAGTGATCATTAAGCCGGTTGTTGCCGTTTCCATACTAAAACTCGCCGCGATGTCCGAAAGTAAGGCTACTGGAATAAATTCCGTGGTATTAAAAATAAATGCGGACAGTGAAAATGCAAATACCCGTAAAAATGAAAGTCTGCGCTGTTCTTTTCTTGTTATCATTTTATCTTCCTAAAAAATTAAGCGGTCAGATTTTGCAATTTTTTTGCAATTTCTGACCGCTTGTAAATTTACGCTTTAGTGTTGCCCAAACCCTTTCAATCCGACCACATGTACATACTCTTGGTTATTGGTAATTTTACGCACCAATTTATAAGTCGTACCACGTTCCGGGCTGATATTTTCCGGTGCGGCAATCAATAACTGCATATCTAAACGTTCGCACAATTCAAACAAGGTATTGATTGAAGTTGCATCCAAACGTGCCTACTTCATCAAGGAATAATAAGCGGCTAGGTAAAATATCTTTCGCACGCATACGGCGAGACTCTTCTTCCCAGCTTTGTACCACCATTAACAGGATTGACATACCGGTACCGATCGCCTCACCGGTTGAAAGTGCACTACTTTCCGCACGCATCCAACCGTCTGCGCCACGGAAGGTTTCTACTTCAAGATCTAAATAGTTACGGTAATCCAATAACTCTTCACCAATCGTTTGTGGCGTACGTTGCCCCATTTCAATATGCGGATTCACACGTTTATACAACATTGCCAACGCTTCTGAGAAACTGAGTTTTTGGCTGTCGAATAAGTCTTTATGCTCTTCTCTACCATTGCTCAATGCGTTCAGTAGGATTGCGTGCGTATCACGAATATTCACGACTAAGCGAACGCCTTTCACCTGACCGAAGGCAATATTTTGTAACCCTTGGTTAAGCCGCAAGATACGGTTTTGCTCACGTTGAATCGTTTTACGTAAGATATTTGCCACAGATTCCGCACTGATTGCTAATTTTTTCTCACGGCTGGTTAATTCGTTGGTTAAACGAGATAACTCGATTTCCATTTGTTCAATCGCATCAATCGGATCATCGGTTTTGATAATATCCTGACGAATACGCTCACGTAAGTGCTGATAAACCGCAATAAAGAACGCTACTTTATTTTCCGGCTTACGGCTATCTTCCGAAGCTCGTAGGCTGTCACGGAGATATTCGTTATCCGCCACAGCGGTACGTAAAGCACCTAACGCTTTATCGGAAATCGAACGTAATTCTTCCGCCGATTGATAAGCTAACTCACGACGATTCAGACGTTTTTCCACATCGCTGTTACGCGAAAGTTTAAGTACCAAGCACCAACTGACTTTCGCTTGTACCACTAATTCACGTTGTGTGTGGTAATCACGTTCCGCTTTACGTAGCGTACGAGTTAAATTATCAATTTCCGCTTCAATCGTACCTAATTGTTTATCTAAATAACCTTTACGAGAACGCTGTTGGCTTAAACGTTGTTGTAATTCGTCACGGCGGGCTCTTGCACGCTCTTCCGCACCGATATCACCACGTACACCTAAGTCATCAATTTCACGAATCAGCTCTTGCAACATCTGTGTTTTCGCATCACACGAACTGCGTAAACCGGTTAAAACTTGGTTGTATTGAGTAAATTGCGCTTGTGCTTGACGTAATTGATCACGAGCTTGCTCACGTTCACGTTGTGCTCTCTCTAAACGAGCTCGTAATTGTTCGGTTAATGCAGATCCTTCCGAACCGATCGCTTCTTCATAGCTAAAATGCACACGACGTTGAATCACATCAGACAGTGCAAAAACTTTTTGTTGAACTTGTTTTTGCTCCGCTTTAGCTTGTTGGTAATCTTGCTCCAACTGCTCAAACTTCGCCGGATCGCTCTTCAAGCTCGCGACAATCGGTTCTAATTGAGTTAAGTAATTACCGAATTGGCGAACAAACTGTTCATCTTCTTCCGCTTCATCTAACTGTGCACGACATTCTTCGGCACGATCAGCGAGCGTTTCATCTTCTAACAAGCTGACAAGCGGTAGAATTTTATTCAACATTTGCAATTTCGCTTTTGCTGAATCTAATTGAGTACGCAATTGCTGTTCGTTGCCTGCGGCTTGGTTAAGTTCACGTTCGATTTCAGTACGTTCCGCCGCAATTTCTTGCATTTGCTCTTCCGGATTCGGCTGGAAGGCTAAATTTAAATGCGTACCGACAAACTGACTTAAATGCTGATGTAAACGCTGACATTTTTGTACGTCAAATGCACGTTCCGCATGTTGTTCGCTAACTTCATCACGTTCCGCTTTTAACGTTTCTAAATGTTTCTCGCGTCGCGCACGACCGAATAACGGCACTTCCGGGAACTTAGAATAACGCCATTGGCGATCAGATACTTTGACCACCACACCTTCGGCTAATTCTTCTGCGGTAAATACCGCATCATCAAAGGCTGACGGGTCACCTTCGATCAAATAAAGATCGGTTGGGCAATCGTCTAATTTTTCTAACTGTGCTTTAACGCTTTCTAAATCACGTACCACGATTGCATGACGAGCTTCACCGTAAAGTGCAGAGAAATACGGTGCATCATCAATCGAGACATCATCATATAATTCAGAAAGCAACACGCCGCCAAAACGTTCCGCCAATTGATTTAAGCGAACATCGTCCGAACCGTCCGGCTGACTTAAACGAGTAATCTGTGCGTCTAACTCTGCTTCTCTGCGAGCCAATTCATCACGAGCTAAGGTTGCTTCACGCTCTTTAGTCAGCATATTTTGCATAAACTGCATTACTGACTGGCTGGCTTCAAATTTTTCACCACATTGCTCTTCTAAACGTGCTAATGCGGATTGCGCCGTATGCCATGCCGGTGCGGTTTTCGCTAGTTGGTTATATTGCTGATTAAGTTTGCTCACGTTGCTGACGCTGAGTCGAACGCACTTCAACAAATTCCGCTAATTCCGCTTCCACATCTTCAAGGCGAGCTTGTTGCTGTTCGAAGTAGCCTTCTAATTCTTCCGCTGTCTCAAATTGCGTTTGTGCTTTTTGATTAAATTCAGCTAATAGACGTTCCGCATTTTGTTGCTGGTGTAAGCGCTGTTCCAAATCTGCAAGTTTTTGACGCAAAGCGACCGCTTGTGTAGCCTGCATTTTTTGATCGGTAAACGCTGTTAGCAAACTTCTCGCTTCATTCCACGCTTCAGAGCGGTCAATTTCACCGGAAATTTTGCAAACCAATTCATAAGCTTTTTCGAACTGTGTTTTCGCCATATCTGAAACGGATAAACGCTGTTCCAGTTCAAAAACTTGATCAGTTAAATCGTCCGCTTGTGCGGCAAACTCAGCATGATAATCTTCTACATTATGGAGATCTAAATGCGGTAAGCCACAAAGTTGTTTTGCTTTTTCTAATGCGGCAATCGCCTGTTGATATTGCAACGCACGTGTTTGCTGCGCATCCAACGCTTGCTGATAATCCGCCATTTGTGAGCGTAATTCTTCCACTTGATCGTCAGCATCATCCGCTCTTGCTTGTGCAGTTTCCACTTGTTCGGAGATTTCTTCCAACGCAATTTGTTGCTCTTCTAACTTTTCATTGAGTTCCGCGACTTCATCTTGATAACGTTCGATTTTTTCTTGGTGACGAAGCGCATTCATCACTAAATTTAAGTGATCGTTCGCTGAATTGTATTCCGCTTCTAAGCCACTTTCGTTTTCTGAAATATCCGCTACTTCACGGCTAAATTCGATTAAGCGTTGCTGTTCTAATTCAAGCTTCGATTTCGATTCATACCACGCACGGCGTTGTTCTAGTGCAATTTGTACGTTGCCACGACGCTCATTTGCATGACGCATATAGTCGGCAGAAACGTAGTTAGTCGATTCGGTGATCAAGTGTTTAAACATATCACGATCAGATTGCGTAACCTTAATCGCTTCTAACGTCATACGGTTTTCACGTAATGCCGATTCCATATCTTGGAATGCTTGGCGAACGCCGGTATTTTCTGGTAGTAAGTAATCACGCAATGATTTGGTGATCACGCTTGAAATACCACCGTAAAGTGACGCTTCGATTAATTTATAGAATTTGTCGCGATCCGCCGAAGAACGTAAACGTTTAGGAATCACGCCTAAATCGAACATAAAGCTATGGTAATCAGTAATCGAGTGATATTGTTTAAATACCACTTCCGAACCATCAAATTTATCTTTTAGATCCGCTAACGGTAACACGCGTGCTTTTTCGCCAACTTGTTCAGTCAGTACACTAATAATTGAATCACTCATCGGCACGTTTTGTAACGAGAACGAGCGAATATCGACTTTTTTGTCACGCCCTGCTACTTGTTGTAAACGCACACCCGTAATTACACGTTGTCCACGAGAGTTCAACGACTCTAACACCGCATAACACACACCAGCTTTTAATTTCCCGTATAAACCTTTATCACGAGAGCTTGAGGTTGAACCGGCTTCTGTCGTATTACGGAAGTTTAATAGGGTAAGATCGGGGATCAAAGCAGTTACAAAACCCGCCATTGTGGTGGATTTACCCGCACCATTACCGCCCGAAAGCGTGGTCACCAACTCGTCTAAATCGAAGGTGCGCGCAAAAAAACCGTTCCAGTTAATTAACGTAAGCGAACGGAATTTACCACGGCTCACTGTATGTTGAGGATTTGCAAGCGGTGCGATTGGTGCAGAATTTTGCAACGCAGTGGTTTGATCTTCAAATAATTCGTTTGTATCTGTCATTTGCTTTATCTCGTTAACCGTTATTCTGTTTCATCTTCTAATTCGTCAGTTGCAGAATTTTCTGCAAATTCGACCGCTTGTTCCGCCAAGATTGCCGGCGTTGTTGCTTCACCATCACGAATTAAGCGTAATTGCGCTTCTCGCGGATCATCGCCCACTCGGACATCCGCACCGAAACGGAACACTGATTCCGAGATGACAAATTTTTTGCTGTTTTGCTCTCCGATACGGGTAATGATACCGATACGTGCCAAACGGCGTAACGCACCAGCAACTTTCTCAGCTAATTTTGCTTTATCTAAGTCAGAACCGGTCGAACGAGGGTTCACTGCCTTAAGTAATTTGCTTTCATCAGCGAGATTCATCAGCTCTTCATATACATCGTCTTGGCTGAAAATACCTTGTTGTGCCAAACGCTCCGGACTGAGGTAAAGATAGCAAAGCACTTTACCCACTAACATTTCCATTTCCGACATTGCCGAACGTGCAATCAAGGTCGATGCTTTCGGACGTAAGTAGAAAAAGCCTTCCGGCGCACGAATTAATTCCACGTGATAACGGCGATAAAAACTTTCTAACTCGGCTTGGAAGTCCATTAAGAATGCGTGTTCGTCCAACTGTTCCGTATTAATGTGACGACCGGTGCGAAGTTGGCTGTCTAGTTCAGGAAAAATCGGATTAGCAATTGCTTCTGCCAATTTTGGGGAAATAATGTCTTGAATTTGCTCTGTCATATTTTACTCTCGTAGGGTAGGCATTTTGCCTACCATCAAATTTTTTATTTTTCCAATGGTGGAGAAAACGTCCACCCTACTATTTATTATATTGGTCGATCACGTTCGCCTGAACTTCCGCACCCTTATCATTAATTGCTTGCCACT
This sequence comes from Actinobacillus arthritidis, assembly GCF_029774155.1. Taxonomy (NCBI): domain Bacteria; kingdom Pseudomonadati; phylum Pseudomonadota; class Gammaproteobacteria; order Pasteurellales; family Pasteurellaceae; genus Actinobacillus; species Actinobacillus arthritidis. Next base: position 634,506 of record NZ_CP103833.1, on the reverse strand, counting down.
CCGGATAAACCGCTTGGCTATCTAGACTTGCCATACCGAGTTTTACCGCTTGATCGACAATAATTCGTGCGACATCAAAATGGCGAGATTGCGGATAAAGTGCCAGTTGCTCACGTAATACCGCACCGAGATCGATTGGTTTGTCTTCTGCCCTAAATGGTGCTAAATGCGCTTGCATTACACTGATAATCTGTTCTTGAACATCTGAAAGCGACTCGTATTCCAATTCGCTCGGCAACTCACCGACCGCTTCCGCCTCATTCAGCATCGTTTCATCATCACGTAGATCTAATAGTGATTCTGCTTTCGCAGTATAAAGTAACCAAGGTGCATTGAAATAATCTTGAATAGATTGGCGTAAACGCTGACCAAACACACGGTTTTTATCCATATCAATCGCCGTACGAATAAATTTATGAACGTGGCGATCATAACCGATCCAAAGGTCAATCGCTTGTTGCCCCCAACTAATGATACGGTCTAATTTGTTTTGTAGATTAACAATCAGTTGATCGACAAAATCCAAATCATCACGCCCAATCAAGCGACTTTGAATACGCAGTAATTGCGCCTGTAACTTGTCACCTGCCGCATTAAGCGTGTCTTGTAACTCACGCAAATTACCCGAGGTTTCATCCAGTAACTGTTCACAACTAAGAATCGCTTCATGCCAATTTTGACTTAATAGCTCGGCAATTCGCTCACGAATTTGATGTTGATTTTCATCCATCATACGCTGAGAAAGATCGATACTGTCGAAAATTTCCGCGACCGAATATTTAAGCGGTGCAAACACGTTATTACGCCAAAAACGCTCATCACCGCCCTCTTCCGCCGCCGATGAAGCACGCTGAATCTCGTCCGCTACAATCGAAAGCTGAATGGATAAACGTAAGGTGGAAAACTCTCGCTGGCGCACGTAATAATCCGCCACGCCGACACCTAACGGAGTGATACGATAAATGGCTAAACCTTCGGTAAATTCGCTGGAGAAACGGTTAAGAAAACGTTGTTTAACTAAATCGTTAATCGCATTATTGGCACGTTGTGTAAGGGTGGCTTCCGATTGGTCGAATGCTTCCGAAACATAACGGAAAAGATCAACAAGATCGCTTTCTAAAAGTTCTCCGTCCGTTTGTTCGTTATTATAAATGGAAATCGCCAAGAGAAAGGCAAGGCGATCAGAAGATAACGAAAGTGAAAATTCTCGCTCTTTCGTCCAGTTGATCAGTTCTGGGATTGTCTGTGCCAATTCGTTTTGCATACAGATTTGTCGTTTGTTGATGAAAAATGGCTTTTATTGTACAGGAATGTGAATCAAATAGGAATGAAATCAAAAAAGAAGCGGTCAAATTACGCAAAGTTTTTACGAAATTTGACCGCTTGTCTGATGAGGAAATAATTAGTCTACAATTTCCACTGTCGAAGTCGCGCTGAGGCCTCTTACAAGTTGAGAACCTTTTCTTGCACGTTCACCACGATAATTATCAATATCACTCGGTTTAAGGGTGATTTTGCGTTTGCCGGAAACAAACACTAACGATTGTGTCGGTTTAACCAGTAATAAACGGGCAAGTAATTCATTACCTTCTTTTGCCGCCTGTGCGGAAATATTGATAATCTTATTCCCTTTACCTTTCGAAAGCTGTGGCAATTCGGTGATCGGGAATACTAACATTCGTCCGACGCTACTCGTTGCAACAAGCGAAAGTTCAGCGTCATTCTCTATTAATTGCGGTGGTAACACCTTGGCATTTTCGGTTAAAGAAATGACCGCTTTACCGGCTTTATTACGAGAAACCAAATCTTCAAAGCTACAAATAAAACCGTAACCGGAATCCGATGCCATCAGGACTTTAGTTTCTGGGTTCGCCATTAATACTTGCTGAACAGTTGCCCCTTCCGGCAAAGTAATCTTACCAGTAAGCGGTTCGCCTTGAGAACGCGCCGATGGTAGCGAAGTCGGATCCAATGCGTAAGCTCGCCCCGTGCTATCAAGGAACACAACTGGCTGATTACTTCTGCCATGTGCATGGGCAAGATAACCATCACCGGCACGATAACTTAAGCCTTGTACGTCAATATCATGCCCTTTTGCACAGCGTACCCAGCCTTTTTCCGATAGAATCACCGTCACATCTTCAGTCGGGGTTAAATCGCTTTCAGAAATCGCTTTTGCTTCGGCTCGTTCAACAAGTGGTGAGTGCGTGGGCTGGCGAACGCTTTTGCATCCGCCTGAATTTCTTTTTTGATCAACGTATTTAAACGGCGTTCCGAACCAAGCGTTAATTGTAATTCATCACGCTCTTTTTCAAGCTGTGATTTTTCCGCCTGCAATTCATGTTCTTCCAGTTTTGCCAAATGACGTAAACGTAAATTTAAAATTGCTTCGGCTTGTACTTCGCTCAAACTAAAACGAGCCATTAATGCTGTTTTCGGTTCATCTTCATTGCGGATAATTTCGATTACTTCATCAATATTGAGGAAAGCAATCATCAAACCGTCTAAAATATGCAAGCGGTTTAAAATTTTATCTAAACGGTAACTTAAACGGCGCGTTACAGTCGTACGGCGAAACATCAACCATTCGGTTAAAATCGTTTGCAGATTTTTTACTGCCGGTTTGCCGTCCAGCCCAATCATATTCATATTGACTCGATAGCTTTTCTCGAGATCAGTTGTGGCAAATAAATGATCCATTAACGCATCGAAATCAATACGGTTTGAACGAGGCACAATCACGATACGAATTGGGTTTTCGTGATCCGATTCATCTCGAATATCATCCACCATCGGTAATTTTTTATTCCGCATTTGCGTTGCGATTTGTTCAATCACTTTTGAAGGCGAGGCTTGATGAGGTAATGCCGAAATCACAATTTCCCCGTCTTCTTTTTTCCATACCGCACGCATTTTGATTGAGCCTTTACCTTGCTCATACATTTTGGCTATATCAGCTTTAGGCGTAATAATTTCCGCTTCGGTCGGATAATCCGGGCCTTGTACCACCGTCATTAACTCGGCAAGACTTGCTTTCGGATTTTCCAATAACATCACACTTGCTTCGGCTAACTCATTGATATTGTGCGGCGGAATATCGGTTGCCATACCGACCGCAATCCCCATCGTACCGTTCAGCAAAATATGCGGTAAGCGTGCCGGTAAATATTTCGGCTCTTCAAGCGAGCCGTCAAAATTCGGCTGATAATCAACCGTACCTTGTCCTAATTCGCCCAATAATACCTCTGCCATTTTCGACAGTTTTGATTCGGTATAACGCATTGCGCCGAAAGATTTCGGATCGTCAGGGGCCCCCCAATTTCCTTGCCCGTCAATGAGCGGATAGCGATAAGAGAACGGCTGAGCCATTAACACCATTGCTTCATAACAAGCACTGTCACCATGCGGATGGAATTTACCTAATACGTCCCCGACCGTACGCGCAGATTTTTTATATTTTGCCGAGGCATTTAAGCCTAATTCGGACATCGCATAAATAATACGGCGTTGTACGGGTTTTAAACCATCACCGATAAACGGCAATGCACGGTCCATAATAACGTACATTGAATAGTTGAGGTAAGCGTCTTCAGTAAAGCGCTTAATCGGCATTTGTTCCACGCCTTCGTAATTGATTTCTGTACTCATTTTTGCAAAAAATTTAGTAAAAAAGACCGCTTATTTTCTATGATTTATGGATATCTGTCCACCTTTAAAAAGTCAAACCGGTCGATTTCGGAAAATTTATGCGGATACTAAAATAATCAGCGATTTTATATAAATTTTCCTATATAATAGGTGCGTTTTGTTTCTTGCTTTTAGAGAGGCGGCTATCAAAAATTTTTTAAGTATGGATTTAATCCCTTGCAAAGAGAGTTTTTGCTAGTCGCAATTTAAAGAAATAAAACAAAAAATAGATATAAAATAAATAAAAATAGGAATTTCAAAATGAATCCAATTGTTAAGCAATTTAAATACGGTCAACATACCGTAACCTTAGAAACAGGTGCAATCGCGCGCCAAGCAACAGCGACCGTAATGGCAAGTATGGACGATACAACCGTATTCGTTACCGTTGTAGCAAAAAAAGACGTGAAAGAAGGTCAAGATTTCTTCCCTTTAACCGTTGATTACCAAGAACGTACTTATGCGACCGGTCGTATTCCGGGCGGTTTTTTCAAACGTGAAGGTCGCCCTTCTGAAGGCGAAACATTAATCGCTCGTTTAATCGACCGTCCTGTGCGTCCACTTTTCCCAGAAGGTTTCTTTAACGAAATTCAAGTGATTGCAACCGTAGTGTCTGTTAACCCTCAAATCAGCCCGGATTTAGTGGCAATGATTGGTGCATCTGCAAGCACTTTCATTATCAGGCGTACCATTTAATGGCCCTATCGGTGCAAAGACGTGTTGGCTTTATCAATGATCAATTCGTATTAAACCCAACCACATCAGAACAAAAAATCAGCCGTTTAGACCTTGTCGTAGCTGGTACGGATAAAGCCGTATTAATGGTAGAATCTGAAGCAGATATTCTGTCTGAAGAACAAATGTTAGCGCTGGTTGTCTTCGGTCATCAGCAACAACAAGTTGTGATTGAAAATATTAAAGCGTTTGTAAAAGAAGCAGGCAAACCACGTTGGGATTGGGTTGCTCCAGAGCCAAATACTGCATTAATCAACCAAGTTAAAGCATTAGCGGAAGCTCGTATCGGCGATGCGTATCGTATTACTGAAAAACAAGCTCGTTATGAACAAATCGATGCAATTAAAGCGGATGTTATCGCACAATTAACTGCACAAGACGAAACAGTATCAGAAGGTGCAATTATCGATATTATTACCGCATTAGAAAGTTCAATCGTACGAGGTCGAATTATTGCAGGCGAACCACGTATTGACGGTCGTACTGTAGATACCATCCGTGCCTTAGATATTTGCACAGGCGTGTTACCTCGCACTCACGGTTCCGCTATCTTTACCCGTGGTGAAACACAAGCGTTAGCGGTGGCAACTTTAGGTACTGAGCGTGATGCACAAATTATCGATGAATTAACCGGTGAGAAATCAGACCGCTTCTTATTCCACTATAACTTCCCTCCGTATTCTGTAGGTGAAACAGGTCGTATCGGTTCACCAAAACGTCGTGAGATCGGTCATGGTCGTTTAGCAAAACGTGGTGTATTAGCGGTAATGCCAACTGCGGAAGAGTTTCCATATGTAGTACGTGTCGTATCTGAAATCACAGAATCAAACGGTTCTTCTTCAATGGCTTCAGTCTGTGGTGCATCTTTAGCGTTAATGGACGCAGGTGTACCAATTAAAGCGGCAGTTGCGGGTATCGCAATGGGCTTAGTAAAAGAAGAAGAAAAATTCGTGGTACTTTCAGATATTTTAGGTGATGAAGACCATTTAGGTGATATGGACTTTAAAGTAGCCGGTACACGTGAAGGTGTAACTGCACTTCAAATGGACATTAAAATCGAAGGTATTACACCTGAAATTATGCAAATCGCATTAAATCAAGCAAAAGGTGCACGTATGCACATTTTAAGCGTGATGGAACAAGCAATTCCTGCACCTCGTTCTGATATTTCTGACTTTGCACCTCGTATTCATACGATGAAAATTGATCCGAAGAAAATCAAAGATGTTATCGGTAAAGGCGGTGCGGTAATCCGTGCTTTAACGGAAGAAACCGGTACTTCTATTGATATTGATGATGACGGTACGGTAAAAATTGCCGCAACCGATAACAATGCGGCGAAAACTGTTATGGCACGTATCGAAGATATCGTGGCAGAGGTTGAAGTAAATGCGATTTACAAAGGTAAAGTGACTCGTGTAGTTGATTTCGGTGCATTTGTATCTATCTTAGGTGGTAAAGAAGGCTTAGTTCATATTTCACAAATTACCAATGAGCGTGTTGAACGTGTTGCAGATTACTTAAGCGTAGGTCAAGAAGTCACTGTGAAAGTGGTTGAAATCGATCGTCAAAACCGTATTCGTTTAACGATGAAAGACATCAATAACGACACACAGTCTACATCTGCTGAAGTGACAGAAACAGCGGAAATGGTATCAGAGCAACAAACTGAGATTTAATCATTAAAATCTGCCCTTTTATAAGGGCAGATATATTTCTCAAAGGTTATTTACCTAATGTTTTCACTGATTTTTAAAGTGTTTCATCTTCGCTTCTTAATGCTTAACTTATTGGCTTTATTGTTGTTAACTGGTTGTATCAGTCGCAATGCCTCAGAAATGATTTCAACCAATCGTTTAGCATTAGCCGAGTTAAACCCTCAATTACGCTTTGAACAAGAAGTGATGGTTGTTCGTTTAACGCAAGTTCTACAAGAAGCAAAATTAACGCCTAATGAGCGTGCCGATCTTCACTTTGAACGAGGCGTACTTTACGACAGTTTAGGGTTATGGTCACTTGCTCGCTATGATTTTACTCAAGCTATCGGATTAAATCAGAAAATGGTTGTCGCATATAACTATATGGGGCTATATCTATTACTGGAAGATGATTACGATAGTGCAATTGATGCCTTTAATGCGGTATTGGAATTAGATCCGAATTATAATTATACCTATCTCAATCGTGGATTAGCCTTTTATTATAGCGGACGTTATTCTGAAGCGGAGCGAGATCTATTACATTTCTACGAAGCAGAAAAACAAGATCCATATCGTACATTATGGTTATACTTTAACGAGTTAGAACTTAAGCCCAATGAAGCAAAAGCAAATTTAATTGCTCGAGCTAAATCACTTTCTCCGGATTTTTGGGGAACAAATGTGGTACATTATTTCTTAGGGGAGTTAACTCTTAGCCAACTTCGTGATAGAATAGAAAAAGAAGCACAACCAAATACAGCTTCTTACGCAGAAATTTTAACCGAAACATATTTCTATTTAGCAAAACAAAAGCTCAAATTAAATAAAACGGATGAAGCAATCAGCCTTTTCCGTCTTTCTCTTGCAAATCAAGTGTTTAACTTTGTTGAGTATCGTTTTGCCCTATTTGAACTCTCACAGCTACGTGGTGGTAGTAATGTAGCAGTTCAAGATGATCCCGTTGTTGGGAATAATTAGGACGAATAAAGCGGTCTTATTTTGTAAAGTTTATACAAATCAGACCGCTTATACTCTGGGACAAATTGTTAAAAGCATTTGATATTGCTTCTTTACTTCTTTTTTCTTGCCTAAATACTCAACAATTTTTATGACATTGATGATAGCAATGAATAAATACTTATAAAGTTTCTTATTCATAACTGTTATCATCTATTACTATTTTATGGTTTTTTATGACAACTCATTCTTTAACTTTCGCAGACCTTGGTCTTCCTCAATCTATTCTTAACGCTGTAAACGATATGGGATTCGTGACCCCATCACCAATTCAGCAAGAAACCATTCCGCATTTATTGGCGGGTCGTGATGTACTCGGTATGGCACAAACCGGTAGCGGCAAAACAGTCGCATTCGCTTTACCTTTATTAGCACAAATCGATCCATCTAAACGTCATCCACAAATGTTAGTGATGGCACCTACTCGTGAATTAGCAATCCAAGTTGCTGATGCCTGCGAACAATTTACGAAAAATATGAAAGGGATTAATGTGGTAACCGTTTACGGTGGTCAACGTTACGACATTCAATTGCGTGCTTTAAAACAAGGCTCACAAGTGGTTGTGGGTACACCAGGCCGTATTCTTGACCATATTCGTCGTGGCACATTAGATTTATCTGCATTACAAGCCATCGTATTAGACGAAGCAGACGAAATGTTACGTATGGGCTTTATTGATGATGTTGAAACCGTGATGGCTGAATTACCGGAAAATCACCAAACTGCTCTCTTCTCTGCAACGATGCCAGAACCAATTCGCCGTATTACTCGTCGCTTTATGAAAGATCCGCAAGAAGTGAAAATCCAAGCGACTCAACGTTCTGCACCGGATATCACTCAAAGTTACTGGTTAGTAAATGGCTTCCGTAAAAATGATGCGTTATTACGTTTCTTAGAAGTAGAAGAATTTGATGCGACAATCATCTTTACTCGTACCAAAACCGGCACGATTGATATTACCGAATTATGTGAACGTAACGGTTATCGTACAGCAACATTAAACGGTGATATGACTCAGCAAGCGCGTGAGCAAACGTTAGATAAATTAAAATCAGGTCGTTTAGATATCTTAGTAGCAACCGACGTAGCGACTCGTGGTATCGATATTGAACGTATCAGCCTTGTCGTAAACTTTGATATTCCATTAGATGCGGAATCTTATGTACATCGCATCGGTCGTACTGGTCGTGCTGGTCGTTCTGGTCGTGCGTTATTATTCGTAGAACCGCGTGAACGCCGTTTACTGCGTAATATCGAACATTTAATGAAAAAACCGATCGATGAAGTGGCAATTCCAAATCACGAAATTTTAATGGAAAAACGTCGTGAGAAATTTAAAGCACGTGTTTCTAAACAATTAGAACATCACGATTTAGAAAAATATCGTGAATTACTTGAAGATTTATTCACCGCAGACCAAGACCACGAAGAATTGGCGGCAATGATGATGATGCTTCAAGAGAAACAAAAATTAATTCTTCCGCCTGATCCGGAAGTTCGTGCAAGACGCGGTGAACGTGGTCGCAGAGATCGAGATGATCACCGTAGTGGACGTGAAGAACGTCGTGGTGGTCGTGAACATCGTGAAAATAGCGGTGTTGCAATGGATTTATATCGCATCGAATTAGGTCGTGAAGATGGTGTGGAAGTGCGTCATATCGTCGGTGCTATTGCTAACGAAGGCGATATTAGTAGTCGTTACATCGGTCACATTAAATTACACGATACTTACTCTACCATTGAGTTACCGCAAGGTATGCCGAACCACATCGTGCAACACTTTGCTCAAAAAGCACGTGTGCTAAATAAACAAATGCAAATGTCTTTATTAGGCCCTGCAGGCGGTGTCAACAGCCAACCGTTTGAAGAGCGTCGTGGTGGTGGTCGTAACGATAGAAATGACCGTCGTGGAGATCGTGGTGGTCATTCTGACCGTCGTGAAGGTGGTTTTAACGACCGTAAAAAAGGCGGTTTTAAAGAAAAACGCTTTAATGATAAAGGTCGCACTCGCCGTGACTAATTCACATTATTAACTAAATGCCCCAATTTTGGGGCATTTTGCTATCTAATTAAGCGGTTAAATTTTTCTATTTTTTTGCAACTATGTTTATCAAACCCCAAACAACACTATGTTCGCTTACACTTTCAGAGCAAGACATCCATTTTATGCGATATGCCTTAGAATTAGCTGATCAAGCGGAAGCAATCGGTGAAATTCCAGTTGGTGCGGTACTGGTCAATCAAGCAGGTAAGATTATCGGCAAGGGCTGGAATCAAGTCATTCAACTTGCTGACCCGACAGCACACGCAGAAATGCTTGCGATTCGCCAAGCCGGTAAAAACCAAAATAACTATCGTTTATTAGACTGTACGCTTTATGTCACGTTAGAGCCTTGTACCATGTGTGCCGGAGCAATTTTACATAGTCGTCTACATCGTTTAGTGTTTGGTGCAAGCGATTATAAAACCGGTGCTATCGGTTCCAGATTTCACCTGTTTGAAGATTACAAGATGAATCATTTTCTCGAAATCAGAGGTGGCGTACTTGCGGACGATTGCGACCAAAAAATCAGCCGATTCTTTCAACGTCGTCGTCAAGAACAAAAGCAACAGAAACAAGCGGTCTAATTTTCTGCATGTTTTACAAATATTAAGCAACTTAAATAAGGACGCCATTGGCGTCCCTAAATAATATGGCATTTATATCTCTTTGCAACAATAATTCCATAATTCTATTATCTGTGGTTAGCTCCGGATGAAATGCACACGCCAGTAAATTACCTTGCTTGGCAAATACAACATTTCCTTGCCATACCGCCAATACCTCTACCTCATTTCCAATAGTGCTGATATAAGGTGCACGAATAAACACCACCGGAAACGGTTCGGCAAGTCCTTTTACCTTTAACTCTGTTTGGAAGCTATTAATCTGTCTACCGAAAGCATTACGTTGCACTTGAATATCCATTTTCGCCAAATGAGGTTGCTCACCGCCTTCAAGCTTATTGGCTAATAAAATTAATCCGGCACAAGTGCCTAAGATCGGCTTATCAAATGATTGCAGTGCCTGAAATAAACCGCTTGAATGAAGTAATCGTCCAATGGCGGTGCTTTCACCACCGGGCAATACAAGTGCATCAACTTGCTGCAATTCGACTAACGTTTTTACTGCAATCGCTTTTGCACCTAAGGCTTGAATTTGGGCGATATGCTCAGTAACCGCCCCCTGCAACGCTAAAACGCCTACAGTATATTTCGTATAATCTTTCATTACCAACCACGCTCTTGCATACGATCTTGTGTTGCTAGTTTGCTGATCTCTAGGCCTTTCATCGGCTCACCTAAATCTGCTGAAAGACGTGCAATTAAATCATAATCTTGATAATGAGTGGTAGCTTCTACAATCGCTTTGGCAAACTTTTCCGGATTTTCGGATTTAAAAATACCTGATCCGACAAATACGCCGTCTGCACCGAGTTCCATCATCAAAGCGGCATCTGCCGGTGTAGCAATTCCGCCTGCCGCAAAATTCACCACCGGTAATTTGCCTAATGTTTTGATTTGTAGCAATAATTCAAACGGTGCACCTAATAGGCTCGCTTCAGTCATCAGTTCATCATGATTCATATTGATCACTTTACGCAATTGAGAATTAACCTTACGCAAATGACGTACCGCTTCCACTACATTGCCCGTTCCCGGTTCGCCTTTAGTACGCAACATCGAAGCGCCTTCTCCAATACGGCGTAGTGCTTCGCCTAAATCTCGGCAACCACACACGAAAGGCACTGTATAGTCACTTTTTAACAAGTGAAACTCTTCATCTGCCGGCGTTAATACCTCACTTTCGTCGATATAATCTACACCTATTGCTTCCAGCACTCTCGCTTCAACAATATGCCCAATACGTGCTTTTGCCATGACCGGAATGGATACCGCTTCCATCACTTCATGCACAATCGTCGGATTTGCCATTCTTGCTACGCCGCCTGCTCGCACGAATATCGGAAGGCACTCGCTCTAATGCCATCACGGCAACCGCACCGGCGGCTTCTGCGATACGAGCTTGTTCCGCATTCACTACATCCATAATGACTCCGCCTTTTTGCATTTGTGCCATTCCGCGTTTAACCAGATTCGAACCTACAATTTTAGTCATATTAATTTCCTTCTGATTGATATGAAAAACGATGGCTATTTTTATTTCAAACAGATATGATTAAAAGCATCAATTTAACAAATATTAATGAGGTCAGAAGTGAAAAAATTAAGCTATCTACTCAATAAACAGCATAGTACACCGCTCTATTTACAACTTTATCAGCAAATCAAGCGGTCTATTTATAGCCAAGAATTGCAACTTGGCGATAAATTGCCATCTAAACGTCACCTCTGCGAACATTTGCAAATTAGTCAAAACACGGTGGAAAGTGCCTATGCACAATTGTTAGCGGAAGGTTATATTGAATCCAAACCTCGCGACGGTTTTTTTGTCTGCTTTCAGGCGGAATTGGCTTATCCGAGTGTTAATGTCGTAAAAAATTTTGTCAATTCGACCGCTTCTACCGACTATGAGATCGATTTCAACCCAAATAAAATCGATAGCCAATCTTTTCCGTTTAACCGTTGGAAAAAATGTGCGAATTGGGCAAATAAAGATTTTTTAAATATGGGTGACAAGCAAGGCGATCTCAATTTACGTCAGCAAATCTCTCAATATTTATTGGCTTCACGCGGGGTAAACTGCGAGCCGGAGCAAATCGTGATCGGGGCGGGCGTAGAAAGTCGCTTACAGCAATTGATTTTATTATTTCAACAGCTCAACCCTACTATGAATTGGGCGATGGAATCTTACGGTTATCCTACGGTAGAAAAATTATTGAATCTCTATCAAAAGCCAATTTTTAAAATGCCGTTCAGCTCGGAAAATTATCAGCTAGATATTCCTTTTTTGGAACAAAACCAAATTAACGTGGCATATCTGACTCCTTCGCATTTATATCCGTTTGGTCATATTTTAACGATTGGACAACGCCAGCAATTACTCGAATGGGCGGCGACACAAGACGGACGTTATATTATTGAGGATGACTACGATAGTGAATTCCGTTACACCGGCAAACCGATTCCCTCGTTACAAAGTTTAGACCGACAAGATAAAGTGATCTATTTAGGATCATTTTCTAAGCTATTGATGCCCTCGTCGCGAATTACGTTTTTAGTGTTACCTCACAATTTATTGAGAGAATATCAACAATATTGTGCATTTTTTAACGCCTCGGTTTCTCGCTTAGAACAGCAACGTTTAGCCAAATTTATTCAATCCGGAGAATTTGAAAAACATATTAATCGAATGAGAAAAATCTACCGGCACAAAATGGAATTATTGTGTGAACTACTCTCACCTTATACCAAACAAGTTAAATATTATGGCGAACATTCCGGCTTCTATTTGCTGATCGAATTATTAGATGAAACAAAATCATTAGATCAATTAGTTGAACTGGCAAAAGCACAAAAAATTAAGGTTTATCCGATTCATCACCAGCAACGCAGATTATTTAGTTTAGGTTTCGGGCATTTGTCGGAAGAACAGCTTCGGAAAGGATTGGATAAGTTGTTGCATTGTTGGGATATTGCTCGCTAACAAGCGGTCAAATTTGACGATTTTTTTGCAAAAATAAAGGCACGTCAACACGTGCCTTTTGCTTCATTCAACAAAGATTAGAAATCTAATAATTCTTTTTCTTTTGCCGCTAATACTTCATCGACTTTTTTCACATAGCCATCAGTGATTTTTTGGATTTCATCTTGTGCTTTACGCTCTTCGTCTTCACTGATTTCTTTGTCTTTTAATAACGCTTTGATTTGGTCATTTGCATCACGACGTACGTTACGGATTGCAATTTTACCTTGTTCGCCTTCGCCTTTTACGATTTTAATTAAATCACGACGACGTTCTTCTGTTAATGGTGGAAGTGGAACACGGATTGTTGCACCGGCTGATGAAGGGTTTAAACCTAAATCAGAGGTTAAAATTGCTTTTTCTACTGCACTAATTAAAGAACGGTCAAACACGTTTACCGCTAATGTACGTGCATCTTCCGCAACCACGTTAGCTACTTGACGGAGTGGTGTCGCAGAACCGTAATATTCTACTTGGATACCGTCTAAAAGGCTTGGTTGCGCACGACCGGTACGAATTTTAGAAATATGGCTTTTTAACGCTTCTAAGCTCTTCTCCATACGATCTTGCGTATCTTTTTTAATTTCGTTGATCATTTGTTGTTCCTTTCAATATTTGAGTCAATAAACTAGTCAATTCTACCTAAATCCCTTTCATTTTCATAGTCCTAACCTTAAATTTATCGTCTTACTCATTAATTAAAAAACAATAAAAAAACGGCCTGTTTTCTTTAATTTGTAAATCCTTAAAGAAAACAGACCGCTTACCATGATTAAAACATGATTAAGAAATCAGCGTACCTTCAGTTGTACCGGTGACTACTTGTTTTAATGCACCCGGTTTAACCATATTAAATACACGAATCGGCATACCGTGGTCACGAGCCAATGTAAATGCGGCTAAATCCATTACTTGCAACTCTTGGTCGATAACTTCCGCATAGCTTAATTGGTTATAAAGTTTCGCATCAGCAAATTTAGCTGGATCTTTATCGTATACACCGTCAACTTTCGTTGCTTTTAATACTACATCCGCTTCAATTTCGATACCACGTAAACACGCTGCTGAATCTGTGGTAAAGAACGGGCTACCTGTACCGGCAGAGAAAATCACCACACGTTTTTCACGTAACATTTTGATCGCTTCAGACCAGTTATACGTATCGCAAATCCCGTTTAATTGGAATGCTGACATAAGTTTTGCATTTACATCCGCACGGTGTAACGCATCACGCATTGCTAAACCGTTCATTACCGTTGCAAGCATACCCATATGGTCGCCCACAACACGGTTCATACCCGCTTTCGCTAATTTTGCACCACGGAACAAGTTACCACCACCAAGTACAACACCAACTTCTACACCCATTTCAATTAATTCTTTAATTTCTAATGCCATACGATCCAAAATTGACGGATCAATACCGAAGCCTTCATCACCTTGTAATGCTTCGCCACTTAATTTTAATAAAATACGTTTATAGATAGGATTGCTCATTTTAATTGCCTCTTAATGCTGTATGGACTAAAAACAAAATTACGCTATTATAGACTATCCTATTTAAACAAGAAATAGTCATTCTTATAATTACGTTTGGAATCTCCAATGACACATAAATTAACAAAACAACAAGTCATTTATACTTTTATTTCGCTGTGCCTAGCGACCTTTGCCGGCTACTTTATGTTAAAAGGTTCCGGTTTCTTCCCTACACCTAATCTTATTGAAATACTATGCGCCGTGATTCTAATTATCGCACTTGGTAGTTCTAAGCTCTCGTACTATGCCCTCTTATTACCGATTACTATCGGCTATATGCTATATACGCCAATCGGCTTATCTTTCGGTGCGCCGTCTTATCAGTATATTGCTTCCTTATTTGCAACCGATTTATTAGAAGGACGAGAATTTCTCACTCAGTTACCGATTAGCAATTATTTGATTGCTATCGGAATCTTACTTGCGGTCATTTTTTTCAGAAAAATTACCAAACAGCATCAGATTAATTTCTTGAACAATCGTGCATTTATTATTAGCTCATTAGTGGTTTCACTATTTAGCCTTGCACCCTTCAAATTCTTTCACGAATTTTTTAGTGAAAGTATGAAGGTGAAACAGGAATTAGAAGCGCTAAATAACAGTACTGCCATTCCTTCCGAATGGGGCAGATCCATACTTTCTAGCGATTCAAAATATGATGATTACGTGTTAGTTATCGGTGAAAGTGCCCGTAAAGATTATCATCACGCTTACGGCTATCCGGTTGAAAATACACCGTTTATGAGTAAGGCAAAAGGTACGCTAATTGACGGATTTACTGCTGGTGGGACAAATACTATCGCTTCACTTAAATTGCTACTCACTAAACCGAATACACAAACTTGGGAAGGTAATTACCGCTTAAATTTAGTTGAATTGGTGAAATCTGCCGGCATTAAAACTTACTGGATTTCCAACCAAGGCTATTTAGGGCGTTTTGATACGCCGATTTCTTCATTGGCAAACAAAAGCGATGAGAAGATCTTCCTCAAGTCAGGCGATTCATTTAGCCAAAATATCAGTGACTTCGCATTACTGCCGAAATTCAGCCAGATCATTTCACAAGCGGCACAAGGTAAGCGTTTTATTGCGGTACACTTATATGGCTCACATCCGATTACCTGTGATCGCCTAACCGATTACCCGAAAATCTTTGACGATACCAAAATTGCACAAAAATATCATAACGTGAACTGTTATCTTTCTTCGATGAAGAAAACCGATGAATTACTGGAAAAATTGTATAACGAGTTAAACCAAAATAAAGCGAAAACCGGCAGAAGTTTTTCCATGGTTTATTTTTCGGATCATGGTTTAATTCATAGTGAAGACGAAAAAGGGATTCATATTTTAAATACCGCACAAGGCAAACTACACTTTGACGTGCCGTTATTTAAAATTTCAAGCGATGATACCGAACGCCATGTTTATAAAGTGTTTAAATCCGGTTTAAACTTTACGGACGGCATTGGAAAATGGATAGGCATTACTAATGAAAAACTTAATCCGCAAGCGGATTTATTTAGTAATCAAAGCGACAAAGATGATTACGGCTTGAAGCAAGTAATTGAAAAGATTCCAGCAAAAGCCGATCCGGCAATTGTGATTCCGATGAAATAAGTCATAAATAAGCGGCCATTTTTGAGATAACTTTTACAAAAGTATCGACAAATTTGACCGCTTACTTTTTGAGAATAGTTAGCGAATGATATTGGCTATGCAGATCATCTACGACCAAATCATAACCACATTCCTCACAGAACAATTCAAAATCTTGTACACTGCTCGTCAAATCAAGCAATAGAACCAGCTGTTCGTTTAGTGCTAATTGATTCAATGCTTTTTTTGTCATCAATAGCGGTAGCGGACAGCGGTATTGACGTAAATCTAATTGATAACTTTTAGGCATTATGTCTATCAATCATACTTATGCGGCTTTACGGCGATTCGCCATAATTTTCCCCATACTGTCCAATTCTGATTGTGCCAGATGTTTTCGACCAAGCTCAAACAACGGTTCTTCAATCGCAATGTGTACATCATATCCCGCCACAAAGCGTGCAATCAGTTCCGGATCTATGTCATTACGTTCGCCCGCCACTAATGCTTCTAATTGTTCGGCAAGTAATGCCCAATTTTGGTGTAGCACTTCGTGTTGGCTTTCTAATTCGTCTATATCCGCCTGAGCCTGAGGCTGAACTTGAATTAATGCAGGAAAGAAATCACATTCTTCATCTTCATGGTGTAACGGAGCGGAAAGGTTAAAGTAATTAAGAATTTGTTGCACATCATTTTTAACCGCTTGGTTAACGCCATTTTTAGCCAGATAGTCAGGCAATATTTGTAACTGTTTACAAAAACGTTTTACCTTACTGTGGCAAGCGTACAACATATCAATTGGCTCTGCCCAACTGGCGAATTGTTGTGGTTCAAGTTGTTGCATAAAAACCTCTCTATGCAATAAATGATTAGAAAAAGGCACAAGCCTGTACTTGTGCCATGATAAAATTAAATTACTTATTCACTTCTGATTGTAATGGTGGAACGTCTTTGCCAATTTTGGCATAAAATTCCACCACAAAATCATCAAAACGATCTTCTTCAATCGCTTGGCGAATCTGTGCCATTAAGCGTTGATAATAGCGTAAATTATGGATCGTATTTAAACGTGCGCCTAAAATCTCACCGCATTTATCTAAGTGATATAAATACGCTTTTGTATAATTTTTGCAAGTGTAGCAATCACATTCCGGATCTAATGGTGTGGTATCGGTTTTGTATTTCGCATTACGAATTTTCACAATACCATTACTCACAAATAAATGCCCGTTACGTGCGTTACGTGTCGGCATTACGCAGTCGAACATATCAATACCGCGACGTACACCTTCAACCAAATCTTCTGGTTTACCCACGCCCATTAAGTAACGGGGTTTATCTTGCGGTAATAACGGCGTGGTAAATTCAAGGATACGGTGCATTTCTTCTTTTGGTTCGCCTACCGCTAAACCACCAACCGCATAACCGTCAAAGCCGATATTAACTAAGCCTTCAACCGAAATCTTACGCAGTTCTTCGTAGGTACCGCCTTGTACGATACCAAATAACGCACGTGGATTTTGTAATTCATCGAAACGATCACGACTACGTTTTGCCCAACGCAATGACATTTCCATTGAGTTTTTTGCATAATCAAAAGTAGCCGGATATGGCGTACATTCATCAAAGATCATCACGATATCCGAGCCGAGATCGTATTGAATTTCCATCGATTTTTCCGGCGAAAGGAAAATTTTCTCACCGCTAATCGGGTTTTGGAAGGTTACGCCCTCTTCTTTGATTTTACGTAATTTGCCTAAGCTAAATACTTGGAAACCGCCTGAGTCAGTTAAAATCGGACCGTGCCATTGCATAAAATCGTGCAAATCACCGTGTGATTTCATTACTTCTTGCCCCGGACGTAACCATAGATGGAAAGTATTGCCTAATAAAATTTGCGCACCGGTTGCCGCTACTTCTTCCGGTGTCATTCCTTTTACCGTACCGTATGTACCGACTGGCATAAATGCCGGTGTTTCAACCACATATTCGCCTTTCGGACGAGAAAATGTCAAACGACCACGACGAGCATTACCACTGGTTATTTTTAATTCATACTTCATTCAAAATTCCTTATAGATAAACAGTCTATAAACACATCAATAAGCGATCAAATTTCACTTATTTTCTGCAAATTAAAAGCGGATTCCGGTCCCTAAGCCAAATCCCGCACCTACACCATTTGAGCCACCGCCAACACTTGCACTACCGCCAAAAGTACAACCGGCAAGAGCCAAAACACCGAGGCAAATGATAAATTTTTTAATCATTTTGTTTCCTTCGTTAAACGGAATTGATATAGTCCCGAATAAAATTAAAAGGAGAGTATTCTACTCTTTTTAGAGCCATAAAACTAGAATAAGCTAATAATATGAGGATATTATGAAAACTGTGTTTAGATTTCTTATCAGTGGTGCAATCCTACTCTGCTCACTTATTACTAACGTACACGCATTTAGTATTAGCCAACAAGAAATTAACCAATATCTTGAAACACGTTTAGCAGAAAAAATTCCATTAAAAGATAAAGTCGGTATTCCAGGTCTATTTCAGCTAGATTATCACCTCTATAATCTCTCTACTGAAATTGGGCAAACTGATAAGAAAAAAGTCGCAGTTTCCGGCGTAATTGAAGGTATATTGCAAGCAAAAGGCAAAAAATATGATGCTAGAATTGCACTTAATATGGATACAATGCCCTATTATGATGCAGAAAAAGGTACGTTATATCTGAAAGACATTCGTTTATTAAGTTACACTGCAACACCAGCTAAATATCAAGATGAATTACAGGTGTTCTTACCCGTTTTAATGGATGGTTTAACTAATCTGCTCAACCATACCCCAGTCTATACTTTAGATGAGAATAAAGCGAAAGAAGCATTAGTAAAAAAATTTGGTAAAGCCATTGTGGTAGAAAAAGGCGAACTGCGTTTAGAAACTTCCGTTTTCTAAAAAATTTTGTGATCTTGCTCCAATTTTTAAATATTTCCGATTGTTCTTATTCTATTTATGACTAAAATCCATCATGTAATATAAATAGTTACTATGTAGGAGAGTGATGATTATGGAAATTGGCACCGTGAAATGGTTCAATAATGTAAAAGGTTTCGGTTTTATTACCTGTGAAGCTGTTGAAGGCGATATTTTTGCCCATTTTTCTGAAATTCAAAGTGAGGGTTATCGTTCCCTCAAAGTCGGACAAAAAGTACAATTTGAACTTGTTAACGGAGAACGCGGTGCATCAGCAACGAAAATTTCGTTAGTTGAATAATTTATAGCTATTCATAGATAAAGTTATTTAAGCGGTCGAATTTGTGAAAATATTAGCAAATTCGACCGCTTTTCTATTTTATGCTAGAATACAACCAATTTTATTAACAAAATTTTAACAAGGTTAGATAGATGAAACAGATAGAAAGATTGTTTGCCAACAATCATGCTTGGGCAACACGTATGAAAGACGAGCAATCGGATTACTTTAAACAACTTGCTGAGCATCAGAAACCGACTTATTTGTGGATTGGTTGTTCAGACAGCCGTGTACCTGCTGAAAAATTAACCGGACTAGGTCCCGGAGAACTGTTTGTTCATCGAAATGTAGCAAATTTAGTTATTCATACTGATCTAAATTGTCTTTCTGTCGTGCAATATGCAGTAGATGTATTAGAGATAGAACATATTATTATCTGTGGACATACTAACTGTGGTGGTATTCAGGTCGCGATAGGAACAGTAGAAGATAATGGTCTTATCAGTAACTGGTTATTACATATTCGTGATCTTTGGTTTAAACATAGTTATTTACTGGGCAATCTCCCTTCTGAACAGCGTGCCAATATGCTGACTCGTTTAAATGTTGCAGAACAGGTTTATAACTTAGGACGTAGCTCTATTGTGACAGCCGCATGGAAACGAGGCAAAAAGCTCTCTATTCACGGTTGGGTTTATGACGTGAATGACGGTTTCTTAATTGATCAAGGTGTAATTGCAACCAGTACCGAAACGTTAGAAATTACTTACCGAAAGGCCATTGCTAAACTCGCAACCGAAGTGGAAGACCTGATCGCAAATAAATCGCCTGAAACACCATTTTCCAAAGATACTGCTAATATTGATTAATGCTATGTAAAAATAGTGTGATAAACCTCACACTATTCTGCCCTTATTCCTACCTATTTCCATGTATTTTACTTTTTTTCACAAAAAAGATTAAATGCTTCTTAATTTATAAAATTTGGTCAAAAATATTTTAAAACAGAAAAATAGCTCATTTCATTTTATAAAAATCCATTTTAATAAAATAAACAGCATTTAATATCACAAAAACATTACCACAACTATTTTTTCGTACTAGACAAATATTTTATTTTTTAGCAGAATCAACTGCACATATAAAGTAAACACAATATTCATTCAAATCGTTGGAGGATTCAATGAAAAAACTTTCTGGTGCAGAAATGGTTGTTCAATCCTTGAAAGATGAAGGCGTAGAATACGTTTTCGGCTATCCGGGTGGCTCGGTATTAGATATTTATGATGCAATTCATACGCTTGATAATATCAATCACGTGCTTGTACGCCATGAGCAAGTCGCGGTACATATGGCAGATGGTTACGCTCGCTCAACCGGTAAAGTCGGTTGTGTGTTAGTCACTTCCGGCCCCGGAGCAACCAATGCAATTACCGGTATTGCTACCGCTTACGCAGACTCTGTTCCACTTGTTATCTTAACCGGTCAGGTACCTTCCGCTTTAATCGGTACGGATGCGTTCCAAGAATGCGATATGCTGGGTATTTCTCGCCCGGTTGTTAAGCACAGCTTCATGATCAAAAATCCGGAAGACATTCCCTCAACGATCAAAAAAGCCTTTTATATTGCGTCAACTGGTACCGGGTCCGGTATTAATTGATATTCCAAAAGATATGGTTAATCCGGCAAATAAATTTACCTATGAATACCCGAAAGAGGTTTCATTACGCTCATATAACCCGACCGTACAAGGTCATAAAGGTCAAATTAAAAAAGCATTAAAAGCGTTATTAGTGGCGAAAAAACCGGTGTTATATATCGGTGGCGGTATAATTTCTGCTGAATGTGCAACACAACTGACTGATTTCGCTATCAAGTTAAATCTACCAGTAACTAGCTCATTAATGGGCTTAGGTGGCTTCCCAGCTTCAAATAAACAATTCTTAGGTATGCTCGGTATGCACGGCACTTATGAAGCGAATAATGCAATGCACGAAAGTGACCTTATTCTCGGTATCGGTGTGCGTTTTGATGACCGTACCACCAATAATCTCGCGAAATATTGCCCGAATGCAAAAGTAATTCACGTTGATATCGATCCAGCGTCTATCTCAAAAACTGTACCGGCATATATTCCAATTGTAGGTAGTGCTAGCAATGTATTAGACGAGTTTCTCAGTTTATTAGAAGAAGAAAATCTTGCAAAAAGTCAGGCGGATTTAACCGCTTGGTGGAAACAGATTGATGAATGGAAAGCTCGTCAATGTTTAAAATTTGAAGCAAGCAAAGAAGTAATTAAACCGCGACAAGTTATTCAACTCATTCATAAAATTACTAAAGGTGATGCCTATGTTGCTTCAGATGTTGGTCAGCATCAAATGTTTGCCGCTCTCCACTACCCGTTTGAAAAACCTCGTCGTTGGATCAATTCAGGCGGTGCAGGAACAATGGGATACGGCTTGCCAGCGCCTATTGGCGTAAAATTCGCTCATCCGGAAGCAACGGTAGTATGCGTTACCGGTGACGGCTCGATTCAAATGAATATTCAAGAA
This sequence comes from Actinobacillus arthritidis, assembly GCF_029774155.1. Classification (NCBI taxonomy): domain Bacteria; kingdom Pseudomonadati; phylum Pseudomonadota; class Gammaproteobacteria; order Pasteurellales; family Pasteurellaceae; genus Actinobacillus; species Actinobacillus arthritidis. The sequence goes on along the minus strand of NZ_CP103833.1, from coordinate 612,737 downwards.
CTATCTACCGTGAAGCAATATGACACGCCAATCGTAATCGTTAGCTTAAACAACCGTTTCTTAGGGATGGTAAAACAATGGCAGGATCTCATCTATTCCGGTCGCCATTCTCAGGTATATATGAATTCACTACCTGACTTTGCTAAATTAGCTGAGGCTTACGGCCATATCGGTATCACGATTGATCACCCAAGTGAATTAGAAGAAAAACTTACACAAGCATTTGCTATTAAGAACAAATTAGTCTTTGTTGATGTAAAAGTAGATGAAACCGAACACGTCTATCCAATGCAAATTCGTGGCGGTGCAATGAATGAAATGATGTTAAGTAAAACGGAGAGAACAGATGCGTAGAACATTATCAGTATTACTCGAAAATGAATCGGGTGCATTATCTCGTGTGGTTGGTCTTTTCTCCCAACGTGGTTTCAATATCGAAAGTTTAACCGTTGCTCCGACTGACGATGCAACGCTTTCACGTATGACGATTGTAGCAAAGGGCGATGAAAACGTTTTAGAACAAATCGAAAAACAGTTACATAAATTGATTGATGTTTTTAAAGTATCGAATCTAAGTCCGACCGAGCATATTGAACGTGAAGTGCTATTACTCAAAGTAAGAGCAACCGGTTCAACTCGTGACGAGTTAAAGCGTATGGTTGATATTTTCCGTGGACAGATTGTCGATATTACGCCAAAACTGTATACGGTTCAGTTATCCGGTACGAGCGAAAAACTCAATGCGTTTATTGAAGCGGTCAAACAAGAAACCACTATTGTGGAAATCGTCCGCTCTGGAGTAATCAGCCTCTCTCGTGGCGATAAAAACTGTTTATAATTCACCCTATTTAGGCGAACAATCCGTTCGCCTTTTTATTATAATACCAATCAAGATCAATTTGCCCGATAGAGTAAATTTCAAATTTTTCGGCATATTACTCTCTCAACATTCTGCTAATCGCTTCGGTTCGTCCAGCTTTATAAGCCTTAGTTTGTGGGCTAGCTGGATTGAACAATTCAAATGCGTGATATACACCAGAAATCACTTGCAAATCGGTTTTTACGCCAGCTTGTACAAGACGATTCGCATAATCGAGATCTTCATTCACAAATAAATCCATATCGCCGACCATCATATAAGTATGTGGTAAACCTGCCAAATTTTTAGCAGTGGCGGCAGAATAATATGGCGACTGTTGTTCACTGATCTTTTGCGTACCTTTTAAGGTTTGCCAACCAATACGGTTGAACTCAGCTGTCCAAACAAATTCACCGGTATTCGGGCTGTGATATAAGGAACTTTCCGAACCAGTGCGATAATCTAACATCGGGTAAATCAATACCTGTCCTTTGAGTTTGAACTCGCCTTGATCCCGTACTTTCAAACCTAAACGAGCCGCTAAACCACCACCGGCACTTTCACCCATTATGATCGCTTTACTTGGATCAATATTAAATTTATCTGCATTATTCAGCACATAAGCCAAGCCGTGATAAACGTCATTAATATCCGCAGGGAACACAGCTTGCGTGGCTAAACGGTATTCTACGCTTACTACCGCCACATTATTCAAATTCGCCAGTTCAAATAAAGAGGCATTGTTTTGACGGGCATTGCCGATTAAATAACCGCCACCGTGAATAAAATAGACTACTGGCAGTTTAGCATTTTTGCCGTTGTCGGGGCGATAAACATATAAATCCACTGCAGGCTGATTGCCTTGTGCTGGGGCGGTGAATTTGGCATCGGGCTGAACTTTATCTTCATTGGCATTTTTCAAAAAGATTGCGTTAATTTGTGCCAAACCTTCTTTGCTTCGCATCATTTGCGGATCGATTTTGACTGCGGAAAGAGTGCTTAAATCCTGATATTCAGGAGCAAGTAAATGCACAGTGCGATGCTGTTCGGTAGCCGTTACGGTAAATGATAACGCCAACGTAAAAGTCGCGACTAAGTGTTTGAGTTTCATTAAATTTCTCCTGTGAAATTGTGAAATAAAATAAGATTATTTAGTCTATTCCACTTTTTTTATCGTGACCACCTCGCCATCAATCTTACGCAATACATCCAGTCCTGAAGTCAGCTTGCCGAAATAAACCAAGCCGTTAGCGTAGCCGACGTGGGAATCAGTATAGAAAATCGCAAGATTACCCCACGGTGCATAGTAGGTTAAATCGCCTTGCTTGCCTGCATAACCTTTCGGGCTGTCTGCGATGGCAAGGCTTTTGGGAATATCACTACCGATTTTTTCGCTACTGGCATAATCTTCCAGTTTCATGGTAAGCGGTAATTGGGCATAAAAATCACGTGCCGTTTGGTTATCAGCAAGGGAAGCGGTAATTTTTTCCTGAGAATTTGCAAGTTGAATTTCGATCTGCATAGGCTGTCCTAAAACGTTCATTGTGGTGAAAAGTGCGGTTAAAAATAAGAGTGTTTTTTTCATATTTTTTCCAAATCTATGCGGTTGAATTTTATCCTACTTTTGCAAAAAGCAAGAAAAATTTAGCCGCTTGTGATGATTACAATACGGTAATTTTAGCAGTGTTCCGATACACTCGGTTACGAAAGAGAATACCTATAAAGCCTAATATAACGAATAATATTGCCCCCAATACGGAAGCTCTCGGCCCCCAGCCTGAAATAAATAAGCCACACACAAAGGTGCCGAGTGTTGTGCCGAGATTAGCGACGGTCAAAAATAAACCATTGGCAAATTCAGGTGCCTCGGGGGCGGCAGTGCTGACCATATATTGAATACCGTTGTTGGCGAGTCCAACCGAAATACCGAGCAATAACAAAATGCCCGTTACTGCCCAAAGCGTTTCTCCGGTCGCAAACAATAAACTGTATAAAGCCAACAGAATGAGCGGCATAGTTTGCAAGGTCGTGAATGGCGATTTTGCCAAGAATTTACCTGCCAACACGTTGCCGATAATATTTGCCATACCATAAACAAAGAGTAACAAACTGATGATTTTAAATGAAATTTGCGTAACAGATTGCAGATAATCGGAAAGATAACTGTAAAAACCGAACAAAACCGCATTCATTAAAATCCCTGCACCAATGGAAAACCACAAAACAGGCTTTCTTAAGACGCTAAGCTGTTCGCCATAACTGAGCGTTTCACGTACAGGCATAGATGGCACAAATTTAATAGTTGCCAGTAGCACAATTAAATTAACGACACCAAAGAAAATCATCGCGACCTGATAATTCAGATTATCGGCAATAAAACTCGTGATCGGCACGCCAAGCACCATACCAGCCGATACCCCCACAAAGACTTTTGCCACAGCTTTCGGGGACTCCTCTTTCGGCACTGACAATGCCGCCGTGAAAGCGATAGTCACATACACTGGGTGGAAAAAGGCAGGTACGGCACGGGCAATCAGTTGTACGCTATAGCTGTCGGAAACAGCGGCAATCACATTGCTTACCACAAACACACACAAGGCTAAAACCATCACACTTTTACGGTTCATTTTAGAAAACAATATCGGTGTAACAGGAGCGGAAAAGGCGACCACAAGGGCAAACAGGCTGACCAGCCAACCCGCATCCGGCACACTGATTTGGAAATGTTCGGCAATAATCGGAATAATGCCGACGATCCCCATTTCCGTATTTAAAATACCAAAAACCCCTAAGGCAAGAATGGCAATCAGGAATTTATTGTTTTGCATCCGTTTTCTCTCGTTTATTGAAGACAAAAGACAGGAAACTTCCATCTCCTGTCCTTTTTTAAGATTATTTCAAGTTCGCTTTAAAAAACGCTTCAAATTTATCGTAGGGGATTTTGTTCGCCACATCGTCGTATAAATCGGTGTGGGTTGCGTTTGGCACGATGACTAATTCTTTATCTTTGCTACCCAAGGATTTAAACGCATCTTCACCAAAGTAACGTGAGTGAGCGATTTCACCATGAACCACTAAAGCAGGGGCTTTTAGCTCATTTGCACGTTGTAAAATCGGCATATTGACAAATGATGTCGCCATCGCAGTGTTCCAACCTGCGGTTGAGTTTACACTGCGTGGGTGGAAGCCACGTGGCGTTTTATAATAGTTTGAATATTCACGCACAAATCTCGGCGTTTCAGCAGTGATTTTATCTTGCGGTATTAGGTGGTCTTCTGCTTTGCCATTTAACGCATAACCATTGACAGCGACTTCCCAACGTGCATTGGCTAAATCTTGTTTCATTTTATAACGTACTTCCGTTGTCATCGCTGGCACACGTTCATATTGTCCTTTCGGCGCAGGATCCATCTTGATTGCATAACCTTCTGCCATCACTCGTGTCATATCATACATTGTACTGACGGCAACCGCTTTAATGCGAGGGTCGCTCACAGCGCATTCAAAGCAAAACCACCCCAACCGCAAATACCTAAAATCCCGATTTTTTCACGATCCACATTATCTAACGAGCCTAAAAAATCTACGGCAGAAATAAAGTCGTCAGTGTTAATTTCAGGCGAAGCGGTGTTGCGTGGCAAACCTGAGCTTTCGCCTGTATATGAACCGTCAAACGCCAGTGTGACAAAACCACGTTCCGCCATATGTTGTGCGTATAAGCCCGATGATTGCTCTTTCACAGCTCCAAACGGACCGCTTACCGCAATCGCCGCTAATTTGCCTGTTGCACCTTTTGGCACATATAAATCACCGACCAAGGTAATGCCGTAACGGTTTTTGAAGGTCACTTTGCGATGTTCTACTTTGTCTGATTTCGGGAAAGTTTTATCCCATTCTTGGGTTAATTGAATGTGTTGTGCAGGTACTTCAACTGCCGTTGCGTTTTGGGGTAATGCTTGCCATTGCTGATGCTCCTAAGAATGATGTACCTAAAACCAATGCTGAAGTTAAGGTTTTGAGTTTGAATTTCATTGTGTTTCCTTTTAAATATACGTTTCGTTTTGATGAGCATATTATAGAGCTGGAATTGTGAGAAAAATATCAATAAAATAAGAACAAAATATTCTTAAAAAGAGAACAATATGCTCACTAAACTCAAACATTTTTGCCTTGTCGCTGAAACCTTAAATTTCAGAGAAACCGCCAATCGCTTGAATATTTCCCCATCGGTCGTGACCCGTGTTATCAATGAACTGGAAGCTGAATTGGGAGAACCGCTATTTAAACGTAGCACGCGTAATGTCAAGCTAACCAGCTTTGGCGAAAAATTTCTCCCTAAAGCACAGCGACTACTTACCGATAGCGAAGCCTTATTGAAAATGGGCAAAGAACAAGCGGATGAAATGCAAGGAATTGTGCGAATCACTGTGCCTGCGTGGCGGGAAAACGATGTCATAATTCGTGAGTTATTGACCGCACTTTTACCCTACCCCGGCATTATTATTGATTGGCGAGAAGATATGGGTAAGCTGGATATGATTGAAGACCGTATTGATATTGGTCTACGTATTGGATTAGAGCCTGATCCTAATTTTATCGTACGTAAAATTGCAACAGTGGGCGATATGTTAGTCTGCTCTCCCGAATTACTCGCCAAGTATGGGACCCCTAAAGATTTTGACGATTTTCAACGCCATTTCCCGATTTACCAACCTATCAACGCTAGTACGGGGCGTTCGTGGAATTTACCGCTCAACGAAAAAATTACGCTTGTACCTCGCAATATTGCCTTTTATTCCGTAGACAATTACAGTGCCTTACAAGCTATTTTAATGGGGCAATGTGCTGGACTGATTAGCGATTTTATGGCAAAGCCTTATCTGGCAAATGGTCAATTAGTCCAGCTTTTCCCTGATATTTCCATTGACCACTGGCGACTCTATCTCTATCGCCCTTATCAAACCATAACCCCAGCACGCGTGCTAAAAGTATTTGATTTACTCACAGACATTTGCCGAAAAATGTTTACGAAGCCATAAAAAAGTCTGAGGATATTCCTCAGACTTTTTTTAATCCCAATGAAACACCACTTTTAAACCTGTTGCGTCTGTAAAATTTTGAATCGCTCGTCGGCGTTCTTTGGTAGATAAATGTGAATAAAGATAAATATCCTCTTCAAGCTGAGTAGTATATTTCATCCCATTTGGTCTAAGACTCGGTTCGCTTCCAATACAATAGGAAGCTGTTGGCTTTCCATTTAAACAAAAATCTTCCACTAAAGAACGATATTTAGGCTGTTTCAATAAAAATAAAAAGAAATTTTTCTGATTGTCTCGGTAACTTTTGCCTGAGATTTTATGTTTATCCAGTTCAATATAGATCTGAGCAATTTGGTTTTCTTCTTCCTCTGTCGCATAGCTTTCAAATATATTAATATGCGCAACTTCATCTAAGATTTCTTGAGCGATATTCCAAACATTATCTGCCTTGATCTTACTTGTTTTTTCAATAAAAGACGTATTACCCGAAGTAGCATTATCTAACGTTAAATCGGTTTTCTGAAAAGCCTCAATTAATTTCTTCTCAAGATAATCAGTTTGTGATTTATCTAAATGCCCATCTTCACGCCCAAAGAAAATAATCTTACTCCACCACTCTTTATTGTCATTATGCGTAATTAGGCGATCATAAATTTTTCCGCTCGCCTGCCCAACATAACGCTGATTCTCACCTAATAAAATATAAATTCCTGCTCTATTCGCTTCTTCTAAATGTTTTAATGCTTTTAAATCTTCACGATCCGCAATCGCTAAAAACACAGGTTCTTTTGTATAAACCGTGATATTGTCTTTTGCTCGATCACTAATAATAACGGTATGGGTAACCATAAATCTTCCTTTTATCTTATAAAGTTTATATCAGTTATATTAGCCTAACTATTCCAAGAAAAACTCGCATAAGCGAAAAAATTTATATTTGGCGGCTTAGCAATCAGCAAATTGGGAAGATTTTGGTGAGGTTTTAAGAAAGTATGCTGTCTGGAAAGTTTCAGACGGCGTTTTTAATTGCTTCATTAAAGTAATGATCGTAGATAAATCTGTTATAATAAGTAATGATATATGTAAATATAAGGTAGGAATTGCTAATGGCAAAGAAAAATCAATCAACTCGTTTAACATCGCAAGCATAAAGATGCTAAAGGTGTTATTGGTATTTTTGGAGAGGAAGCTAAATCTCACGATAATGTTGTTTCTAATGTTTCCAAACAGGTTCAAGTTTATCTTAAGACAGAGTTTCCAAAGCTATCTTTTCGTTATCGTACCAGTGTTAGTAAAGAAGAAATTAATCAGTCTTTGAAAAAGCTTGATAGCGAATTAGGACAAACACTCTTCGTTTCAAATTCTAGCATTAAGCCTGATGGCGGTATTATTGAAGTATTAGATGATAATGGTGAATGGAGAGTAATCTTAGTTTCCGAAGCCAAGCATCAAGGTAAGGATATTGAAAACATTAAGCAAGGAAAATTAGTTGGAAAAAATAGTGATCAGGATTTAATGGCGACAGGTAATGCTATTGAGCGTTCTCATAAAAACATTGCGGAAATTGCTAATTTTATGTTGCGAGAATCACATTTTCCTTATGTTTTATTCTTAGAAGGGTCTAATTTTCTAACTGAAACACTTTCAATAACAAGACCAGATGGCAGAATAGTTGTTCTAGAATATAATTCAGGAATGCTAAATAGATTAGATAGGCTAACTGCCGCTAATTATGGAATGCCGATCAACACCAATCTGTGTCAGAATAGATTTATTAAACATAATGATAAAACAATAATGTTACAAGCGACTTCTATTTATACACAGGGCAATGGCCAACATTGGGATATAGATAATATGTTTTCAGTCATGCTTGATACTGCTCGTACATCATTAAAAGTATTGGGTAGCGATTTATTTAATCAACTTACTAAAAATAATTAAATTATGGCTAGAGAAGTACAACATTCTTTATTAAGAAAAGCAAAATTAAATAAGAATGACGAGTTTTATACTCAACTATCTGATATTGAAAGAGAATTACAACATTACACTAAGCACTTTAAAGGAAAAACAATTTTCTGTAATTGTGATGATGTAACCCTTAGTCAATTTTATACTTATTTTGCAACTAATTTTGAAACATTAGGAATAAAAAAAGTAATAACAGCATGTTATAAACCAGTAAGTAATGACCTTTTTATAGATGATGAAAAAAATAAGCAAGCTTTTTATTATGAATATACAGGTAAAGAATCATTAACTCCAACTTTAGATGATGTTCATTTTTTCAAAGGAGATGGTGATTTTAGAAGTACAGAAAGCATTGAATTACTTAAACAATCAGATATTGTGGTAACAAACCCACCATTTTCATTATTTAGAGAATTTGTTGCTCAATTAGTAAAATATAATAAACAATTCCTTATTATTGGTAATATAAATGCTATTACTTATAAAGAAATTTTCGATTTAATTCAAAATAATAGTGCTTGGTTAGGTATTAATTTGGGGCGTGGGATTTCAGGTTTTTTAGTTCCTGAACATTATGCATTATATGGTACCGAAACAAAAATTGATCACTTGGGTAATAGAATAGTGTCTCCTAACAATTGTCTTTGGTTAACGAATTTAGATAATGAAAAACGCCATGAAGATATACCGCTTACGAAAACGTATATTGGAAATGAATCATATTATCCTAGATATGACAATTACAATGGAATAAATGTTAATAAAACCAAAGATATTCCGATAGATTATGAGGGTGCAATAGGAGTTCCTATTACTTTTTTACATAAATTTAATCCTGAGCAATTTGAGATTATTAAATTTAGAAAAGGTGATGATGGTAAGGATTTATCTATTAATGGTAAGACACCCTATTTTAGAATTTTGATTAAACATAAAAATCCAAGATAAAACAATGCCGTCTGAAATCTAAATTTCAGATGGTATTTTTCTATTTAAATCGAATAGTAACCCCATACAACGGCACATTCACCAGCCAATCCTGTTCCCTAAAATCCGCTATTGAAAACCTAACTGCTTGTTCAGGTTGGAACTGTTCCACATATACTTTTAAACTTTTAGCTTTGAGATTTTCTTCCGCTTTCACTTCAATCGGAATCACGGCTTGTTTGCGTTGTAAGACAAAATCTACTTCCGCTGTGCCTTTTTCGGTTGCCCAGTAGAACACAGGATTTTCTTGGGTAGCAATAAGCTGTTGTAGCACATATTGCTCGGTTAAAGCGCCTTTAAATTCGGTAAAAATACGGCTACCTTCAAGCAGAACGCTAACATCTAAATGGCTTTGAGCGGCAAGCAATCCCACATCCAATGCATAAAGTTTAAATGCGCCGTCTTGATAGGCAGAAAGTGGTAAATGAGGCTTTTTCACACGTGGCACGGAATGCGCTAAACCGCTGTCTTTCAGCCATTGCAATGCGATTTCGTAATCTTTACTTCTCGCCCCTTTTTGCAGGTGTGAGTAGATGAACTTTTTGTTTTCTTTGGCAAGTTGTTCAGGAATTGAAGCCCAAATTGACCGCACTTTTTGTACTGTCTGTCCATCTCGAATATGCTTAGAAAAATCCTGTTCGTACGCCATCAATAAATTACGTTGCACTTGGCGGACTTCATCAAAGTTTTGTGTTTCTACAAAGACTTTCACGGCTTCAGGCATTCCACCCACAAAATAATATTGGCGTAGCAAATCAATATAACTTGTTTTCATCGCAGAAATAAGCGACCAATCTTTGAGTTCCAGTAACTGCACTAAATCTTGCTTGCCAAGTGCGATCAAAAACTCGTGAAAATCCATCGGGTAAAGCGGTAGAAAATCCACTTTGCCCACAGGAAAAGAAATCTGATGATGCAATGACACACCAAGTAATGATCCTGCCGCTACAATATAAAATTGCGGTGCATTTTCATAAAAATATTTGAGCGAAGAGAGTGCCTGTGGTACTTCTTGTACTTCATCAAAAATAATCAGTGTATTTTCAGCTTGAATATCTACACCACTTTCAATTTTTAAACCAAGAATCAAGCGGTTAATATCATAATCTCCCGAAAATAGCGTTTTCATTCGTGGATTATTATCGAAGTTAATGTACGCCACCTTTTCAAAAGATTGCTTACCAAAACGCTTCATCGCCCACGTTTTACCCACTTGTCTTGCCCCTTGAATAATTAAAGGCTTGCGGTTAGGTTTCTGTTTCCATTTTTCTAAGGATTGAATTATTTTTCTTTGCATAATTTGCTCATTTTCTATTCTTTGGAAACTATTCTAAGGACAATTCAACATTTTTTCAAAGGAAAATTCGCAATAAAAACACATTTTTTCCAATGAAAAAATGTTACTTGATCACACTTTTTCAAAGGAAAAATTGAAAATATTAAAAATCTAATGCACCAGATAAATCAGAAATTTACGTTTGCCATTTGCTTTTGAAAGAGCAAGTACATATAGAAAGGAGAATATCTCTCCCCTCTTCCTATGGATTCTGGAACAATCCTTCTGTTATCTGTTTCCCGTAAACGTGAAATAGTTAATCTTTACAGCATTTCTCTCTTTCTGTTAAAAACTTCTCACAAAACCCCAAAAAGGTTTTCATGATTGCTGAGGGGTGGCGGTGGGCTGGATAGATAGCATGGATAGGATAAATTGGTGTCGGATAGTCGGACATCAGTTCGACTAAGCCGAATTTCTCGGTGAGTTCTTGAGCCATATAGTCCGGTAATTGGCAGATGGCATGCGCATTTTTGGCTTGGTGGGCGATGGCATACACGTCATTAGAGGTAAAAATCGGTTCAATTTTGACCGCTTGTTCGCCCAGTTGTAATGTTACGCTTTTCTGCCCTGTTCTTGCCCAGCAAGCAAATGGTAGTGCGGTCAAATCTTGCGGTGTTTTCGGCGTGCCGTGTCGAGCAAGAAAATCAGGATGAGCCGCCAGCACAGCGTTTAAATCCATCATTTTGCGAGCAATTACGTTTTCCGTATGTAAATCCCCCATTCGAAACGCGATATCAATGCCGTCTTCCACCAAATCCAATACGCGATCGGTCGCCTGACAATGCACTTTCACCTGCGGATATTCCGCCTGAAATTCAGCAATTGCCGCCCAAATCGGCTCACAGGCGGAAACGGTGGAAATACGCAGATAACCGCTCAACTCCTGCTGTTCACCAATAAAATCTTGTGTTGCTTGCGTTAAATTGTCTAAGCTCAAATAAACCTTTTCATACAATTGCAAACCAAGTGCGGTCGGTTTCACCCCAGTTTTGTAGCGGTCGAAAAGTTGGGTGGAAAGCGATTTTTCAAATTCTGCAATACGGCGACTAACCGTCGCAACCGGTATTGCAAGTTGTTCCGCCGCTTTAGAAAAACTCTCTGCTTGATAAACGGCCACAAACAGTCTTAGATTGTTTAAATCCATTTTATCTTCTCATTTTTGAAAATCTTATTCTTAGTTTAACATCTTCAAAACCAAATTTGAAAAAATATAATAGTTACTATTCAATTTGCAAAAAAGGATAAAAAAATGACCGCTTGTAACCGTATTACTGACATCTTAGGTATTAAATTTCCCCTTGTGCAAGGCCCGATGAGCTGGCTGACGGACGCAAAATTTGTTGCCGCTGTAAGCAATGCCGGAGGTTTAGGGATCTTAGGCCCGAATGCCGGCTTGCAGAAAGCACCGAAAACGACGGAAGATTTGCTCCGCACTTTCCGTGAAGAAATCCGTAAAACCAAAGCATTAACCGATAAGCCGTTCGGTGCACCGGTGATTTTGTCGTATGATTTCAGCACCATTGATTTGTTAGTGGATTTATTAATTGAAGAACAAGTGCCGGTGGCGTTAATCAACGGTATTGATGGCTATGATTACAAGCCGATGATGAAAAAATTTAAAGCGGCAGGCACAAAAACCATTTTCCGTCCGCATACGCCGACAGTAGAAAACGCACGCTATGCGGAAGAAATCGGGGCGGATATTTTGGTAGCAACTGGTTTTGATGAAGGTGGTACAGTGCCAAGTCAAGTGATCGGAACCTTCTCTATCGTGCCTCAAATGGTCGATGCGGTAAGTATTCCTGTGATGGCGGCTGGTGGTATTGCTGATGTACGAGGCGTACGAGCAAGTTTTGCACTCGGTGCAGAAGGCGTATTTGTCGGTTCTGTGTTGTTAGTAACCGAAGAAAATCGTATGCATGAAAGCGTTAAGCAACTCGTTGTCGATAGCACAGCTCAAGATTTATTATTATTCCGAACCCAACCAGCGTATTACCGCTCGCTACCCACTCAATTAGCACATAAATTGGTGAAAATGGATGAAGACGGTGCAACGCGAGATGAACTCGCCGAAGCGCAAACAGGTGGCTACGGAATGCGTCAAGGTATGTTACTTGGCGATTTTGAGAAAGGTTATATTTCGGTAGGTAACGGTATTACTTATATTAAATCGATCCGTTCTGTCAAAGACGTGGTGGAAGATTTGATGCAGGATTTTGTGTAAATGAACTGACATCTAATAACAAAAAACCTAGCTTCTCGGCTAGGTTTTTCTACATATTAACGCATCAATTTAACTTCTTCACTCAATGCCAATGGCATTTTTCGGGGACCTCTCACGGCTGTTACACCAAACTCTCGAAGTTTTTCTCGGGAAAGCAATTTTTTATCAAATTCTTTTAAACATTTTATTCGCATCACTTTATCTATACGTAAATCTGCGTATTTTGTTTGATAAGGTATATTTACTTCTAATGCTTCGCATTGATAACGAATCTCCGCAGTCGGTTCTGTAACATAAAGATAAACAATATCACCAACCGCAATATTATTGCTTTGCTTCCACAGAATTTCCTTACCTTCTTTCAACTCACTTTCTACGTCATAATATTTAGGATTTGCCGGTACAATCCATTCCGTATGACTTGTTAAACCTAATTTTTGTTTACGTAAGCGAGTGGCAGTAAGATCAAAACTTTGGTTAAGTAGGAATACAACGGTTTCTTTATCTACGCTCCCATCAAGCAAAATCGTTATCCAATGGGTTTTATTCATATGATAAGCGGGTAAAAAGCCTTTTTGTGGTTGAAACAAGCTAATCATTTCCGGAGAACATTTCACATTCATTACACTCACTTTGCCATTTCCTGAAAGCCCTAGTGTCGCATATGGTACTTGCATCAAAACTGCATACCATTTGCGATTATCCACCTGCCTTAAAATGGCATAATCCGGATAAGATTTCCATAAATATTCAGGTTCCGTGCCATATTGTTGCAATACATATAATAAAAGATCTTCTCGAAGATCTATGATTTTATGCTTCACTTTTCTGCCCCCTCTATCATCAATTAGCGGTCTATTTTCTCCGATATTTGCAAAAAAACGAAAAAATATGACCACCTGAGCAAATTATTCCGATTTATCCGTAACTACAACCGGTTCAAAATCGGCACGTTTAAGGAAGTTTTTCTCTCTAAAGTTAATCGGATAATGACAAGCAAATTCGTGCTGTTTAAATTTACGCAAAGGCGGTTTTTGTACGCATTTTTTCTGTGCAAATGGGCAACGAGGCCCTAAACGACAACCAATCGGCATATTTTGTAACATTGGTACCGATCCTTTTAAGGTATTTAAACGACTTTTAAAGGCTAATGGCTGTGAGAAATCGGGAATACTATTTAATAAAACCGAAGTGTAGGGATGGAAAGGCTCCTCCATAATGGTTTCTTTACTCGCAATTTCTACCGTTTGCCCACAATACAATACATTAAACGAATCCACCCATTTATGAATACTGCGAATATCATTTGCGACTAATAAGATAGATGTCCCCAAGTTTTTATTCATACTCGATAACAAACGATAAATCTGTAATTGCGTTGTTGCTTCTAATGTGTAAGTCGGTTCATCTGCGACCAGTAAGCGAGGTTGATTAGCAACCGCCATAGCAATAATGACTTTTTGTGCTTCGCCTTCGGTAATATCAAAAGGATAACTTTGCATCATTGTTTTATGATCACGAATCCCTACACGATGTAATAGCTCAATCGCTTTTTTCCTTTTCCAGCCGAACCATTGCCACCATTTCCCTTTAAAATTAATCGTTTGCATAAGTCGCTTACCAATCGTTTTACTGGGATCTAGGCTAGAAAGCGGATTTTGGAAAATCATCGAGATTTGTTCGCCGACTAATTTTCTTCGTTGAGCAGGCGATAACTTAAGTAATTCAATATCATTAAAACGAAAACGATCTGCGGTAATAATCCATTCATCTTTAGTCAAACCGCAAATTACTTTAGCAATCAAACTCTTTCCTGAACCGGATTCGCCGACAAGTCCACAAATTTCCCCCTCATCGAGGGTCAAATCAATATTATCTACCATTTTAATTCTGCCATTCGGCGTATCAATTTCAATACTCAAATGGCGAATATCTAATAGAGCCATAACTTATTCCATCTTAATAACGATATTTTTCTAATACTCGGCTAATACCGTTGCCTAACATACTGCTCAACAGAATCACAAAAATCGTTGCCATTCCCGGTAAAATCACAGTCCATGGAGCGATATAAATTAATTCAACGGAATCTTTTATCATTGTTCCCCATTCTGGGGTTGGACTTTTAGCACCTAATTCAATAAAACTTAAGGCATTAATATCCAATACGGCAATAATAAAAATATGAGCCAATTCTTTGGTCGCCACAGGAGCAAGATTTGGTAAAACAACTTCTTTAATGAGATCCCAGCGTGATGCACCATCTAACCTTAATGTCACAACATATTCTCGTTTTAATTCCTGTTGGGTTGCTTGGTAAATTTTATGAATAAAATGCGGTAACATTGCGAGAAATATCGCCAACATGGCATTGATCAAACTCGCTTCCATTAAAGTCGCAATGATAATGGCAATAATTAAAATCGGGATAAATAAAAATGTATCAAATAGATGTCCTAAAAATGAAAAAGATTTTCGACTCGTGCCAGCTATGATACCTATAATACTTCCGATAACAGCTATTGCTATACTAATACATAGAGCTGAACCGACCGTATAATAAAAACCAGACAGTATCCGACTTAAAATATCTCGTCCTAAGTCATCCGTACCAAAGAAAAAACCAATTTGTCCTTTATCATCCCAAGAAGGAGGCATTAACTCTTTGCCAATAAATTGTGTGTCAGCTTGATAAGGTGCAATAACATCACCTAAAAACACTAATAATAATAAAAGTATAAATAGGTATAAACTAGCTAGCGTTACTTTATCTTGACGTAACTGGCGGAAAAATTGTTTAACATAATCGGATTCTCTGAATTGTTCCGGTTCTTCTCTACTTAACATACCAATCCTTTTTCTGATACGGATCTAACAATGTTGTGATTAAACTGACAAATAAATCAATGAGCAAAACAAATAAACCGATAGCTACTACACCAGCAGAAATAGCGTTATAGTCCTGCACAGATAACGCATTAATCAGCCACAAACCGATTCCCCCCCAGTTAAATACATTTTCGACCAACATTGAAAAGGCAAAGATTAAGGTAAGGTTGCGTGCAATCATAGGCAATAATGCAGGTAACGTATTATGTAAAATATGACGCGTCCAAATTTTATAAGGACTCCAACCTCTCGTTTGTGCAACTCGAATGTAATTTTGTGTCATAACATATTCCGCCCGTTGACGAGTAAATCGAATGACTTCAAGTGTTGCCGGTACAGAAAGGATCAACGTTGGCAATACTAAATGATGTAATACACTCTGCATCATTTTTAATTTATATGGAGAATCTGCTAAAAAAATATCTAATAAACGGAAGCCAGTCACTGAAGAAATTTCATAAATAGGATGTAATTCTCCAACGGCAGAAATGGCCCAACCACTTACAGAAGCATAATACAAAACAACAATTGCCAGCCAAAATACAGGGATTGCTAAACTGAATGAACCAAGAATTGCTAATGTTTTACCCAACATATTCTCTCGAAATGTTGCCGAAATAAAACCTAATGGCAAACCGATAATCAGGGAAAGTAACAATGCGGCTAAACATAAAGAAATCGTTGCAGGAAAAACGTTCAAGATTTGATTAGCTAACGGCTCACCATTGGTATAACTAATACCAAAATCCCCTTGCATAAGCCCTTGCACATAACTTAAATAGGCATCTACGCCTTTTAAATCAACAAAACGATTTAAAGCATCACGCAACAAAATGTTATAGCTAATCAATGTTAAGGCAAATAGTGTAATGACCATCAACAATAATTTGCGAATAAAAGCGAATAACATTATTTTTTCTCTTTATGTTTTAATTTCAGTTCTGATAAACGAACTTGACCAAACGGGCTAACTTGGACATTTTCAATTTTGGAATGAGCTAGTAGCACTCGATTAGCATTAACTAATGGTAAAATCGGCAATTCTTGTTCCAATAAGTTTTGTAACAACTTATATATCATTATTTTTGTATAAGGTTGTTCGGCTAATTTTGCTAATTCTAACCAATGATCAAATTCTTGGTTACACCAATTAGCTAAATTCGTTACTTCATAACGGGAACGGCAAGATAAGATTGGCGATAAAAATGCATTCGGGTCAAGATTATTCGCCAACCAACCGGTTAAAATCAAATCATAATCTGCTTGACCTTTTTCCGTCATTTGTACTACATCATTCCGACTGACCGTTCTAATATCCACTTCAATGCCAATTTTTTCCAAATCGATACGGATCAACTCTGCCATTTTCAACGGATGTAAATTATAGACCCTTTTTTCATCAAGTACCCAAAACTTCAAACGGTCTGTTTTTGTAATTTGTCTGCCATTTTCAACCGCTATTTCATAAGGATAACTACGCAGATTCGGTCGTGTAAACAATACAGTCGGTAAAACATTGTCTGCAACATCTGCTGAACCGTAAAATAATGCTTTGGCAATCCGTTGGCGGTTAATCGCACGAGCAATGCGATGACGAAATGCAAGATCTTGCATCTGCGGTTTATTCATATTGAACGCGAGAAAAGCTAAATTAGCCCCTGAACTTTCAATTACTTCACTCGGATGAATAATACTTCTTTGGCTCGGCTCAGGAAAAGCAACAACATCACATTCGTGATTCAAATATTTTGCCATTCTCCCCGTATCGTTACTGGACACATCCACCACAACGTTTTCAATTTGTGCTTTTTTACCCCAATATTTCGGATGTGGTTTTAAGCGAACATATTCGTTTTGTACATAATCGTTTAATTGATATACCCCGGTTCCGATCGGCAATAAATCTAACTGAGCTAAATTTTCATCCGCATTTAATTGTAAGGCGTATTCTTTCGATAAAATCACCGCATATTGACTGGCTAAATGAGCCAAAATAGAACTGTCTGGCGAAACTAAATGGATTTGGACGGTATAATCATTTAATGCAGAAATTTTTTCAATTTTATTTTTTAATGCCACACTTTCGAAATAAGGATAATGTGCTAAATTCGCTTTAAATTGATAAGCATAATATTGATTTTGCTGGAAAAGTGCTTTATTTGCATCTTCGCTAAAATCTAAAGCGGGTAATTCCTCGACATTTCCAATCATACGATTAAGTGAAAACACAACATCTTCCGCATTAAACGGACGTGTTGGCGTAAACCATGCGGTTGTATGAAAAGATACTTTATGACGTAAATACAAAGTAATCGTTTTACCGTCATTACTAACACTATATTTTTCTACTAATGCAGGCTTGAGCGAGTTGGTTTTTGCATCAAATTCAAATAATTTATCGTAAATTTGCTCCGTAACCACGTTCATATTCGTTCCCACATCCGCTTTTTGCGGATTAAAACTGAATCCGGAAACACTCGTACAGTAAATTAAACTGTTATCTAGTAGTTCTTTGGGGATACTAGGTGCGGCATAAGCGGTCATATTTATGCCGAAACTTGCAAGAAATAGGGAAAATTTAACCGCTTGCTGAATAAATGAAAACATTGTTATCCTTATTTACCGATGCCGTATGCACGTAATTTATTCGCAACTGCGGTATGAGAAATGCCTAAACGTTGAGCTAATTTTCGGGTACTTGGAAATTCTGCATAGAATTTACGTAATAATGCGACCTCAAAATTATTAACTAATTCTTCTAATGTAGCCCCTTCATCTAACACTGGTAATGTATCAACTTTATGTTGCTGATGCGGTAAATTGAGATCTTTTACCGCTAGACGATAACTGTGTGAAAGCGTACAGGCACGATAAATAGCATTATATAATTCTCGCAAATTACCCGGCCAACGATAGCTCTGTAGTGCTGTAACAAAATCATTATCATACTCTAATTTACTTATACCAAGCTGTTGGCTGATTTGAGCAATAAAGTGATCCGCTAATAACGGCAAATCCTCTTGGCGATCTCGCAACGGCGGTAAATCTAACGTTAACACATTAAGTCGATGATAGAGATCTTCTCTAACTTTACCTTCTTCTACTAAAAGATTTAATGGTTTTTGCGACGTACAAATCACTCTGACATCCACTTGAATTTCTTGATCTTCACCCACACGACGAAAACATCCGTCATTTAAAAAACGTAATAATTTTGCCTGCATCTCAAGTGATAATTCAGCAATAGAATCTAATAAGACCGTACCGCCATTAGCATATTCAAAAAAACCGATGTTTTCTTTACCATTGCCTCGATGACCGAACATCTCTGTTTCCGCTTCATCGGCAGGCAAACCGGCACAATTTACTGCAATAAATTTATGAGCTCTACGTGAGCTTAATTCATGACAAGCCTTAGCAAATACATCTTTCCCCGTACCGGTTTCTCCTTGAATCAATAGTGGTGCTTTAAGCATTGCAAATTTCTTTGCTTGCTCAATGACAGCCTGCATTTTTGGGCTTTGTGCAATCATATTCTCAAACCCATGATATTCAGCTTCCATAAATTCTGCCTGTAATACGCCTTCAAGCGGTCTAATTTGAGCTAATATTTGCGTCTGTAGCTCTGCTGTCAGTGAAGAAAATTCGATATGTACACCAAATTCGGTAAATTCAATTTGAAGAATAGATTGTTTTTGCATTGCCAAAAGGTGTAGGCACTTCTCTGCAACGGTAAGTTTGTCTGAACATTCAATCCGTAACTTCATCATATTTTTACCTCAATTTGTGTAGAAAAATAGTCATTTAATCATACTCTGAAAAAATCATTTTGGAAACTTTTGTTTACAAGTATTCTATAAAAATTCCACTTTTCATAGTTTACTTTACGCTCACAATCCCCTAAACTTTGGCGAACTTCCGCAAGCAGTAAGCGGTCGGAATACGTTATTTTTACAATGAATTAAAGGATCTTGTATGTACTTAGAACAAATTAAGGCTGAACTTCAAGAAGTCGCCGATGTATTAGATAAATTTATGTCCGACGAGAAAAATATCCAATTAATCCAAGAAGCAACATTACTGATTTCCAATAGTTTTAAACAAGGCGGAAAGGTGCTTTCGTGCGGTAACGGCGGTTCACATTGTGATGCAATGCACTTTGCTGAAGAATTAACCGGACGTTACCGTGAAAACCGCCCGGGCTATCCTGCAATTGCTATTTCAGATGTTAGCCATTTGAGCTGTGTCAGTAACGATTTTGGTTATGAATATGTGTTCTCACGTTATCTTGAAGCCGTAGGACAAAAAGGCGATGTATTATTCGGTTTATCAACTTCCGGTAATTCTAAAAATGTACTGAATGCCATTAAAGTCGCTAAAGAAAAAGGGATGAAAGTCATTGCAATGACCGGCAAAGACGGGGGTCAAATGGCAGGATTAGCTGATGTTGAAATTCGTGTACCACACTTCCGTTATGCAGACCGTACTCAAGAAATTCATATTAAGGTTATTCATATTTTAATGATGTTAATTGAATTTGAAATGGCAAAACAAAACTAATTAAAAAATTAAAGGGCATTCGTGATCTGCACCCCAAAAGTTGGACTAAACAACCAACAGATTAAGGTGCAGATTTTTTATGACCAAATATAACAAACAAAAAATGTGGCAAAAGCGACCATCGTAAAAACGTTGCGAGTGGATTTCCCCTTAGAAATTCTCCTCCCTTTGACTGGCTTAAAACGCAGTACTTTCTTTTATCACTTACCGCTTAAAATCGATAAAAATGCAGTGATTAAGCAGAAGAAATATCGCTTAAGGACTTGTTTAATGGTGAAATTATTGCCCATGATTTATCAAGAAGTCCGAATTTTGAGCAAGTGATGCGGATGCTAAAGCAAGCGGTCGCAAAACTGCCTCAGGACGCTAAACCGATTTTACATTCCGACCAAGGCTGGCAATATCAGATGGCAGGCTATCAAGTAATGCTGAGAAAACATCATATTAGACAAAGTATGTCGAGAAAAGGGAATTGCTTGGATAATGGGGCAATGGAAAGTTTCTTTGGACGATTGAAAACGGAATGTTACTTTGGTAAGCGATTTGAGACGTTCGAACAGCTTGAGAAAGTGATTCATGCGTACATTCATTATTACAACAATGAACGTATTCAAGTGAAATTAAAAGGACTCAGCCCTGTACAATACAGAACTCAGTCCTTAAATTAAACCGTCTAACTTTTGGGGGTCAGATCAAAAGTGTGCTTTCTTCGTCTCAATTTAACTTATTTCTGACGCATTGCAGGGAATAAGATCACATCACGAATTGACGGTGCATTTGCAAAAATCATTGCTAAACGGTCGATGCCTAAACCTTCGCCGGCTGTCGGTGGTAAACCGTGTTCTAACGCAACAACGAAATCTTCGTCTTTAAACATTGCTTCATCATCGCCCGCATCTTTTGCGCAACCTGAGCATCAAAGCGTTCAGCTTGGTCTTCCGCATCATTTAATTCTGAGAAACCGTTACCGATTTCACGACCACCGATAAATAATTCGAAACGATCAGTTACTTCAGGGTTCTCATCATTACGGCGTGCAAGCGGTGAAATTTCTGCCGGATGTGCCATTAAGAAAGTTGGTTGAATTAATTGATGTTCCGCAACTTCTTCAAAAATCGCATTTACTACTGAGCCTAAGCCCCAAGATTTTTGGATTTCAATGCCTAAACCTTTCGCAATTTCCACTGATTTTTCAAAGCTATCTAAATCTTCACGTGTAATGCCGTTACCGTATTTCACGATTGCATCGTGCATCGTGATACGTTCAAACGGTTTACCGAAATCGAACACGTACTCACCGTAAGGAACTGTCGTTGTGCCGAGAATATCAATCGCTAATTTACGTAATAATTCTTCGGTGTTATCCATTAAATCGTGGTAATCCGCATACGCTTGATAGTATTCGATCATGGTGAATTCAGGGTTATGACGCACTGAAACACCTTCGTTACGGAAGTTACGGTTTAATTCGAATACACGCTCAAAACCACCAACCACTAAACGTTTTAAGTAAAGCTCAGGCGCAATACGTAAATACATATCCACGTCTAACGCATTGTGGTGAGTAATAAACGGTTTTTCTGCCGCACCACCCGGAATCACTTGTAACATTGGTGTTTCAACTTCAATAAAGTCTTTCTCTAAGAAGAATTGACGAATGCCTGAAACCACTTTTGAACGAATCATAAATGTACGGCGAGATTCTTCGTTAGAAATTAAATCTAAATAACGTTGACGATAACGTGTTTCTTGGTCGGTTAAACCTTGTACTTTGTTTGGTAACGGACGAAGTGATTTAGTTAATAATTCCACTTCTGAACAACGAACGGTTAATTCGCCTGTTTTCGTTTTGAAAAGCGTACCAGCAACACCAACGATATCACCTAAATCCCACATGCTTACTTTATCCGCATACACACCTTCAGCAAGGTTATCACGTGCAACATAAAGCTGGATTTGACCGCTTACATCTTGAATGGTAAAGAAAGACGCTTTACCCATTACACGTTTAAGCATAATACGGCCGGCAACTTTTACTTGAATATCTTGTTCTTTTAGCGCTTCGCCTTCTACTTCATCGTATTGTGCGTGTAATTTTTCTGCGTAAGCATCACGACGGAAAGTATTTGGGAACGGATTTCCTTGTTCACGTAATTTTGCTAATTTCTCACGGCGAGCTAACATTTCACCGTTAAGATCTAATTCTTGATGTTCAACTTCAGACATTTTTTAACCTTTTGCTTGATAAATTCGAGAAATAAAAGTAATTATAAGCGATTTTGCAGATTTTGGGTAGGAAGCAAGCGGTCGGATTTTCGCAAAAAGTGACAAAACTTTCGTAGAATTCGACCGCTTACCCATTACATAACAACAACATCAAATTGATCTTGATGATAGTAAGGTTCTAATTTGATTTCGATGGTTTTACCGATAAAGGCTTCTAATTCAGCAATCGAAGCGTGTGTTTCTTCGTTAATTAAATATTCCGCCACATCTTTTGAGGCATAGACTCGCACTTTTTCGGTTTTAAACAGGTGATGAACACGCACAATCTCACGCAGAATTTCATAACACACGGTTTCAACCGTTTTAATTGTGCCTCGCCCTTTACACGCTGGACAATCGCGACAAAGCACTCGCTCTAAACTTTCACGAGTACGTTTACGGGTCATTTCGACTAAGCCAAGTTGGGTAAAGCCGTTCACATTGGTCTTCACTCGGTCGCCTTTCAACGCTTCTTGTAATGACTGCAACACACGCTCACGATGCTCTTCTTCTTGCATATCAATAAAATCAATAATGATAATGCCACCTAAATTACGCAGTTGTAACTGATGTGCAATCGCTTGTGTTGCTTCAATATTAGTATTAAAAATCGTATGCGCTAAATTACGATGACCGACAAACGCACCGGTATTAATATCAATCGTGGTCATCGCTTCTGTCTGTTCGATAATTAAATAACCGCCCGATTTTAAATCCACTCGTTTATCCAACGCTTTTTGAATCGCTTCTTCCACACCGTAAGCATCAAATAACGTTTGGCTACCGCTATATAAACTCACGTTTTCAGTCAATTCCGGCATAAACTCGGCTAAAAACTCTTTAACCTGTTCATAGGTCATTTTCGAGTCAATGCGAATCGAACTGATATGCGTGCCGACAAAATCACGTAAAACACGCTGTGCTAAAGCCAGTTCGCCATATAACATTGATTTAACCGGATATTTTGCCTTGCGTTCTAAAATTTTACGCCACAAACGTTTTAAGAAAATCGTATCTTGTTGCAAACTTTCTTCCGAAACTTCTTCCGCCGCCGTGCGTACAATAAAGCCGCCGAGTTCATCACAGTAAGGCTCAACCAATGCCTTTAAGCGATTACGTTCTTCCTCACTTTCGATACGTTGCGAAACGCCCACATGGCTATTTTCCGGCATAAATACCAAATAGCGAGAAGGCAAAGTAATATCGGTGGTTAAACGTGCACCTTTGGTACTAATTGGATCTTTTACTACTTGTACGATAATATCCTGCCCTTCACGTACCAGTTCTGCAATATCTTTTACAACAAACTGTTTCTTCTCGTTTTCATCGACACATTCCGTGTGCGAAACAATATCGGAAGCGTGCAAAAATGCCGCTTTTTCCAAACCGATATCGACAAATGCCGACTGCATTCCCGGCAACACTCGTGTCACACGCCCTTTATAAATATTACCGACAATCCCTCGCTTCGCCTCACGCTCAATATGAAGCTCTTTTAATAATCCATTCTCAACTAACGCCACCCGAGTTTCACTCGGTGTGACATTTACTAATAATTCTGCACCGCTCATTTTCTCTTTCTCTAAGTCGTTAAATAATATTCACTAAAGTTTAACATTGACGAACTAAGAAAACAAAAATCGAGATCAAATAAGTGGAGAATTTTAGCGACAAAAGGTTACCGATTACAAAATCAGCAATACTGATTATTAAAAAACAGCCACGCGTAGGTGGTCGCCAACGGAAAGTATTGAGACGCTCTCTTATTCAGGTTTCAATTCACAGCCACGCGTAGGTGGTCGCCCCAAGTTTCATAGCCCGTAACCCACAATGCTACTTGTTTCAATTCACAGCCACGCGTAGGTGGTCGCAAGTATGACGAAGAGGTCTTTGTTATTCGAGGCGTGGTTTCAATTCACAGCCACGCGTAGGTGGTCGCAAGAGGGCTTAATGCACTTGCCGTATGACGTAATTGTTTCAATTCACAGCCACGCGTAGGTGGTCGCAAATCATATTTACCATTAATTTTCGCTGTTTCTTTTGTTTCAATTCACAGCCACGCGTAGGTGGTCGCAAATAATTTACTTCACGCTCAAATTCATAACGATGTTTCAATTCACAGCCACGCGTAGGTGGTCGCCCCTAATTTAAGGGGCTGTTTCGCCCCCTGTTGTTGTTTCAATTCACAGCCACGCGTAGGTGGTCGCTTCTACTAATAGATCTACAACTGCCTTGTAGCTAGCGTTTCAATTCACAGCCACGCGTAGGTGGTCGCGCACCGGTTAACACAACAGTAGCTTGACCTGCAATGTTTCAATTCACAGCCACGCGTAGGTGGTCGCCGGAAGCTCGTTTGGCAAATCAAAAAGTTTTACTTGTTTCAATTCACAGCCACGCGTAGGTGGTCGCCAAAAATTCACGGTTCTTTTTTTGTTGCACTAAGAAGTTTCAATTCACAGCCACGCGTAGGTGGTCGCTTGTAGAACGCTTTTCCTTGAAGCTCGATATACTGGTTTCAATTCACAGCCACGCGTAGGTGGTCGCTTTTTTTCATCTCTAGGCAAAATTGGTAATGTTGTTTCAATTCACAGCCACGCGTAGGTGGTCGCGAATATGTGGGCGACCGCACGACTTTCAACGAGTGTTTCAATTCACAGCCACGCGTAGGTGGTCGCCAGCGTTCGCACCTGTTTCTTCTCGTGTGTCATCATTGTTTCAATTCACAGCCACGCGTAGGTGGTCGCTTCAATGAGTGGGGGATTTAATTATATTTAGTTGTTTCAATTCACAGCCACGCGTAGGTGGTCGCTGTTGTAGTTAAAGTCTTGCATTTTTCTCAATTTGTTTCAATTCACAGCCACGCGTAGGTGGTCGCCATCACAGGTCGCCTAGCCTTATTGGACGATCTTGTTTCAATTCACAGCCACGCGTAGGTGGTCGCATATCTTCATCACAACAAGTGATGACTTCATCGTGTTTCAATTCACAGCCACGCGTAGGTGGTCGCCTGATTATCAGCCGAACCTGCGGACGGTAAACGAGTTTCAATTCACAGCCACGCGTAGGTGGTCGCAACTTTTTGAGATAAACCACTAGCATCTACTCTTGTTTCAATTCACAGCCACGCGTAGGTGGTCGCGTGTTGTAGTTAAAGTCTTGCATTTTTCTCAATTCGTTTCAATTCACAGCCACGCGTAGGTGGTCGCTAGCATCAGTCGCGTAGCGTAACTTTTCAATAATGTTTCAATTCACAGCCACGCGTAGGTGGTCGCTCCCTACAAGATAACGCATTGAAACATCAGGCTTTTTAGCCCTTTATTCGCTAACGCTTTGTAGAGAGTGGGAAAAAGTATAGCATATCGCCAATATACTGTACCTTATTTTTTCTAATTCCTTGATTATTAAAGAACAATGTAGATTCGCTAACCTCCTAGCATTTTCATGAGAACTACCGGTTAGCGATCTATAAAATTAACGTATCTTTAAAAATATCCACTGCAGGTTTTGCACCGTGATGTTCGACCTTATTACGCCATTTACTGCCTAAATGGTAAAAACGCAAACTATCACAATCAGGGTTGTAAGTTGCCAATAATTTATTTTTGAGTGCGACCCACTGGTCGGGTGTAACATCACACTCAAACACAGAATACTGAGCCCGTACACCATAATCCAAACAATGCTTAGCAATACGGCGTAGGCGAACCTGCCCTTCTGGGTCATCAAATGAAATGTCGTAGGTAATCAACATCAGCATAGTTGCCAATTCCTCAATAAATAAAACAGAAACAAGCGGTCAGATTTCAACAAATTTTTGCAGATTTTAACGTATTAAAAATGGTGGATATTCTGCCAAATCGCCTCGCAAATGACGAGCCAATAACATCGCTTGGATATAAGGTAACAAACCGATTTCTACTTCTTCCTCTAAAAATGGGTGGATGATTTTTTCTTGTTTTTTCGCTTGCAACGTTTGAAATAGTAATTTTCTTGCTTCAGGCTTGAGTGTTACCGCACCGCTAGCCTCTGTTATAAAATCATCAGGCTTAATCTGCCCTCGATTGATCAGCGACAGCACCATTCTATCCACCCACCACGCACGAAATTCCTCCAAAATATCTTGAGCTAAGCTATCTCGCCCCGGCCGATCTGCGTGCAGAAAGCCAATCTGCGGATCAAGCCCAACGCCTTGCAATGCCCCGCTAATATCTTTCCCTACAATGCTATAAAGAAATGAAAGCAACGCATTCACACCGTCACGAGGTGGGCGGCGATTACGTCCGTCAAAGTGGAAACCACTATTTTCTTTAAGAAGATGAGAAAACACTCCAAAATAACGGGAAGTCGCATCACCCTCAATACCTCGAATCAAATCCAAATTATCCGCAGTTTTCAACTGTTGCAGGCTGTAATTTAATGCGGTAATTGCCGATTGAAGGTCAGCATTTTCGCCGTGATTACGAATTTGCCGTTGTAACACCCGCTTAGATGCTTGAATTTTGGCCGCAATGATGTTGCGAGCCACAGGAACAGGGTTGGTCTCCGACTTTTTATACTGGGCTCGGCGTAACAATACATTACCACTTTGTCGCCCTTGTAACCGCCCAAGATAACGCCCATTTTCGGTAAAAAATGCCAAATTTACGTTATTTTCACCGCAAAATCCCATTAAAAACGGCGACACCAAAACATTCCCAAAACAAAAAATATGCCCAATGGAATGAATCGGCAACTGTACCACTTTCTTCCGATCTTGCTCCACCACCAAGGTTTCTCGCTCTTTATGCAAATAGCTACCTTGGGTGGTGATGTAGAGAGTGTTTTGGAGTTTGCGCATTTGGAAAATTCCTTTGGATTTGACCGCAGTTTTGTTTTAGAACGGCTTGTTGTTAGTCCGTCTAAAAATCGTACTTTCAGATGTTCTAGGATAAAAATAAAAAGCAGATAGTCTATGTATGCTAAGATATTTCTACCAACCTCACATTAAAACAAACTTCCTTATCAATACACTCTATGCTATTGGGAATAGCTTTATAAACTTTATAGTCAGATCTGATCAGTTCTGTTTTAACTAATCGCAATTTTGCCCCACTAGCAAACAAAACTTCTTTCTCATGTCCTTTATCTGTTCCTTTTATCTTATAAGAAAAAACTTTAGTGTATGGCTGAACTACCTTTAACACCAGCAAATCAATTATTCCTGCGTCATAAGCCTTACCAGTCCACTCTGCATTAAGCAAAGCAATTTGCGGGCTAAACGATGTGGAGAATGGTCGTGTTGTTATACATTCAGATCCAATTTCATTATTTCCCCACCAACTACCGCCATGAAACAAAAACTGGCCTTCAGTTAAAACACATCCTATTTCATTTATTACTTGTGAAACACTATTATCTAAAATGTGTCTTCTCTGATAATTAGTTAACTGAGCAGGAGTTTTACTAGGCATAAATTTCCTCCAAGCATGAAAACTCTCATTTACATCTAATGCATTATCAATATGCCTTTCTAAAGCGTTATCTGTCCGAGTCAAAGCTATGTGGACAGTGCGTCATATGCATTTGAAATTATCCTTACCAAATTATCAGGAACGTGCATATTAAAAAATCCATATTCCTGATAATTTTTCAATCTTTCCTCTTGAGTAGCATCTCTGTATTCCCAAAATTCATACGATTTTTCAAATACATTTACTATTGGTAATAACTTCATCTTTTAACTCCATTAAATTTCATTATTCGCAAACAACCCTACCACATACCCCTTAGATCTATCCTTTTCCAACAACTGTGGTTGGCAGAGGTCGATGAGCGAGCAGGCTTTGCGGCGTTTGCTGTATTCGGGGAGCGGGGTTGTTCCGCTGTTTAAAAGTGACCGCACTTCGGCAATGGTGGCGAGCGTTTTGGTGCGTAGTTCGGTGGAAAAAATGATCGGCAAACGGTGGCGGGGTTGCATATACCACAATGCTCCCTCGTTAATGGTTTGCTCGGTCATTTCTTCCAAACATAAGGCTTGGGCACAAAGTTGGATTTCATCAATCGGTTCAAGTTTGGGCTTGCCACGCTTATATTCCACGGGTTTTAGCTCGCCTGTTTTCAGATCTCGCTCGACCAAATCCAAAATGCCACTTATGCCTAATTTTTCTGTCGCGACGTGAACTGTTCGCTCAAAGCGAATCCCTTTGCGAACTTCTGGCTCGCTTGAATCCACTCGCTCGTGCAATGCCTTGCCTTGTGCGGTAAGAAAATTCTCCGCCCACGCTTGTTCGTTGTGAATCAACGCACATTGACGAGGACAAAAAGCGTAATGTTGCAACGCAGAAAGTGAAATCAACCGCTTGTCATCGCCAAGTGCGGTCGGAACAAGCGGTGATATTTCGGCAGAATGTTGCAAATCGCCCATTACAATAATTCTTCAACGGTTACGCCGTTTAAACCTTCAGCTTGCACGGTGATACGGTAGTCATCATAGCCTTTCGCTGGTGTGTCTTTTTCACCATTGATACGTTCAACTTTTACCGTTTCAAACAGTTTATGAGCAGGTTGATTACCTAATTCGCTGTCGTGTTTAAATACGATCAGTTTGCGAGCCGCCATTTCGCCACGAGTCGCGGAACGATCGTGTTCAAACATAAGTTGTAATGCTTGCCAAAGTTTTTGTACGTCTTCATCAGAAAAGCCCGTTTTTTCAGCGAGTTTAGCTGAGATAAAGCCGTGAACACGATAAAGTGCATAAGGTACAATATATTTACGCCCCATAGTGCGTTCTTTTTCAAGATCTTTTTCGTTGGTTACTGCCATTCGAGTAATCGACACTTCTAGCGGAATAATCGGATCGATAGACTGGGCAAATGCTAGTTGTACAGGGCCTCGCACCTGTCCGCTGTTTACTTCGGTAGTCATTACCGCCCCAAAGGTGCGAATATCAAAGAAGTTTTTACACATCCAAGCGGTAATTTCTCGGGCTTTAGCTTCATCTTTTGGTAATTTTTTCGCTTCCGATTCAATCCCTAATGCTTCATAAGCACGTTTGTTTTGTAAGTTCAGAACACTTTTTTCTTTAACATAGATTTCGTAACCCGCCTCGTTTTCATAACTCATTTCAATAAAATTACGAATTTTGCGTTTTAGACAAACATCGGTTACTAAGCCTTTACTACTATCTGGATCAAGGCGTGGCATATTACCCGCGTCAGGGTCACCGTTTGGGTTGCCGTTGGTTACATCAAAGAAAAAGACAAATTCATAGCGATTTTGAATAGACATAGTGTTTCCTTAGTTCTCAATAGATTCAGTGGTTTCTTTTTTTGCAAAATAACTTTGTTTTTGGTGGTAATAGCCAATCGCAAAACGTCCTTGCTCATCAATACTTAAATGGCGAGGGAAATTTTCTGGCAAGTTGGCAATAATCTCGCCTAAATCCTTATCCAGATTGACCGCCATACCGCTCTTATCTTTTCTCAAGCGAGATAAATGATGTTTTGCACCGCTTAATAAGCGAGGGAATACCGAAAACGGCACGGCAGACGCAGAACCATAATAGCGGTCGGCAATGCCAGCATTTAATTCGCCTAACGCTTGGGTTTGGATTCTTTCTAATACCGCAAATAACCTGCCAAGCAAGTAAGCGTAGTTATCGCTTTCTTTATTCAAGCTCATAGGAACTCCTTGTTTAATAAGACCTTTTCTAAATTTTCGTTGTAAAACCGCTTTCATTAACGCTACTCGCAAGCCGTTAATATCGCCATCTGCTCGGATTCGAGTGACCAACTGAGAAAGCAAACTCATTGGATATAAACGACCGCTAATAACCGCCCGAGCCATTTCACCCGCCAAGACAGGAGAAATATTCTCACTTTTGCCTAATGAAGCGGTTTGTAATAACAGTCTCCAAATTGAAGGCGGGGTTTTCCATGGGCAAGGATCAAGAGCAAGATCTTGCCAATGTTCGCTGAGATTTTTCGCCAGTTGCCCAAAGGTAGTATCTAGCCAAAAACGCACCGAAATGCGAGCCGCATTCGGGGCAAGCCCCAACACATAAAAACGGGTATTTTCAGATAATTCGGGGGAAATTTCTGCAAGCGGTCGTCCTTTGCTAACTTCTTGCAATTTTTTAAAGATTTTATCGTTTTCCTGCTCATCATCAGGTGGAGTCATTAAGGCGGAGAAAAAGCCTTCGGCGGCTTCGGCTTGTGCATTATTGTCTGCTTCCGCCCAAAAGACAGTACTGGCATCACCAATCGTTAAACGATGATCCTCTGTACGTAGTAAATAATTTAAAGCAGTGGTGTAAGCAAAGGCGACTTGCTCAGAAACAGGGGCATTACTGCCTTTTTCCTTGCCAAATGAGGTGAAAGATTTGTTATTAAAAGAAATAATTGAACCACCAGAACTTTGCCCACCAAATACTCCTTTAATAAGAGGATGAGTTTGTTGAATTGGCGATAATTTGCCTGAAATTAAGCATAAACCTTTTTCAGCATTATCACTTTGATTTATCAACAAACTTGTCCAAAGAGTTTGTGCGACTTCTCGCTGATGAATATAACTGCTTGTGCCGACTAATTTGAACACGACATTTGCGTCAAGCATTTCGGTTGGGCAGATTGATTCAGCAAAGTGTGCAGGTTGCCATTGTTGCAAGAAATTTTTTATCGCCACTAAGCCTTCATCGCTAGAATCCGCAAGCAAATCTAAATGGTACTGTTTAAATGCCTCAAAGGTTTTCTCGGCGAATTTGATGGGCTGATCTTTGGCGGTGGCTTTGTCTTGATTGCTTTCCACGCCTAGCACATAAGCAGTTTTATCCCATAAAAAATTAGGTTTAATGCCTGATGTGCGTTTTTCAGGGCGAGGCACTCTCATCAATTTCGGTTTCTTGTCAGCGGTTAAATTGGGAATGACATTGACCAAATTTCCCTTTGAATCCAATTCTAGTACCCAACCGATTTTTTCTTCACTAAAACCATAGGAAGGTACTTTGGCTTCGCCTGTTGAACGATCTTCTTGTGTTTGCAAGACGGTAATAATAGCGGGTTAAAGCGGAGAGAATCATGATTTGACCTCCTCGGCATAAAATGGTGGCACATCAATTACACTATTTTTCATTTCTGCACGGAAAAAGCGAGGCTGATTACCGTGTTCAAAATCAATATCGTGCAACATCCAACCTAAATCACGATCTCGCTCATTTTCTGCCAAAAAACATTCAGGCAACGGATCGTCATCATCAATTAAGGCAAAATTTGCGGCAAATTCACGCACGCCCATACAAGGCTGTTGGAAACATTGCCCCTTTTTCGCACGGCGTTTAAACATTTCAATATGCTTGGTAACAGTTTCTGCTTCGCCTGCCATTTTGGTTAACACAGCGTGAGCTTCGATCACATAACCGACATTTTTCAGCACAGTGGCAAGACGCTGTTGGCGGTCATCCTCAATCACGGTATATAAATCCGCCGCTGTTTTACGCTTCATCGCCCCACTGATTTTACTAGCGGAAATTTTACTGCCCAACTCATTACGGCGAACTGACTCAAACTGAATCGGTTTTAAGACATAAATTTTATCAATCACCCAGCGAATTGCCGGCTTCCAATGCACCGCCGCCAAAATCCCCCGTGCCGCAGACGGCGTAATCACATCATAAGACACCCGCTCCACCTTCATTTCAGGACGGGAAAAACAAGCATAATCACCCCAAATATGGAGTTTGATTTTGTTTGGCATATATGCTCCCTTTAGTTATTTAATACACGCCCACTCTTTATTTTACGAGTGGGCGAATTTTTACAGTATTTTCATACTAAATTGTTTCAATACACAGAGCTTTAATTACTAGCACTGGCAGTTATATAAACTGCTCACTTTATATAAATTCAGGATAATTCACTTAGGTTTATATCATTTGCATAAGCTTCAATTAGAGTTATTTCTCTACACTGAGCTGATTTTTTATTTTGTGATTTTTTGTGAGTAAACTGCTGTGGGCTAATTCCCCAAACAGATTCTATTCGTTTCATATACGCCTCACTCAAAACATTCGGACCAATTACTGTAATTTTCTTTCCACTCAGTGCTCTTAGTAAATCATTAAAATGTTCATCTGCAGTGTTAAGTGAATAACCAATGATAATAATATGATCAGCATCTTTTAGCCATTGACCACTCTGAAACCAAAGGTCAATATATTTTTTAGAAAGAATAGGTTTTAATCGTAATGGTGGAACTAGTGATGGAATTAAACAACAAGAATTAGCAGGATCATCTTCATCAAATGACCAATTATCACAAATATGTGATTCTAAAAGCTCTAATGGAGACTTGCTTTCAAAATCATCAAATGTCAAAAGCTCACGATTATCCATTCGCACATAGGTAGAAAGCCCCCCATGAAAATAGATAGTATTTTTCTCACCGAGATAATATTCTAAAAATGAAGTATAGTTCAGGGTAATTCCTTTCCAATTTTTCGGTATATTTTCATAAAAAGGGATATTTTCTTGAGTAGCTCTAACCCCTTTATCTTTATAAAGCAAAAATGCCCAAAAACACCAAGCAATATAGATATAATTTTTAATATCAGGAAGTTTATTGTTATAAAATCCAAGAAATTTTTCTATCAAAAGCTTTTCTATATCAAGGAGATCACCTACAAGAATACTAGCTATACGGTTTGGAGTAGAGTCTAGGCCTTGTCGCAAGGTATAACGTAAAATAGATTTGAATGTATCTGAGACATTAAGGCTTCGAATATCAACGATAGAATCATCCAAATCAAAATCCTTTGCATTCTCTCCAAAAACTTCATCTATTAATTCACGTGTCTTATCATCTATAACATTTGCAGAAGCAATTTTTTGTAATTGATCAAAAAGTCTAACAATAAGCTCACCTTGCTTTTTTTGAATACGCATTTCTTCATCATCAGGAAGCTTAACAATCGTCTCTTGAATACGCTGAATAACTCCTCGAAGTTGTATAGGATCTCTTTGGGTTATATCTGTAATAGCACTGTTAATTAGACGATCAAAGCGAAATCTTAGCCCGCTAATTTTATCACGCAACAGAGCATCTATACGCGCCCCTCCTCTGTATTATTAAGATAGTAACTAATTGCAGGTAAGAGCTCTGCGGCTAATGGGAAATTGATTCCTGATGTCTTATCAACACCTGCACCTGTAACTAGAACAGTAATTTTATTTGTCATAGGATACCTCAATTTAAAAGCTGTTATTGTAATTTGGATATAAAATATAAGTAGCCTATAACTTATCAAGGCTTTTTATGCTTTGCAATGTTTAATTTCAATTTAGTATGAAATTTAAGTTCTATTATTGTAACTTTCAGAATATGCTATTCTCAGCTTTCAAAAACTCCACATTCTCCCAACTTAACCCCGCTACTTCATCATACAAATCCATTCCAATTAAGCAGTAAAACTGTTTGCCGAAGTTGGTTTCATTAATCGCTTCAACTCTGCCTGCCTGATAAAGTTCGGCTAATGCTTTCTCTGGCACTTGCACAGTGTAAGGTTGGAGTTTTCTTAAAATACCACCTACTTGATCCGCATAGCGTAAACGGTCAATAAGGTTTTCGGCTTCTTGGTCGAAAGGGATAATCACCGGAATTAAGTGGCTTGTGATCATTTGGAAATCATCTGCTATTTTTTGGAATGGGAAATTAAGGCTTTGCCCTGCTTTATAGCAAGCATCTAAAATCCCTTTTTTATCCAGTTCTTCTCCCTTAGCATCATACACCGCTTGGAAATAATGATTGATTGCTTGTGGAGTAAGTAGATCTTCTGCGTGAGCATAAACCGTTGAACGCATACAGGCAGAAAGTAAGCCTAACTCTAGTGGTGCTTTCCATTGTTCTTCAGGTTGGAAAACCCAAACATTACTTTCCTCCGCCAAGCGTTTTCCCTCTCGGTTGCAACGCCCCGCCGCTTGAGCCACTGAATCTAGTCCTGCCTCCGCTCGCATAACCAGTGGAAAATCCACATCGACACCAGCCTCAATTAAAGAAGTCGCAATCACTCTGCAAGGTAGATTTTGTTTTAAACGAAGACGAATTTCAGCCAGCGCTTGTGAGCGATGTTTAGCGCACATTAATGTAGTGAGATGATAAGTCCCATCTAAATGTTTCGTTGAATCATACAAGGCTCGGGCATGGCGGCGGTTATTAACGATTATCAGCATTTGTGGGTTATCTGCGAGTTTGGTTTGCGGCTCCGCATCTGTTTGAATACCGATATGCTTTACCGTAGTACGTTTTAACTTTTCAAAAAGTGCGGTTGGATTTGGTGCAATTTCTCGCACATTCTCAAACCCTTTATAGAAACCATTTGCTTGGTGAATTGCCGGTTGTGTAGCGGTACATAACACAACAGAGCATTGATAATTGCGAGCCAATTCATCAATCGCCGCCATAATTGGACGTAATAAATTCAGCGGTAGCATTTGGGCCTCATCCAAAATAATCACGCTACCGGCGATGTTATGCAACTTGCGACAGCGTGAAGATCGGTCGGCAAATAAACTTTCAAAGAATTGCACTGCTGTGGTGACGACAATCGGTGCATCCCAATTTTCCGATGCTCGTTTCAGCTTATCTCGGCTTGATTTATCAGACAGGTTATCGTGATCAAAAGTGCTGTGATGTTCCAATACCGCTTCTGTTCCCAATTCGCCAAAAGCTTTACGAAATTCCGCAACATTTTGCTCAATAATGCTGGTAAATGGAATAACATAGATAATACGGCGTAAACCGTGCTGTTTGGCGTGTTCAAGGGCGAATGCCATAGAGGTAAAAGTTTTACCACCACCAGTCGGCACAGTTAAAGAAAACAAGCCTGTTTCTTGTTTTGCTTGGGTAACTGCATAATCCAGAATTTCGCTCCGCAAGCGGTTTACTTCCGCTTTGCGTTGTGCTTCCTGTGTATTAGGCGTTTGAGAGGCTATCTGCTCTCTAAACTGTGCAATAAATTGATTAAATTGCTGATGAAGTGTGGTTAAATTTGGGTAATTTCCTCGTTCAAGCGGTCTTTTTTCGAGATTAGCATAAAAGGCTTCCGTATCAAGAAAGTCGGCATCCACAAGGCAAGAATAAAGCATTCGAATAAAAAAGGCGTAAGAAAAGAAGGGATCGTATTTAGAGGATTTCAAAGGAGGAGGAGACAATTTGTCCGGCAAATTAAGTTCTTCGCGCCAAATAGGATCAAGCAACGGAAGATCTTTATGACCATGACCAAATTGTTCTTGCAGACGTTGTGTGAGTGTAGAACGATTTTTCCCTTCTCCAGAACCATTAGCCAAACCTGCATGGTGACCGGCAATACAAAACGCCATCATTTTGCCCAAAGGTCCCCAACGCTCCACTGCAATTTTGGCACCAGCAGTGGAATGATTTACCCGCTCTCCGCCATGTAAACGCTTTTGATAGCGTGCACTATATTTGCCCAAATCGTGCAATAGCCCCGTGCGGCGAGCAATTTCTTGTGAAGCGAACGGTGCGACAAATTCAGCGACAAGTAGCCCGACATTATTGGCGTGACTGAGTAAGGTTTGCCAATCTGAATAATCCTCAAGTAACCCCGAATGGGCGTAAAAAGGGTGAACAGTATAGTCTTCCATTTTATACCTTCAATATTTCTTTCCTAATATAAGTAATACTACTTCCAACCAGTTTACTTGTATACATCCTAGATTATATTTTCTTAGCTTAAATCAAACATAAATTTTACTTGCAAAATTCAAAGAAAATTCGACCGCTTGTAATCACTGTTTCCGAGTTATGAATACTGGTCTTTATGCAGAAATTTCACAAAAAATTTACTTATCTGTGGGGATTTTTGCTAGAATGTTGCGATTTTTTACGACAAGTCAAAGGTATTACAATGTCAGAACAAACTTTTATTACCGGTAAAGATCTTGCGCTTGAGGACAGCATTTCTACCTTTCAACATAAATTAAAAACTTTAGGCTTTAACATTGAAGAAGCGTCTTGGTTAAACCCGGTGCCGAATGTGTGGTCAGTGCATATTCGTGATGCAGATTGCCCACAATGCTTCTCGAATGGTAAAGGTGCAAGCAAAAAAGCGGCGCTTGCTTCTGCATTAGGTGAGTATTTCGAGCGTTTATCAACCAACTATTTCTGGGCGGATTTTTATTTAGGTCAAGAAATTGCGAATAGTGAATTTGTGCATTATCCGACTGAGAAATGGTTCCCAATCGAAGATGACGTATTACCGCCAGCGGATATGATGGACGATTATTTATGGGAATATTTCGATCCGAATGGTGAGCTTACGCCGGAATTATTAGTTGATCTTCAATCCGGAAATTACGATCGTGGGATTGTAACCTTACCTTATGTACGCCAATCGGATAACCAAACTGTCTATATTCCGCAAAGTATTATCGCTAACTTATTTGTTTCAAACGGTATGTCTGCCGGTAATACAAAAAACGAAGCACGTGTACAGGGTTTGTCGGAAGTATTCGAACGTTTTGTGAAAAACCGTATTATCACTGAAGCAATCAGCTTGCCAGAAATTCCACAAAGCGTGATTGACGGTTATCCGACAATCAAAGCATCTATCGAAAAACTCGAACAAGAAGGCTTCCCGATTTTATGCTATGACGCATCATTAGGCGGTGAATTTCCAGTTATTTGTGTGATTTTGTTAAATCCGAATAACGGGACTTGTTTCGCTTCATTCGGTGCACACCCGAATTTCCAAGTCGCATTCGAGCGTACAGTAACCGAGTTATTACAAGGTCGTAGCTTAAAAGATTTAGATGTGTTTGCTCCGCCTTCATTTAATAATGAAGATGTTGCGGATCACGCTAACCTTGAAACGCACTTTATTGATTCAAGCGGTCTAATTTCTTGGGATCTTTTCAAGAAAGATGCAGATTATGACTTCGTTCATTGGGATTTCTCAGGTACAACCGAGCAAGAGTTTGCCAATATGATGGCAATCTTTAATAAACACGAGCAACCTGTTTATATTATGGATTATGAGCATTTGGGTGTGTACGCTTGTCGTATTCTTGCGCCGGGTATGTCGAACATTTATCCAAGTGACGATTTAGTTTATGCGAATAACAATATGGGTATGGATTGGCGTGAAATCTTGTTAGATCTGCCACATTTCCATCACGATCGTGAAACTTATCAAGAACTTCTTGATGAATTAGATGAACAAGGTATTGATGATTTAACTCGTGTGCGTGAGTTTATCGGTTTAGTGGCAGAAAAAGGTTCTGCAATGCAAACTTTACGTATCGGTGAGCTTAAATCGATGCTGCATTTAGCGTTAGGCAACTTAGAGCAAGCGTTAGACTGGGCAAACTGGACAGCAAATATGAATGCGAGCGTATTCTCAGCGGAACGTAATAATTATTACCGTCGCTTAATTCAATCGATTGAATTATTCTTAGACAAAGAACGTGATGCGGAACAATACCGTATGGTATTTGAGAAAATGTACGGTAAACAAGCGGTTGAATCTGCTTGGGGCGCAATCCAAGGCGGTAACCCGTTCCACGGTTTAACCGCATCGGATGAATCGCTTGAAAATATGACCGCACATCAGAAATTACTTGATGCTTACCGTAAATTACAGGTAGCGAAAGTAAATCCGATTACAAGATAAAAATATCTAAGCAAAAGGCATAGTTGATTGATTCTATCAACTATGCCTAGTTTTTCGAGCATACACTAAACGTGGGTTTGTGCAGGTAAAGTTCCTTTAATTTCTTCAATTAAATCACCGTTTTTGAAAAAAACATAACCACCATTCTGCATTTTTATCCACTGTTCATTTTTCGTAAGCGGTTGAGTGGTAATAATCGTGACTTTATCATTAGGGGTTGTGTATTTACTAAAATCAATTTCGACATCATCATCACGTAAAGCAGTACTAAACGGTGCTTTTCGCGTCACATAATATAAATTCGTTGAACAACGTGCAATCATCCAGTGACCATTAGAAAGAATAAAATTGAATACGCCGTGAGTGGCCATTTCGGACGTAATCTCAACCACCGCATCAAAAATCTCTTTCTCACTCGGTTTCTTCAAAAAGCGTTCCCTTAATTGAGAAACCAAGCAACAAAATGTCGCTTCCGAATCGGTTGAACCAATCGGTTGATAATGACATTCTTCACAAACACCGACACCTTCCACCGTACCATTATGAGCAAACACCCAGTTTTCACCCCATAATTCACGAATAAACGGATGGGTATTTTCTAAATTGATATCTCCTCGGGTTGCCTTACGAATATGCGAAATAACATTATAGGATTTAATACGATACTCGCTGACTAAATCTGCCATAGGAGATGAAGCCCCCGGACGATTATCTCGAAAAATCCTCACGCCCTTACCTTCAAAAAAGGCGATACCAAAACCATCGGTATGATGGTCGGTTAAACCGGCACGGCGACGAAATCCTTCAAAGGAAAAAGTGATATCTGTTGGGGTATTGCAATTCATTCCGAGTAATTGACACATAAAGTTTATTCTTTGTTAGATAAAGTTGAAAATTATTAAAAATTAACCTTTCGGTTATCACCAAAGCTATTTTCACAAATCTTATAAATAATTCAATAGAACTAGATCAAAAATTTTATAGCTTATAGTCATTATTTATGTCTATATATTCCCATTGATACCAGCATTCGCTATACCCTTTCTTTTCTACAGAGAGAAAATAAGAAAATAGTACCAGCACATACAACCACCGAAGGACCTGCCGGCGTATCTTTCCAAGCAGAAAATAATAACCCACCACTTACAGCCAAAATGCTAAAGAAAATAGCATAACCAACCATCGCTTCTGGCGTTCGAGAAAAACGACGAGCTATTGCAGAAGGGATAATCAGCAAAGACGTAATGATTAAAGCACCGACAAATTTCATACTTAATGCGATTGTTAAAGCAGTTAACAACATCAGTAATAAGCGTAAACGTGCAACATTTAATCCTTCAATTTGAGCTAATTCCGGACTAATCGTTATTGAAAGTAAGTTTTTCCAGAAAAAAGCCAGTATGCTACCAATAAATAATGTGCCGATACCAATAAATACGACATCATTAAAATCAATCGCCAATAGATCACCAAATAAATAGGACATCAGATCTACTCTTACATTGTCCAATAAACTAATCGTAATCACACCCAGCGAAAGGCTACAATGAGCAATAATGCCTAAGACAGTATCCAGTGAATAACTGGTTTTATGCTCCAACCAAACCAAAAGCATTGCCAAAATTAATGTCATAAGAATCACGGCAATATAAGGATCAATTTGTAAAAAAATCCCTAAGGCGACGCCGAGTAAGGCAGAATGTGAAAGGGTATCGCCAAAATATGCCATTTTACGCCATACCACAAAAGCACCCAGCGGTGCTGTAATGAATACCAGTAATAACCCGGCTAACCAAGCCGGAAATAAAATTTCAAACATATCTTTGTGATTCCGAACGCAATATTTCTCTCATATAAGCGGGCTATTTTTTGCAAAATTCGCGAAAATATCACCGCTTGTAACGTTGTACTGTACTGGCTTCATCTTGTGATTTCAGCCATTGCATTTTCTCTTTGATCTGTTTTTCCATTCCTCTTTCGGTCGGCTGATAAAAAACTGTATCCTTCAATTCTGGAGGAAAATAATTCTCGCCAGTTGCGTAAGCATTCGGTTCAAGATGAGCATAACGATATTCTTCACCATAACCCAAAGATTTCATTAACTTGGTCGGAGCATTGCGTAAATGTTCAGGAACATCATAATCTTTAGCTTCTTTGGCTAACTGTTTTGCTTGATTAAATGCGTTATATACCGCATTACTTTTCGGTGCAACCGCCAAATAAATGACCGCTTGTGCTATCGCACGCTCCCCTTCATAAGCTCCGACACGGGTATAACAATCCCAGGCGTTTAATGCAATTTGCATCGCTCTAGGATCTGCGTTGCCAATATCTTCCGACGCTATAGCTAATAATCGACGTGCAACGTAAAGCGGATCACCACCGGCTGTTAAAATACGTGCATACCAATAAAGTGCACCATCCGGAGAAGAACCTCGAACAGACTTATGTAATGCCGAAATCAGATCATAATAACGATCACCACCTTTATCAAAACGGGCTTGACGTTCCCCTAAAACTTCAACAAGTAAATCTTTATTCAGTAATTTTCCTTGTGCGGAATCCGTTGCCATATCGCTCATCAGCTCTAAGCAATTCAACGCAAAACGTGCATCGCCATTAACATAATCAGCAAGTAATTCAATCACATTATCTTCGATATGATAATTTTCTGTCCCAAGACCACGTTCTTTATCTTGTAAGGCATTGGCTAAAACTTGACAAATTTCGACCGCTTTCAAGGGTTTGAGAATATAGATTCTAGTTCGGGAAAGTAACGCATTGTTTAATTCAAAGGATGGGTTTTCAGTTGTTGCACCGATGAAAATTATCGTGCCATCTTCAATATGAGGCAAAAAAGCGTCTTGCTGACTTTTATTAAAACGATGAACCTCATCCACAAAGAGTAAAGTTCGTCTACCGGTTTGACGATTTAATTTTGCTCGTTCAATCGCTTCACGGATTTCTTTCACACCACTTGTTACCGCCGAAAGACGTTCTACTTCAGCATCAAAATGATAAGCAACAATTTCAGCTAATGTTGTTTTACCTGTTCCAGGCGGTCCCCAAAAGATCATTGAATGAGAATGTCCGGCTTCAATTGCTCTGCGTAACGGTTTCCCTTCACCAATCAGATGAGATTGACCGACATACTCTGCTAGAGTACGAGGACGCATTCTAGCAGGTAAGGGTTGGAAATCTGACGAGAAATCAAAAGATAAGCTATTCATAGTTTAACGTAATCTTAATTGACGGCGAATTTGACGCATCAATAAAAAAATCCAAGGCCATAGAATACCGCTAATAATAGCACCGAGAATTTCTTGCGAATTAAATTCAGCACTATGTAAGACTAATTCAACAAAGAAAATTAAGAGACGGATTACAACAATATACAACATCACTAAAATGGCTTGTAACCAGAGCGATAAATTACGCAAAATTAAATGATGTTTTGCCACAAAATAAATAGCAATGGATAAAACTAATGCGTGAATCCCTAAAATTGAACCTAAAATAAGATCCCACACAATACCAGCTAAGAATGCTGTACCAACACTGATTTTATTCGGTAATGCCAATGCCCAATAAATCAACACCAACACAACCCAAGTTGGGCGTAACCCTTGTAACCCTAACGGCCAAGGCATTATTTCCAAAACAAATGCAACGGTAAAAATAAATAATAATACCAAAATCTGAAAAAGTGGATTTGTTCGCATTACTCTGCTCCTTGTTCTGTATGATGATGCTCATCACTGTCCGTTTCCGGCTGAGTTGCAGGATTAATCGGCTCATCCGTATTCTCAAGTATTTCTTCTTTAGTATCTTCTTTAACCTCTTCTTTTTTCTTCTCTTTTAAACGATCAAGAGGATTCAAACTATTACGACGTTCTTCAACCACATCACGAACTTGTTGAGGCGACAAACTCTGTGCCTTACGAAGCTCTTCCGAAGTTGGCCATAATAGAAGTAAATATCTTAAGCGATCAAATGAGGCTAACGGACGAGCAATAATTCTGGCAAATTGACTTTGCGTATCATTTGTTACAGCCTCAACAATAGCAACCGGATAGCCTTCGGGAAAACGTCCACCTAAACCGGAAGTCACTAAAACATCCCCTTTCACCACATCAACCGAACGAGGTAAATTATCGATGAAAATTTCGTCATTATGCCCTGTTCCGTTTGCGATACCTCGAACATCATTCCGAAGCACTTGAATTGGCACCGCATGCGTAACATCGGTAATCAATAATACTCGGCTACTGTTTTCTCCTACAGAGATAACTTGCCCTACCACACCTCGCTCATCAATAATCGGTCGCCCGACAAAAGCTCCGTCATTCTTACCTCGATTGATAATTACCTGTTGACGATATGCATCCATTTCTGCCGTTAAAACTTCACCAATCTTTTTGTACTCATCTTGACGCAACGGAGAACTCAATAATAATCGTAAACGTTGATTTTCCACTTTAAGTTGATCTAACAGCAATAAATCAGCATTTTTTTCACGTAACTGCTCTTTTAAAACACGGTTTTCCAGTTGTAATTTATTATTATCAATAAAATTGTTACTGACGCCATCTAAGACGGAACGGGGAGTATTTGCAAAGTAATATAAACCGCTAATCGCCGTTTCAAGCATATTACGGAATTGAATAATCGCAGAACTTCTACCATCAAAAGCAATGAGTGTGATAGAAATAACAATAGCAAGAAATAGGCGTACACCTAATGATGGGGCTTTAGCAAAAATTGGTTTCATTGTTTACTATTTTGATAGGTAAATGACTGGGGACCGATAAGAAAATAATGGATAATGGACATATTGTATGCCATTACCCATTA
The DNA here is from genome assembly GCF_029774155.1 of Actinobacillus arthritidis. Taxonomy (NCBI): domain Bacteria; kingdom Pseudomonadati; phylum Pseudomonadota; class Gammaproteobacteria; order Pasteurellales; family Pasteurellaceae; genus Actinobacillus; species Actinobacillus arthritidis. The sequence continues at coordinate 570,089 of NZ_CP103833.1, read as the reverse complement.
TTATTTATATCAATAAAATGGAGAACTAGTCATCGCTACTAAATACGTCGCCACCGTGCATATCGATCATATCTAGTGCTTTACCTCCACCACGAGCAACACAAGTTAAAGGCTCTTCTGCCACAATTACCGTTACGCCGGTTGCTTCTGAAAGTAATACATCTAAGTTTTGTAATAATGCACCACCACCAGTTAATACCATACCACGCTCAAAAATGTCTGCCGCAAGTTCTGGAGGGCATTGCTCTAATACAGATTTAACCGCTTCCACAATACCATTTAACGGCTGTTCAATTGCTTCTAAAACATGTTTGGAATTTAATTCAAACGTACGTGGTGCACCTTCAGCAAGGTTATGACCGTGAACTTCCATCGTACGAATTTCATCTTCATCACGAATAATCGCCATGGCGATTTCTTTCTTAATGCGTTCTGCAGTTGCCTCACCGATTGCTGAACCAAAATGACGACGTACATAAGCGACAATCGCTTCATCTAATTTATCACCGCCGATACGCACAGATGTTGAATAAACAATACCATTTAAAGAAAGTACAGCAACTTCTGTCGTACCGCCACCGATATCAATGACCATCGAACCTGTCGCTTCATGTACTGGTAAACCTGCACCGATCGCAATTGCCATTGGTTCCTCAATCAAATAAACTTCACGAGCACCCGCACCAATTGCAGATTCTTTAATTGCACGACGTTCTACTTGCGTTGCACCTGCCGGAACACAAACTAACACGCGAGGGCTAGGACGCATAAAATTATTACTATGCACTTGTTTAATAAAGTGTTGTAACATTTTCTCTGTTACAAAGAAATCAGCGATAACGCCGTCTTTCATTGGGCGAATCGCAGTAATACTTTTTGGTGTACGCCCAAGCATTAATTTAGCATCAGAACCTACCGCAGACAATACTTTTTAAAGAACCAATACGATCTTGACGCACAGCAACAACCGATGGTTCATCAAGTACAATACCTTGACCTTTCACATAAACTAATGTGTTTGCAGTACCGAGATCGATAGAAAGATCGTTAGAGAACAATCCTAGAAATTTTTTAAACATATAAGGGAATCCATTGAATTTGGGAATTTGCAACTATAAAAAAATAATGCTCACCACGGAGCAAAAAATTACGGCTAAATATAACAAAAAAGCCCCCTATACTTCAATGAATAATTTTAATAAACAAAAAATATCGCGGTTTTTATATTAAGAAATTTTAAAACAAAAAAACGCCATTCAAAATGAATGGCGTTTAAGATAAAACTTATTTAAAAATTAGCCTTTGTAGTTATAAACGTGAGCTACTAAGTCTAATACTTTGTTTGAATAACCAGTTTCGTTATCGTACCAAGATACTAATTTAACGAAAGTATCTGTTAATGCGATACCTGCTTTAGCATCAAATACTGAAGTTTCCACTGCACCATTGAAGTCTGTAGATACTACTGCATCTTCTGTATAACCTAAAACGCCTTTCATTTCATTTTCTGAAGCACGTTTGATTTCTGCACAGATTTCTTCGTATGTAGCTGGTTTTTCTAAGTTAACAGTTAAGTCAACAACAGAAACGTTTGCTGTTGGAACACGGAAAGCCATACCGGTTAATTTACCGTTTAATGCTGGTAATACTTTACCTACTGCTTTCGCCGCACCTGTTGATGAAGGAATGATGTTTTGTGAAGCACCACGACCACCACGCCAGTCTTTAGCTGATGGACCGTCTACAGTTTTTTGTGTCGCAGTTGTTGCATGAACTGTAGTCATTAAACCTTCTTTGATACCAAATTTGTTGTGGATTACTTTAGCTAATGGTGCTAAACAGTTAGTTGTACAAGAAGCGTTAGAAACGATATCTTGACCAGCATACGCATCGAAGTTTACACCGTTAACGAACATAGGAGTTGCATCTTTAGATGGACCAGTTAATACCACTTTTTTCGCACCTGCAGTAATGTGTTTACGTGCTGTAGCGTCATCTAAGAATAAACCTGTTGCTTCAACTGCGATATCAACACCGATTTCATCCCATTTTAAGTTAGCTGGATCACGTTCAGCTGTTACGCGGATTGCTTTACCGTTAACAACTAATTGACCATCTTTAACTTCAACAGTACCATTGAAACGGCCGTGAGTTGAGTCGTATTTTAACATATATGCCATATAATCAACGTCGATTAAGTCGTTGATACCTACAACTTCGATATCATCACGAAGTTGAGCCGCACGGAACACGATACGACCGATACGACCGAAGCCGTTAATACCAATTTTAATTGCCATAGATTTTTCTACCTATATTAAAGTTAAACAAAATTGTTCTTCTAATGCTTTAAGAAGTGCCTGAATTATAACACATACTCCAGTATGACTTACAACTAAAAGAACCGAAACAAATATAACAGATAAATTTTTTGTGATCTATGTCAAAATTTTAAAATTTGTAACGCTAAAGTGGTAAAAAAACGGTAGAATTGGAGAAAAATTTCTATCTTAGGAGTGAATATGATTAAAGATATTGATGAACTAACGGAAGAACAAGTTGAGATTCTGATTAATCATGGGACTGAAATGCCATTTACTGGTAAATTCTTACATGAGGAGCGTATTGGAACCTACCGTTGTGCTCGTTGCCACAATGCACTATTCCGTTCTGATACTAAATTTGATGCTGGTTGTGGGTGGCCGAGTTTCTATGAAGCCGTTTCAGACGATGCATTACGTTATTTAGATGATTACAGTTTAGGTCGCCATCGTACCGAAATTCGTTGTGGCAACTGCGATTCGCATATGGGGCACGTATTTAATGATGGGCCTCCGCCGACAGGTTTACGTTTCTGCTTAAACTCTATCGCTCTCAACTTTAAATGGGATGAAACAGGTGAAGAAATTGATGGTTAATTAATTTTATAAATTAAATATCATTTCATACATTAAACATAAAGAAAAGCGGTCGAAATTTGAAAAAGATTTGCAAAAATTCTTCACATTTCGACCGCTTGTTTATGCAAAATAATCTGCTATTTTAAGCTAAAATATTTCTTGCAATAATATCACCCATTTCACTGGTAGAAACCGGTGTATTTTCGTCCGCTAAATCACCAGTACGATAACCGTCCGCTAACGCTTTTTGAATTGTCGCTTCAATCGCATCCGCCGCCTCATTTAAGTTAAAGCTATAACGTAACATCATCGTCGCCGATAAAATTTGTGCGATTGGATTCGCAATATTTTTACCTGCGATATCTGGTGCCGAACCGCCTGCTGGCTCATATAAACCGAAACCATCTTCATTTAAACTTGCAGACGGAAGCATTCCCATCGAACCGGTAATCATTGCCGCCTCATCCGAAATGATATCGCCGAAAATATTCGAGCATAATAAGATATCAAAGGTTTCCGGCGCTTTGATTAATTGCATTGTTGCATTATCAATATACATATGTTCAAGTGTTACTTCCGGATATTCTTTAGCAATTTCACTTACTGTTTCACGCCATAAAATCGAGCTTTGTAATACGTTTGCTTTATCAATAGATGTCACTTTTTTGTTGCGTTTCATTGCCGATTCAAAAGCGACACGAGCAATACGCTCAATCTCATATTTATAATACACTTCCGTATCAAATGCTTTGGTTTGTGCCCCTTCGCCTTCACGCCCTTTCGGCTGACCAAAATAAATCCCACCAGTTAACTCACGTACCACAACCATATCGAAGCCTTTCGCCGCAATATCTGCACGTAATGGACAGAATTTCTCTAAACCTTTATATAAAGTGGCCGGGCGTAAGTTACAGAATAATTTAAAATGTTTACGTAATGGAAGTAATGAACCACGCTCAGGTTTGCTCATCCGGCGGTAAATTTACCCATTTAGGCCCACCTACTGAACCAAACAGAATCGCATCGGCTTCTTCACAGCCTTTTAAAGTATTTTCCGGTAGTGCTTTACCCTGTGCATCAATTGCCGCACCACCGATATTAAAATGATTAAAATTTAATTTAAAACCAAATTTTTGTTGTGTTGCTTCAAGCACTTTGATCGCTTGAGCCATAATTTCAGGGCCAATACCATCCCCAGCTAAAACAGCAATGTTGTAAGTTTGCATATAAAATCCTCTTATTATTATGAATCAAAGTTAAATATTCTACCTTAAAATTTAACCTATCGGGTGGGAATTTGTGAAATTTAGGCTAGAATAATCAAGAATTTGAGGAACTATATGAAGACATGCTTTCTAAAATTTGTCGCAATTGTAATTTTTAGCCAAAATTTGACCGCTTGCGGCACTATCATAAGCCTCACCGAAGGCGATTACTCCGTGTATGTAGGTGTCAGCACCGATTTTAAAGCGATCCAAAATGGAGGAATCTTAAGTATTCCGGCGGTGATTGATTTGCCACTAAGTTTTGTGCTTGATACATTAATACTACCAGTCACATTAAGCCAATAAAGAAATATAACTAAATTTTGTAGTTACACGTACAAAAACACAATGTAGAAAAAGAAATAAAAGTCAGTAAAATCAAGGCTTAAGAGTAAGAATACGAAAGAGTGGAAAAGTTAAGCTGGTCCCCCCTACCGGACTTGAACCAGTGACCAAGCGATTATGAGTCGCCTGCTCTAACCGACTGAGCTAAGGGGGGATTAAGAAATGAGATTGGATTATAGGTAAATTTTAGGTATTCGTCTAGCATTAGACGAACACCTGCATAAAAAGCATACTATGTAATAAATTACGCTTTATTCCGCACGCCAAATGAGACTTGCCATACGTCCGGTCTGCTTATCTCTTCGGTAAGAGAAAAAGCGTTCTTGTTCGGTAAAAGTACAATGCTCTCCACCGAAAATTTCGGTAATACCAAGTTTATTCAATCGCTGTTGAGCAATTTGGTAAAGATTTCCTAAAAATTTACCGCTTGTTGTCGGGTCCGCAATAAATGCCTGTTCCGCTTGCGGATCAAAAGCACAGAACTGCTCAATCACTTCTTTGCCGACTTGGAATTTAGTTGGACCAATTGCAGGCCCTAACCATGCACAAATCTCCGTTGGAGAACAAGCAAATTCAGCAACCGTATTTTCTAATACGCCATCGCATAAACCACGCCATCCGGCATGAGTAGCGACCACTTCTTTTCCATCTTTACTATAGAAAAGTACCGGCAAACAATCTGCCGTCATCACTAAGCAAACCTGATTCAGTTGATCGGTATAAACCGCATCTGCTTCCAAATTATCGCCGTCATACGGTAGGCGAATCACTCGAGTGCTGTGTGTTTGCGTTAAAAAGAGTGGAAAATGCGGTAAACCGAACTGCTCTACCAATAACTGGCGATTTTGTTGTACATCCTTAGGATTATCGCCGACATGATCACCTAAATTAAAACTATCAAAAGGCACTTGGCTGACGCCGCCTGTTCTGACGGTAGTAAAGGCACGAATATGCTCAGGCGCATACCAATTTGGCGTAATGTTCTTCATTGCAAAATTTTCTCTAAAAATGACCGCTTATTTGCGTACCGCAATCGCTTCAATCTCTAAACCAACATCTTTTGGTAAACGAGCAACTTCAACGCAAGAACGAGCCGGAAATGCCGGATGATTATTTTCACGGAAAAACGCTTCATATTCAGCATTAACAGTTGCGAAATCATTCAAGTCTTTTACAAAAACGGTTGTTTTAACAATATCCGCTACGCTTAAACCGGCTTGTTCAACAATTGCTTTTACATTTTCTAATGATTGACGTGCCTGCTGAGTAATATCTGTTGGAATCTCGCCTGTTTGCGGATTAACTGGAATTTGTCCTGAGGTTAAAACAAGATTACCTAAATCAACCGCTTGTACGTATGGACCAATTGCTTGCAGGTGCTTTTTCTGTGTGAATAACTTTAGTCATAATGTATTCCTTCTTTTGATAATGAAAAATAGTACGTTTAATGATAATATCTCCCACCTTTTATTTCTACCCCTAATCTCAAGAGAAATAGTATGAGCATTAATGTTACTGAAATTGTCCTTCATCAGATTCATCAAACCGAAGGCGAAACACCAGAATTAAATACGGTGCTTCGCGATAACCTGCTTGCCATTAGCCCCGAAGTTGAACAAATGATGTTGCGGCTCACCAAGCCTATCAAAGTAAAGCAAAGGCTTACGGCGTATTTAAAAATGAATCTATTTTTGCTCAGCAACTTAATCGCTTATTAGAACAAGAAACCGATTTTCTGCCGTTCAGTCATAGTAGTGCCAAAATGCTCTCGAGTGAATTAGCGAAATATCCTTTTGCATCAGGTGGAACCTTTATCCTTTGTCGTTATAACTTTTTGGCAACGGATTATTTATTTATCGCATTGATTGATAGCCGTACTTCAATGTTAGTGGACGATCAATTAGACATAAAACGCACCGAATATTTGGATATTACTCAGTATGATATCGCTTGCCGTATCAATCTGACAGAATTAAAAATCAATGCACAATCAAACCGCTATCTCACCTTTATTAAAGGACGAGTCGGACGCAAAATTGCGGATTTCTTTATGGATTTCCTGAGTGCGGAAGAGGGTTTTAACCCTCAACTACAGAATCAAACACTGTTACAAGCAGTAAGTGACTATTGTGATCAAGGGGAATTATCTGCCCCGCAAATACGCGAAGTCAAAAAGCAAGTATTTGAATACTGTAAAGGGCAAATTAACAGCGGTGAAGAAATCGCCTTAAGTGAATTATCTGAAGCACTGCCAACACTTAATGAGGTTAATTTCGCACAATTTACTCAAGAACAAGAATACGGACTCGAAGAAAATATTCCACCGGTTCGTAATGCCTTGAAAACCTTAACCAAATATTCAGGCTCAGGAAAGGGAGTAACAATTAGCTTTAATGCGGAATTACTCGGCGAACGTTTAATTTGGGATGAACTAAACGATACTTTGACAATCAAAGGATTACCAGCGAATTTGCGTGACCAATTAGAACGCAATAAATAATGGAAAAATTTTATCAGTTTGGGTATTATCTATCCAATCATTTTGAACAATTTAAAGGTCAATAAACATTATGAAAATGAAATCTCTTTTAGCTATCGCATTGCTTGCTGTAGGCGTAACCTCTTGTTCTACAGTGAAAAAAGTTGTATATCGTATTGATGTTCCACAAGGTAACTACCTAGAGCAAGAAAAGATTGACCAAATTAAAGTTGGTATGAACAAAGCTCAGGTGCAATATTTGCTAGGTACGCCGATGTTAAAAGACAGCTTTAATCAAGATCGTTGGAGTTATGTTTACATCAAGCGTGAAGGTTATAACGATCCTATTCAACATACTCTATTCGTTTATTTTAATTCTAAAGGTTTAGTCAGCGATATTAAATTGGATAAACCGATTGAAACAACTTTAGCTGAATAAATATAATGACCCACATTTTTGTGGGTTTTCTTTTACACGCAATCATTAATTTTTCTAATCCAAGCTCACTTCATTACTTTTTGTATACTCTTATATATTTTTTTAATTTTTATCTATATTTATGCATTTTCTCTCTAAAAAATAGATATAAACATCCATAATTAGATTAATAAATAAACTCCTAAACAAATTTTTGTAATTTATTTGATTATTTTTTTTAATTAACACTTTTCAAATTTAAAATTGCTTGATAGACTCCAAGACATAGCAAAACACAACGCATTTCTTACAAAAATTTAAACACAACAGGAGTACTTTATGAGCGACTTAAACGCATTGTTCCAAAAAATCAAACAACGTGATCCTAACCAAGCTCCATTCCACCAAGCGGTAGAAGAAGTTTTCGGTTCATTAGCACCCTTCCTTGCGAAAAATCCACAATATACTCAACAAGGTATTTTAGAACGTATTGTTGAGCCTGAACGTGTTATTACGTTCCGTGTAACTTGGGTTGATGATAAAGGTCAAGTGCAAGTAAACCGTGGTTACCGTGTGCAAATGAACTCTGCGATTGGTCCTTATAAAGGCGGTATTCGTTTCCATCCAACCGTTGACTTAGGTGTTTTAAAATTCCTTGCATTTGAACAAGTATTCAAAAATGCCTTAACGACATTACCAATGGGTGGTGGTAAAGGTGGTTCGGACTTCGATCCAAAAGGCAAATCAGACGCAGAAGTTATGCGTTTCTGCCAAGCATTTATGACTGAATTATCTCGCCATATCGGTGCAGATACTGACGTACCGGCAGGCGACATCGGTGTTGGCGGTCGAGAAATCGGCTATATGTACGGTCAATATAAAAAATTACGTAATGAATTTACCTCAGTATTAACCGGTAAAAGTTTAACTTGGGGCGGTAGCTTAATTCGTCCAGAAGCAACTGGTTATGGTACAGTTTACTTTGCAGATGCAATGCTAGCCACCAAAGGTCAAGGCTTTGAAGGTAAACGTGTAGTTATCTCAGGTTCCGGTAACGTAGCACAATACGCGGCTGAAAAAGCGATTCAAAAAGGAGCGAAAGTCTTAACTGTCTCAGACTCAAATGGTTATGTGTTATTCCCTGAATCAGGTATGACAGAAAAACAATTAGCGGATTTATTAGTGTTGAAAAATGAACGTCGTGAACGTTTATCAGTATATGCGAAAGAACAAGGCATCCAATACTTTGAAGGTCAAAAACCATGGGGCGTGAAATGTGATATTGCGCTTCCGTGTGCAACACAAAACGAGTTAGACGGCGAAGCGGCAAAAGAATTAGTGAAAAACGGTTGTTTCTGTGTGGCTGAAGGCGCAAATATGCCGACTACACTTGAAGGAGTGGAAGTATTTATCGCGGCGAAAATCCTTTACGCACCGGGTAAAGCGACAAATGCTGGTGGTGTAGCAACTTCAGGTTTAGAAATGAGCCAAAACGCAATTCGTTTATCTTGGACTCGTGAAGAAGTTGATCAACGTCTATTCAATATTATGACAGCGATTCACCAAAACTGTGTGGAAAACGGTACAGAATCAGACGGTTATGTGAACTATGTAAATGGTGCAAATATTGCGGGCTTCAAAAAAGTGGCGACAGCAATGTTAGAACAAGGTATCGTATAACGATTTCCACTAAAATAAGCCCTCTTCGGAGGGTTTATTTTTTGTGCGAAATAAAAGATTTATGCTATGCTATTCCAATTAAAGATAGGAATAACATTATGCGAAAAATTTTATTTACATTACTCTGTACAACTTTGTGTCATACTGCTTTTGCAAATACTACTGAAAATTTGACCGCCGCTCCAGAACAAGCTAAATATAAAATTTCCGAAACAGATGTAAAAATCTTAATTCGTCAGTTAAATAACATTGAACAATGTATATTTCCCGGATTAGCTAAATCTGATTACCAGAAAATTTACGATAATTGGTCTGTGTCAGAAAATATGACGATGTTCTATTTTCAACAAAACTTATTAAAAGACCTGATTGGCGAACAAAATACACAACTCATTGAAAAAGACAAAGGCTCACGCCACTATTTCGAACAAATGCATGAGAAATACAATCACCAAAAAGCTAATGTTGACAAATCTCGTTGCGAAGACTTCAAGCCAATCTATGCTCAGATTAAACAACGGATTGAATCCTCAATACCACAAGTATATAAGTAAACGATCATACAACAAAAAGCCCTTGAATCTTCTCAGATTCAAGGGCTGTATTTTTATGCTTGAATTTAGTTTTCGTTATGAATTTCTAAATTGGTTGCCTGTTTTGCCGCTTTGGCTTTCGCTTTGTCGTTACGTGCGCAGGCAATGGCATCAAGATAAGATTTATCAACATCACCAGTAATATATTCGCCGGTAAATACAGAAGCATCAAAATTATGAATTGCCGGATTCTCTGTTTGCACCGCTTTATAAAGTGCTTCAAGATCTTGGAAAATCAACTTATCTACGCCAATCATTTCCGCCACTTCCTCAACAGAGCGATCATACGCCACAAGTTCTTCACAAGTTGGCATATCAATACCATATACGTTCGGGTAACGAATTTCCGGTGCGACAGACGCAAAGTAAACTTTTTTTGCACCGGCGACGTGCCATTTCAACAATCTGCTCAGATGTCGTACCACGTACAATAGAGTCATCAACTAATAAAACATTTTTGCCCTTAAACTCGCTTGCAATCGCATTTAATTTACGGCGTACTGAGCTTTTACGTTGTGCTTGTCCCGGCATAATGAAGGTGCGTGCCACATAACGGTTTTTCACAAAGCCTTGACGATAAGGTTTATATAAGACATTTGCAATACGTACGGCAATATCATTTGAGGTTTCAGGGATTGGAATAACCACATCAATTTCATCAACCATTCTACCCCATTCACGTTTAATTTTTTCACCCAATAACTCGCCCATATGCACGCGAGCACCATAAACAGATACGCCATCAATTACGGAATCTGGACGAGCAAAATAAACGTATTCAAAAATACAAGGGTTTAATTTCGGATTATCCGCACAAATTGCCGAATGTAACTCACCCTCAAAAGTAATGTAAACCGCTTCACCCGGGTTTACGTCACGTACAAATTCAAAACCAACAATATCTAAAGCAACGCTTTCGGAAGCAAACATGTATTCTGTTTTACCTTCCACAACACGTTTACCTAATACTAATGGACGAATACCAAACGGATCACGGAATGCCACCATTCCATGACCGATAATCATGGCGATACACGCATAAGCACCACGAATCACTTCATTGGTTTTACGTACCGTTTCAAAGATATTTTCTGGCGTTAAATGGGCGGTCGGATATTGATCTAAATAGTGTGCAAAAATATTCAATAGTGATTCTGAATCCGAATTGGTATTCACGTGGCGGCGAGCTTCTTTGAATAAGCGTTCTTTTAATTCAGCATTATTGGTTAAGTTACCATTGTGAACTAAAGTTAAGCCAAAAGGTGAGTTTACATAGAAAGGTTGTGCTTCTGAAACACTGGATGAACCTGCTGTCGGATAGCGAACATGACCAATACCCGCATTACCTTGTAATCTAAGCATATGCTCTTGACGAAACACGTCACTTACTAAGCCATTAGCTTTACGTAAGCGGAAGCGGTTTTCATCATCAATTGTGACGATACCTGCGGCATCTTGCCCGCGATGTTGAAGTAATGTTAGACCATCATAAATCGCCTGGTTAACCGGCGATCCCCCAATAATGCCGACAATGCCGCACATATCAAAAACCTCTCTATTTAGTCGAATTTAAAAAGCTGGAATTAGCTTGTAGTTGTTCAAAGAACCATTTCACAATAAAGTCAAAGTGTGGAATGAGTTGAGACTCTTTCCATAATTCCGTTTGGCTTGCAGATGAGAAAGTATCTAAGAAGAATAAAACTGCCGCAACAATCAAAATACCACGCAATGCACCAAATGCACCACCCAATACTCTATCCGTTGCAGATAATCCTGTTGTATCAACAAGTTTGCTTAAAAGTGTCGTAATTACACCACAAATAATCAACGTAATAATGAAAAGAACAGCGGCAACCCCATTACGTAAATATTCCGAATTTTGTAGATATACCGAATTAACCTGTGTTAAGTAACCACTAAGATAAGGATAAAAACCGCTAGCAACAAAGAATGCTACGACCCAACCGGCAAGTGAAAGCACTTCACTTATAAAACCTCGCCAAAGACTGACCAAGATAGAAAATGCAATTAATCCGATGATAATAATGTCAACCATAAAAACCTCTAAAGGCTAAGAACCTATATTCTACAAAAAAAGAAAACGTTTGCGTAGAGCAAACTTCATAAAAAACGCATAATATATGCTAAAAAATTTACAAGCGGTTCAAATTTGCAAAAATTTTGAAAAATTTGACCGATTGCCTCTTTGGCTAATCCGCATTATACCCTACATCATCTAATGTAGGGTTATTTGCACCGGCTTTAGCCAACTCATCGCAAATTTCATTTTCACGATGACCCGAATGGCCTTTTACCCAAGCCCACTCAATTTTGTGACGCTGAATCTCTTGATCTAGCATTATCCACAAATCTTTATTTTTAACCGGCTTACCATTTGCCGTTTTCCAGTTATTTTTCTTCCAGTTAAAAATCCATTTAGTGATGCCATCTTTCATATATTGGCTATCTGAATTTAACTGCACTTGGCAAGGCTCTTTCAACATTGCCAACCCTTCAATCACCGCACGTAATTCCATCCGGTTATTAGTCGTCTGAAAGTAGCCTTTGCTAACTTGCTTCTCGTGTCCGTTGTAACGCAACACAATGCCAATCCCACCTTTGCCGGGATTGCCCAAGCACGATCCGTCCGTAAATATTTCAACTAATTTCATTTGCAAAAAATTCTTAATTTTTGACCGCTTAATTTAAAAACTAATGAAAAAATTAAAGCCCCAAAGCGTAAACTATTGGGGCTTTTGGTTGATTCTAAGTTTTCTTGCTATTTAGATCAAGATTACTTTTGACCAAGTTGTGGTAATACGTTGTTTTGAACAGATAATAAACCTGTCTCAGTATAGATGCCTAATTTACCGCGTGTATCCACGATATCTAAGTTACGCATGGTTAATTGACCGATACGATCCGCAGGTGTGAACGGTGCATCTTCTACTTTTTCCATACTTAAACGTTCTGCTTCGTAAGTTAAGTTTGGTGATTCAGTATTTAAAATAGTGAAGTCATTACCACGACGTAATTCTAAAGTGACTGTACCGGTAATCGCTTTCGCCACCCAACGTTGTGCTGTTTCACGTAACATTAACGCTTGTGGATCGAACCAACGACCTTGGTATAATAAGCGACCTAAACGTAAACCGTTGATACGATATTGTTCGATTGTGTCTTCGTTATGGATACCGGTTACTAAACGCTCATAAGCGATATGTAATAACGCCATCCCTGGTGCTTCATAGATACCGCGAGATTTTGCTTCAATAATACGGTTTTCGATTTGATCCGACATACCTAAACCGTGGCGACCACCGATACGGTTTGCTTCTAAAATTAATTCAACCGCATCTTCGATACGTTTACCGTTTAATGCTACCGGCACACCTTCTTCAAAAGTTACAGAAACGGTTTCAGGTTTAATTTCTACATTTTCGTCCCAGAATGCTACACCCATAATCGGTTTCACAATTTTCATACCAGTGCTTAATTCTTCTAAGTCTTTTGCTTCGTGAGTCGCACCTAACATATTTGAGTCTGTTGAGTATGCTTTTTCTACCGACATTTTATAGTCAAAACCGTTAGCGATTAAGAATTGAGACATTTCAAAACGACCGCCAAGCTCATCAATGAAAAGTTGATCTAACCAAGGTTTATAGATTTTTAATTTTGGATTGGTCAATAAGCCGTAACGGTAGAAACGCTCAATATCATTACCTTTAAAAGTTGAACCGTCACCCCAGATATTTACATCATCTTCTTTCATTGCCGCAACAAGCATTGTACCGGTTACCGCACGACCAAGTGGCGTTGTATTGAAATATGGAATACCACCGGTTGAAATATGGAAAGCACCACATTGAATCGCGCGATCCCTTCGTGTGCTAATTGAGCTCGACAGTCGATTAAGCGAGCATTTTCCGCACCGTATTCCATCGCTTTTCTCGGAATTGCATTATAGTCGTCTTCATCCGGTTGACCTAAATTTGCAGTATAAGCATAAGGCACTGCACCTTTTTTACGCATCCAAAGTAATGCGGCTGACGTATCTAAACCACCGGAAAATGCGATACCTACTTTTTGACCTAACGGGAGAGATTCTAAAATTGTTGCTGACATACGAATTCCTATAAATTTTTAAATATAAGTAAAACTGACGCAAACGGTTGCATTTGTGCCATTCCATCTATTCTAGTCCAATTCTATAAAAATTACATCTAAAATTTCGGCAGAAATTTTTTAGCGTTAAACAATGCTATAACAAGAGATAAACAAGCGGTTAAATTTCCATAATTTTTTACCAAAAATTCTGCTTAGAAAATGCTAAAATAGTGCCTAATTTGTTTTAAAGGTTGGTAAACATGAAAAAGATTCTCGTTATTCGCAATGACAAAATCGGTGATTTTATGGTTTGTTTTCCGGCATTTGCGATGCTAAAACAAGCTATGCCGAATGTAGAAATTACCGCATTAGTGCCGAGCTATACCGCACCGCTCGCTGAACTATGCCCTTCAATTGATCACGTGATTATCGACACCCCGAATAAAAAAGATAAAGCTGAATTTCAGCGTGTTTTACAAGCGGTTAAAAATTCAGAATTTGATGCAGTAATCAGTTTTGTTTCCGATTGGTATAATGCGAAATTGACTTGGAAAAGTGGCATTAAACACCGCCTTGCTCCGGCGACTAAAGTTTTTCAATTTCTATATAACCAACGTTTAACGCAACGCCGTTCGCAATCGGCAAAAGCGGAAAGCGAATATAATCTCGATTTGGCTCGTGCTTTTCTACAAAAACACCATATTGCAACAGTTGAACCTCAGCCACCTTACTTACAATTCAGCGAAGAGCAAATTGCACAACAAAAAGCAAAATTAGCAAAAAATCTGCAAATTTCGACCGCTTGTAAATGGCTTTTTGTACATGCGTCCACCGGTGGTTCAGCAACCAGTTTATCCATTGAACAATATGCCAAAATGCTGAACTGTATTGCCAAAGAAACCAATTGTGAAATTGTACTGACTGCCGGTAAAGGCGAAAGCAAAAAAGCTCATCAATTAGCAGAACAAATTACGGCGACTCAAGCAGTTGTGTATGATAAGAATGACGGTTTACAAGATTTTGCCTGTTCGATTGCTTGTGCCGATCTATTTATTGCTGGTTCAACCGGACCTTTGCATATTGCCGGTGCATTAAATGTCGCAACTATCGGTTTTTATCCAAGCCGTTTATCTGCATTGCCTCGCCGTTGGCGTCCAATCAATGAAGAAGGTAAACACTTAGCCTTTATGCCGCCTGAAGCGAAGGAAAAAACGCAACAAATGAATTTGGGATTAATCTCTATTGACGAAGCCCTTAAAACTATTATTCCTTTTGTAAAGAACATTTGGTATTCATAAGAATTGTTTAATTGATAGTAAGGATAAAAAAAGCCTGTTAGAATAACAGGTCTTTTTAACTGAAGTAGCTTAAATTAATTAATATGCTAAAAAAACTATTCCCTTTATTTTTATTCTCCCCCTCTTTGGCTATTGCTCAATCTTATGTAGTCTATGATTTTACTCATGACCGAATTTTAGAAAGCCGTTCAGCAAATAATGTGCAACCTATTGCCTCGGTCACTAAATTAATGACTGCAAATGTTTTCTTAGAAAATAATAAAAATAAAAATTGTAGTGCCTCAATTTCCGATCAAGATTTTGATTATATTAAAGGTACAGGTACTAAATTACCTAAACATACACCGATTGCTTGTGACGAATTATTAAAAGCAATGTTAGTTCATTCGGATAATTATGCGACTCACGCACTTTCTCGTTCTGCGGGTATGAGCCGTGTACAATTCATCCAAAAAATGAACCAAAAAGCTCAACAATTAGGTATGCGTTCCACACGTTTTCACGATAGCTCTGGTTTATCAAGTGCAAATATTTCCAGTGCGATGGATTTAGTTAAACTGGCGAAATATTCTCTCAATAACGCAAAAATTCAAGAGCTTTCAAATACCAAAGTCGCCTATATTCGTGCAGGAAAACGTAATGTATTTATGCAAAATACGAGTGCCTTGGTGCGAGAAGAAATGTTTGATGCGACGATCAATAAAACCGGCTATATTCGTGAGTCAGGTTATAACTTAGTCTTTGTAAATAAACACCAATGTAATCATGCAACTATCGGTGTCATCAGTTTAAATAATCGCAGTTCTGCTATCCGTTCAAACTTTACTAAAAATAAATTAGAACAATACGGCTGTGCTTCTTTAGCCGACGAAGATCTAAACTACGACGGTTATGATGAGAAAGAAGATATTTAAATATAAACCGCTTGTAGCCTCAAGCTACAAGCGGTTTAATTTTTAGATAGATTTGTCACTAAGCATTTTACAAATAATGTCCCTCTAAATCAGACGTCATTACATCATTTTCTACCGCTGCGATACGCTTTTCTTCATTCGCCCACTCGCCTAAATCAATCAATTGGCAACGCTCACTACAAAACGGGCGATATTTACTTTCAGGCTTCCAAATAACCTCTTTATTGCAAGTAGGACAATTAACTACGGTTTCTGACATTTGCTTTCCTTTAATAACTTTTTGCTAAATTTAAATAATAGTGATGTAACGCGGAAACCTGTGCTTTTATTTTCTCAAGTCCTTGTTCCAGTGGTAAATTATTTTCAATCACATCATCAGCATAACGAAGCCGCTCTGCACGGCTTACTTGCGAAGACATAATATTTTTAATCGTATCTATTTTACTTTGATCTCGTTTAGTTGCTCGCTCCAACTGAATTGACGGCTCAACATCAATCACTAAAATACGATCACATAATGTCGTTAATTGATTTTCAATTAATAACGGTACAACAAACAGTAAATAAGGGGCTGAACAGGCTTTAATTTGACGTAACATTTCTTGACGAATTGCTGGATGTAGCAAGTTATTTAACCATACTTTTTCTTGTTCATTCGCAAAAACAATTTGGCGTAACTTCGCACGATCTAATTCATTATCTGTTAAAATATTACGCCCAAAATGCTCGACAATTTTAGACAAAAGTAGCGAGCCTTTCTCAACCACTTGGCGAGCGATAATATCCGCATCAATAATAGGTACGTTATATTCTAAAAATAGATTAGCAATCGTTGTTTTGCCGCTTCCAATTCCACCGGTTAGCCCTACTACCAATGCCATATAT
Source organism: Actinobacillus arthritidis (assembly GCF_029774155.1). Taxonomy (NCBI): domain Bacteria; kingdom Pseudomonadati; phylum Pseudomonadota; class Gammaproteobacteria; order Pasteurellales; family Pasteurellaceae; genus Actinobacillus; species Actinobacillus arthritidis. The sequence goes on along the minus strand of NZ_CP103833.1, from coordinate 553,205 downwards.
TTTCCTTACACATCAAATCAAGTGTTTATTTTATCAATAATCATAAAAAATGTCGAAATGCTAATAAACGGAATAAACGCTAACTTTCGCAGAGTTTTTTGCGTACATAAGCGATATATAAGCATAAATCCCATGCCGAAAAGAGAAGAAAACAATAATAGACCAAATAGTTCATCTACTGTAAACAAGGGCGATAAAGCAATAAATAAGCAACTATCACCGCCGCCTAGTATCTCCTTTTTTAAAAGTTTTTGAGTAAAAAAGCCAATCACACTAAAAAAGACACAACAAAATAATAAACTTATTTGATGCGGTTCATCTAATGAGAACAATATGGACAATATAAAGATACTTGCAATATATTGAATATCCGTTAAGTAATAGCAATAGTCCAACACGGACAAAAAAACTAATATCATAAACAACAATACAAGTATCGGATCAGAAATCCACCAAACAATTAAAGGAAATATGCCATAAAACAGGTTTCCCCATGCGGTTATTTTAGGTTGTAATCTCGAAGAATGACGAAAATCGTGATAACAATAACGAGTGTCTAATAATGAATAATATTCGTCATACACCTGACGATTAATTTTATCAGCAAACTTTGGGATAGCTTGTTTACACCACCAAGCAAAACTCAAGGCAAAGATAAGCATAAAATATTGTCTGAACCCGTCCATATTTACCCTGCCAAGCCTCCCATATCGAAAATAGGTAAATATAGGCCAATTAAAATCGTGCCTATTACTAAACCAATCATCATCATTAAGATAGGCTCAATCATTTGAGAAAGTAGATCAATTTGATAATCCAATTTCTGTTGATATATTTCTCCTATATGCTCAAGCATCTGAATCAAACTACCACTTCGTTCAGCTACTGCGATCATTTGAATCACTTGGCTCTGAAATACTGTTGGATTTAAACAGTCAGACAATTTATAGCCTTGTCGTAAAAAAGTTAACATCATATTTATCTCTTTTTTTAACTGAATATCTTGTGTTTGAGCAGAAAGGAACGCATTTAATGCAATTTCCAACCGCATATGATTTTTTAACATTAACGCTAAATTTTGACTAAAAAAAACAATTCTCGAATTTGTAATAATCTGATTAAATACCGGCAATAAACTGAACATTCGCCATTTAAAAGCGGTTAAAAATGTACTGTTTTTAGCAAACCAAATAAACATAGTACCTAACACTACAAAGGCAAATGCTATCAATAACCCATAAGTTTGCAAAAAAGCAGATAGTGAAAATAGAATGGATGTAAGCAAAGGAAGAACTTTTTCTTTATCGCTATATAATTCAATAAATTGAGGGACAATAAATAACAACATTCCGATAGACAATATTAGGGAAATACTTAATGTCATTAATGGATAAAACATTATCTTTTTTACTTTTTTATGTAACTTTTCTGCTTGAGAACGACTTTGTGCAATATTGGCCAATATCACGCCTAATTGTCCGCTTTTTTCGCCAATATTAATAAGTTGTATTTCATTTTTTACTAAATAAAGTTTAAGTTTATCTAACCCCTTTGATAAGGAATATCCCGACTCAATTAATCCAATTAACTCACGAAGCCATAAATAAAGTCTAACATTGCCACTATTTTCCTGAACCATACAAAGGGATTGTTTCAGAGGAATTGCGGCATTTAGTAATAGTGCTAGTTGATTGATGACTTGTGTAATACTTTCTGAGGAAGGCTTTGTCGAAAAGACAAAATTACGTTGAATACGAATATTCGTATAACCTTTTTTAAGAAGTTTATTTTCAACCTCTTCCAGTGTTTCCGCAAGAAAACATCCTCTTTGCGATTGCTGAAATTTGTTTATTGCTTTCCAGCGAAATTCATACACTTTATGCTTCTGCATCGCCTAATACTCTTTTTACTTCAACTAACGAGGTAATACCCGCTTGGACTTTTTGCTCCGCACTTTGATGTAACGTTTTAAAGTCCAAATCAGCTGTGTTTTTATCAAATATCTCACCATTTTTGGCTAAAATTTGATAAATGCCTTCACGCCCTTTATAGCCTTGATAACACGTCTTACAACCATTGCCGGCACATTTACAACACAATTTTCGGACTAAACGCTGAGCAATCACTAATAGCAATGCATTACGTATCTCATATTCTTTTATGCCTAGCTGTAATAAACGTTCTATTGCGGAAGGTGCATCATTCGTATGTAACGTTGAAAGCACTAAATGTCCGGTTTGTGCCGCACGTAGTGCAATTTCCGCACTTTCTCTATCCCTAATTTCGCCCAACATAATCACATCAGGATCTTGGCGTAAAAAAGTTCTTAATAAACGACTAAAATCCAACCCTATCGCCGAATTGACTTGAGTTTGAATGATCCCTTCGATTTCAATTTCTACTGGATCTTCTGCAGTCATAATATGTCTGGAACTGTCATTTAAATAATTTAATGCACTATATAAAGTAATACTTTTGCCGCTACCAGTAGGTCCAGTCACTAAAATTAATCCTTGCGGTTGTTGTAATGCTTTCAATAACTTTGCTTTCTGCTCCGCTAAAAAACCTAACGTAAGAAAATCAAAATGCGTCGGTTTATTTTTTTGTAAACGTAAAACAATCTTCTCTCCCCAATGTGTCGGTAAACTTGATACCCGAAAATCGAGTGTTTCAGATAATGCTGTTTTAAAGCTAAATTGCCCGTCTTGTGGTAGGCGAGATTCACTAATATCTAATTTCGCCAATAACTTAATTCTGGAAATAACTCGCTCAGAAAGTTGTCTTGAGAGCGATTTATAATGATAAAGAACACCATCAATACGTAATCTAATGATGATCTTTTCTTTTTGCGGTTCAATATGAATATCTGATACATTATGTTTTAAACTATATTTAAAAAGATTATCTAAACTCCGGATAATCGGATCATTCACGTCTAAATTTTCCGATGCGACTAAAGATTGGTAAGGTAACTCGGTTTCTTCATAAACAGAATGTTGTTCCGGCATTAGTTGACTTAGAAGATATTTTAATTCATCGGAGGAAACCAATACCGGCTCAATTTGTTTATGTGCAATAAATGCAAAAATTTCACAAGCACTTAAATTTTTCATATCATCTATTGCCAACCATAAAGTGTGTTGATTCTCCTGAACCGGTACAGCGAGATAACGTAATAAAATATGACGTTCATTAGAATTCTTTTGCCAAAGTTCATCGGAAATTTCAAACGCCTGTTGGCTATTAACATCACAAACTGAATATGGCATTTGGTTTCCTCCTTATCCATTAACGCTATGAACAGAAGTTTGTCGGGAATAAACTCGTATCATCACCACTACATTGCGTTTCCCACGTGATAGTTTGTCCATTTTTACTCGGTTTTAGTGTATAGCTGTAATTCTCCAAGCTCCCTTGCCCAACCACTTTTATTTCTCCATTTGTTACCGATACCGATTTCAAATATTTTGAATTTTTAAGATCACTATCCTTTTTAATCCCATTTTGTCCGCTGTTACAGGCATTAATATCTCCGGTGTTATACACACAAATTTCAACATCAGTTTTATAAGAAGATGAAGCGGAAAGTAATTCCGAAAGTGCGGCTTTTTGGGTATAACTGTTATAGGAAGGGATCGCAATGGTGGCAAGAATGGCAATAATCGCGATAACGATCATTAATTCAATTAATGTAAAAGCCTTAGCAAGCGGTCTAATTAATCTGATTTTTTGCATACAATGTTCCTTATTATCTCAATATTTCTGCGTATGATTACGCCTAAACAGTCTGCAATATTTCATTAGCTATCACTAGCGAACAAAATAACTTTTGCGATCCTCATCGCAAAAACAATATCTTTATAACTGTTCATTTAGTCAGTATATTTTGTTATGATTAGGCTATTTTCATCAATTTAGAGGTCAAAATGGCAAAAGCACCAAAAACAGCTTATGTATGTAATGATTGCGGCGCAGAATATTCTCGCTGGATGGGGCAATGCAAAGAATGTAAGTCTTGGAATACCATTAGTGAAATTCGCTTAATTTCTAGTAAAGAAACAAGTAAGGGCGATCGTTTTAGCGGATATGCCGGAGAAACCTCAGGAAAAGTTCAAACTTTATCTGAAATCAGTTTACAGGAAGTCCCTCGTTTCAGTAGCGGTTTTAATGAGTTGGATCGTGTCCTCGGTGGCGGTGTCGTTCCCGGATCGGCAATATTAATCGGCGGTCACCCTGGTGCTGGTAAATCCACTCTACTTTTGCAAGTTATGTGCGGTTTATCTAAAGATTTACCGACACTTTATGTGACCGGCGAGGAGTCATTACAGCAAGTTGCGATGCGTGCCAATCGCTTAGGATTGCCGACCGAAAATCTGAAGATGTTATCAGAAACCTCTGTTGAACATATCTGTAATATTGCCGATCAAGAAAAGCCGAAAATTATGGTGATTGACTCAATTCAGGTCATGCACCTTGCCGATATTCAATCTTCCCCTGGTAGTGTTTCTCAAGTGCGAGAATGTGCTTCGTTTTTAACTCGTTATGCAAAAACTCGCCAAGTGGCGATTATTATGGTTGGACACGTTACAAAAGACGGTACGCTTGCCGGTCCTAAAGTGTTGGAACACTGCATTGATGCCTCTATTTTATTAGAAGGAGAATCGGATTCTCGTTTTCGTACTTTACGCGACCAAAAGAACCGTTTCGGTGCAGTCAATGAATTAGGTGTATTTGCAATGACGGAGCAAGGATTAAGAGAAGTAAAAAATCCTTCTGCTATTTTCCTTAGCCGTAGTGAAGAACAAACACCCGGTAGTTCCGTGATGGTACTTTGGGAGGGTACTCGTCCTCTATTAGTCGAAATTCAAGCGTTAGTTGATCATTCTATGTTAGCGAATCCTCGCCGTGTTGCAGTCGGATTAGATCATAACCGTTTGTCCTTATTACTTGCCGTCTTACATCGTCATGGCGGATTACAAATGTCGGATCAAGATGTGTTTGTGAATGTCGTCGGAGGAGTCAAAGTCACAGAAACCAGTGCAGATTTAGCATTAATATTGGCATTAATTTCCAGTTTTAGGAATCGTTCATTACCACAGGATCTTGTCGTTTTCGGCGAAGTCGGATTAGCCGGAGAAATCCGTCCAGTTCCTAGCGGTCAAGAACGAATCAGCGAAGCGACAAAACATGGATTTAAACGTGCGATTATTCCTCACGGAAATGTGCCTAAAAAGCCGATTAAAGGTATGGAAGTGTTTACTGTGAAAAAATTAAGTGATGCACTTGATATTCTTGGTAACTTTTAATACAAAAACAGACCGCTTACAAGCGGTCTGTTTCACATAAAATCTTACGAATTAACTTCTAATGGTTTATTCCAATTTTTTGCCACAAAGTAGAAATTAAGCATCGCAACAAAAAAATTCATTGCGATGACAGGAATTGAGCCGATAAAAAAGCCGTAAATAACGAATAACACACAGCCAATCGCATTAATCAAACGAAGTTTAACCACATCTTTTAATACAAAAGATAAACCGACAAATCCCATTGCCGCATAGCCTAAAAGTTCAACGTAATCCATATTTACTCCTTTATTAAAATGATTGAACTTATTGTACGCTTTCTTTTTTACTTTGTGTTTAAGGTCTAAAAATGCAAAGGTTTGCGTTTTGTAAAGATCGATTAATAGCTTATAAAATGAACAATCATACCCTTTCTAAGATCATAAAATGGCAACGATATGCGTTTTGCTCATCAATTTCCGACCATCTTTCTACCGATAATCGCCAATTTGATTCATCAAATTCAAAGGTAGTATCGCCCTCTATTTCCGCTTGAATCTCTGTTAAGTAAAGTTTGCTTGCTTCAGGTATAGTCTGCTTAAATAATTCTCCGCCGCCGATTACCATAATTTCATCCGTATTTGCAAAAGTTTTGGCTAATTCAATCGCTTGTGTAAAATTTTCCGCCATATAAGCACCTTCTACACAGAATCCGGAACGACTCAAAATAATATTTGGGCGTTTCGGTAAAAGTCGCCCGATAGATTCATAGGTTTTACGTCCCATAATGACCGGCTTACCTAACGTATTTTGGCGAAACCAAGCTAAATCTACCGGTAAACTCCACGGCATTTGGTTATCTTTGCCGATAACGTGATTTAAGGTTCTAGCAACAATTAAACTTATCTTCATTTTTTCTTCCCTTTTAATAAAATAGGCGTGATTTTAACAGATAAAAGTGATACTTTTGTGCTAAATTTTTATCGGGATAAGACTATGCAAAAAACAATTGTAATTAAATTTGGAACTAGCACACTGACTCACGGCGGAAAAAGTTTAAGTCGCCCTTATATGCTGGAATTAGTCAAACAAATCGCCCAACTGCATCAACATCATCGCGTGATTGTCGTGACATCCGGAGGTACTGCGACCGGTAGAGATTATTTAGGTCATCCCGAATTACCCAAAACGCTAGCTTATAAACAAATGCTTGTCGCTGTAGGACAAAGCCAATTAATCCGTACTTGGGAAAATTTATTTGATATTTATGGGATTCATATCGGGCAAATTTTATTAACTCGTGCTGATATTGATGATCGTGAGCGTTTTTTAAATGCGAGAGATACGCTTAATGCGTTATTGGAACAAAAAATTATTCCTGTAATCAATGAAAATGACACAGTAGCCACCGAAGAATTTAAAGTTGGCGATAATGACAATCTTTCTGCACTTGTTGCCATTTTAGCTCATGCGGATCAGCTTTATTTACTCACGGATCAAGAGGGCTTATTTGATGCAGATCCCCGTTCAAATCCACAAGCAAAATTACTTTCCGTGGTCGAAAAAATTACCCCTGAAATTCGCCAAATGGCCGGTGGTAGCGTAACCGGTCTTGGTACCGGTGGTATGAGTACCAAAATTACTGCGACCGATATTGCGACACGTTCGGGCGTTGAAACAATCATCGCCTCCGGTTCTCGTGAAAATGTATTAGTGGAGCTAGCCAACGGTGAAGCGATTGGTAGTAAATTTTTAGTACAATCCGACCGCTTGGAGGGACGTAAACAATGGTTATTCGCCGCACCGCAAGTCGGTTCACTTGTGGTAGATAAAGGCGCGGAAGCCGCATTGTTACAACATAAATCATTACTACCTGTCGGTGTTTCTGAAATTAATGGCGTATTTAGCCGTGGCGAAGTGGTTAAAATTTTTAACCAAGAAGGTAAAGCACTCGCATTAGGACTCGCTCGTTATAACAGCGATGCGTTAATTCGGATTAAAGGAAAAAAATCCGCAGAGATTGAATCCTTGCTTGGTTATGAATTTGGTTCAGTTGCGGTGCATATCGATGAAATGGTTATTTATTAAAATAAAAGGATTTTTATGGAACTTTCGTTTGATGTTTTAGCTATGTTATTCGGCATTGCAACGGTTGCCGGCTTTATTGATGCGATTGCCGGTGGTGGCGGTTTACTGACTATTCCAGCTTTACTTTCAGCCGGTATACCGCCGACGATGGCACTTGGCACAAATAAATTACAAGCCTGTGGCGGTTCATTTTCTGCATCATTATATTTTATTCGCCAAAAAGCAGTTAATCTCAGACAAATTTCCCTATTGATTCTATTGACCTTTATCGGTGCGGCTTGCGGTACAATCTTCATACAAATGATTGATGTCAATTCATTAAAAATGTTATTACCATTTTTAGTGTTAATTATCGGTATTTATTTTTTATTTAGCCCGAATGTCGGTGATGAAGATAGAAAACAACGCATCAGCTTCCCGCTATTTGCTTTTAGTGCCGCCGGCATCGGTTTTTATGACGGAATGTTCGGACCAGCCACCGGTTCGTTTTTTACACTAGCATTTATCTTATTACTTGGCTTTAATTTACCGAAAGCAGTCGCCCACGCCAAAGTGTTAAACTTTACTTCTAACTTTGCCGCACTTATCTTTTTTATATTAGGTGGTGCAGTTTTATGGAAAATTGGGTTTATTATGATGATTGGTCAATTTATCGGTGGTACTTTAGGTGCAAGAATGGTGGTGACCAAAGGTAAGAAATTGATTCGCCCAATGCTCGTGACGATGTCATTTTTAATGGTTGTCAAAATGTTATATGAACAAGGATTTTTATCTTTTCTAGGAATCTAAATGAATCAAGCAAAACGAATTGAAATATTAACCCGTTTACGTAATGAAAATCCCCATCCAACTACCGAATTGAATTACAGTAATCCGTTTGAGTTATTGATTGCGGTAATTCTTTCCGCTCAAGCAACCGATAAAGGGGTCAATAAAGCAACGGATAAACTATTTCCAATTGCCAATACACCGCAAGCTATTTTAGATTTAGGCGTGAATGGTTTAAAAGAGTATATTAAAACCATTGGGTTATTTAACAGTAAAGCGGAAAATATTATTAAAACTTGCCGAGATCTGATTGAAAAACATAACGGTGAAGTGCCAGAAAATCGAGCGACCTTAGAAGCACTTGCCGGCGTTGGGCGAAAAACGGCAAACGTTGTGCTGAATACAGCATTCGGTCATCCGACCATTGCGGTGGATACGCATATTTTCCGTGTATCAAACCGTACTGGATTTGCACCGGGAAAAGATGTGGTCAAAGTGGAAGAAAAACTGCTCAAAGTCGTACCGCCAGAATTTAAAGTCGATGTTCACCATTGGCTAATTCTACACGGACGTTATACCTGTATAGCCCGAAAACCTCGTTGTGGGTCTTGTATTATCGAAGATTTATGTGAATTTAAAGATAAAACCGAATAGTTCTATCCTCAGAAAGCGGTCAAATTTCCCTATTTTGTTGCAAAGAAAAGTGTTAATGCGACCGCTTGTGTTTATCCATCCCCTTCCTCTCTTATTAATTCCCTCTTTAGCGTTACATATCCGTTATTTATTTTCAAACTAACGGTGTTACAATATCGCCTTTACAATTCTAATCCCCTCCCGATAAGGATAAATAATGCCGAATCAGCACTTACTGACCACAAAAGGTGAGCGTGTTGCAATTGTATCCGGACTGAGAACCCCTTTTGCTCGTAAAGATACTGGGTTTAAAGACGCTTATGCGACTAGTCTTGGCACAATTGTAACCAATGAATTACTCAGCCGTACGGCAATTGAACACAATGAAATCGAACAGCTTGTTTTCGGACAAGTTATTCAACAGCCCGATATTCCTAATCCAGCAAGAGAAATCGCCTTGGCACTGAATATACCTAAATTACAGTCTTATAGTATCAGTAGTTCGTGTTTATCCGGCTTGCAAGCGATTGCCAATGTTGCTGGCAGTATTGTCAGCGGCTCAATTAATGCCGGCATTGCCGGTGGTGCGGATTCCATTTCAAATGCACCGTTAAGCCTTAGCCCTCGCGTGATTTATAATTTGAAATCTATTTTTGCCACAGGATCGCTTGAGGAAAAATACCGCCGTTTTCGTCATTTTTCGTGGAAAGATCTGAAACCTCACGGTGTGAATTTAAGAGATTTTACTACCCAAATGTCAGTAGCCGAAGTGTCGGAACAGATGGCACAAGATTATAATATTAGCCGTGCAGAACAAGACGAATATGCTCGTCTTTCCAATCAAAGAGCGTCCGATGCGTGGAAAATTGGACTGTTAAAAGAAGAAGTGATGCCGTCATTTCCTCGTCCTTATAAAGATTTTGTGGTATCAGATACCTTAATTTCCGCGCGACTAGAGAAAGCTATTATCAACGATTCTCACCAATTGTGAATAAAGAATATGCCACAGTCACTGAAGCTAATATGCCACAACCGATGGACGGAGCAGCTGACCGTATTACTGATGAATGAGTCGAAAGCAAAAGCACTCAGCTTAACGCCTTTAGGCTATATTCGTAGCTATGCGATTACCGGTAATGATATTTGGCAAGATATGTTTGCCGGTGCGACAATTGCCAGCTCACAGGCTTTAGATCGAGCAGAATTAAGTTTACAAGATATGGATTATATTGATATTCACGAATCATCCGCTAGCCAAATCTTGGCGAATATCCGTTTATTTGAATCAAATGACTTTGCTAAAAATCAGCTAAATCGTACCGCTTGTTTAGGTAAAATTGATATGGACAAATTCAATCATTTGGGCGGTTCTATTGCTTTTGGTAATCCTCGTGCAGTAACCAGCCTACGTACGGTTATTCAATCACTCTATGCACTTAAACGTAAAGGCGGCGGTATTTCATTAGTTGCCTCAAGCGGTTTAGGTGGATTAGGGGCGACAATGGTACTAGAAAGCGAATAAGGATAGATTATGACAGAACAATTAATTCAACCGCCAATGTTTCAGGTGGAAGTGGATGATAATCGAATTGCCATCATTCGTATCCATTCCGCTGATAATGATGCCAACTGGTTAACCGAAAACTTTGCAGAGCAATTACGTGATGTAATCGGTACGCTTATTTACCAACAAGCTCAAGGTGCAATTCTGATTTCCGCTCGTCAGAATAATTTTATCCAAGGCTTAAAACCCAGTATTCTCAAACAAAAAACGGATGAACAGTTATTCGCCTTTTCACAAAATGCTCAAGCTATCATGCGAGAACTCAATACGCTTAAATTACCGATTATTGCGGCGATTGATGGTAATTGCTTTAGTGTCGGTTTAGAACTTGCTTTAGCCTGCGATTATCGAATTGCCAGCGATGAGCCACATACTCAATTTGCAATGCCACAAGTCCGCTCAGGGCTTTTACCCTTTGCCGGAGGAACGCAACGTTTACCTCGTTTGATTGGTTTACAAAATGCGACACCTTTATTGTTATCCGGTAAAAAAATTGATGCGACAGCCGCAAAATCTTTAGGATTAGTGGATCAACTAGTGCCTAATACAAAATTACTGGCAACGGCTTACCAATTATTACATAGCGGTAAAATACAAAAAACCGATCATAAACGACCGCTTACCCTCTTCAAAAAGTGGCGTAAACAATTAGAGGGCAACAAATTATTCCGTAACAAGTTTTTAGATCGTACCGAAAACTTAATTTGGCTTGACACATTCGGTAACTACCCTGCGGTCGCTAAATTGATCGAATTACTTAAAGAGCCGCATTTTAAACAAGGTTTAATTCTTGAACAGCAAGCCTTTGTGGAATTATTTAATACGGAAAGCTCAAAAGTATTAATTGAATTAAAGAAAACCGAACGAGCAATGAAAGATAAATATCGTATTCGTGGTAACGTTCGCGATATCACTCAAGTAAGTATTTTAGGTTCAGGTTATATGGGAGCCAGTATTGCTTATTTAACCGCCAATAATGCTAAAGTTCCGGTGCGTATTAAGGACATTCATCCCTCTGAAATTCGTAAAGCATTACGGACCAGCTTTGAATTAATGCAAAAAGCCGTAGATAACAATCAATTAAATCACGGCGAAATGCTCCAAAGAATGAATCTCATTACTGGTGGCGAACGTTTAGTGGCGGCCAAATCAACTGATTTCGTAATTGAAGCAGTATATGAGGATCTCGCACTTAAGCAACGAATGTTATTAGAGAGTGAAAATTATTATAGTAAACATACCATTTTTGCGACAAATACCTCGACCTTAGCTATTAAAGATATTGCTACTCATGCGCTACGTCCGGAAAATGTCATTGGCCTACATTACTTTAGTCCGGTGACTAAACAAAAAATAGTGGAAATTATACCGCATACCACAACCAGCGAACATACGATTGCAACAGCGATTCATTTTGCTATTCAGCAAGGAAAAGTACCGTTCTTAGTTGCAGATAAACAAGGTTTTTTCATTAATCGAATCTTGACGCCATTATTACTTGAAGCAATTCAATGTTTAATTGACGGTGAATCAATTGAATTTATCGACCGCTCGTTACAAGAATTTGGCTTTAAGTTAGGCCCTCTGGCGATGATCGATGAAATGGGGCTGGACGTATTGGTTAAATCTAATCCAGCATTAGTCCGTGAATTAGGCTCCCGATTTAATTTACCGGATAGCGTTGATCTATTAGTCAGAAACGAACGCAAAGGCTGTAAAAATAAACGGGGATTTTATATGTATGACCGTTTCGGCGAACGCTTACAGGAAGATAAAAGTATTTACCACGTGATGGAAACCATTGCTCGTAATGATTTGGAATCTGAACAAATTGCACGCCGTTGTGTTTTGCGAATGATTAATGAAGCGACTTGGTGCTTGCAAGATAACGTTATTTCATCTACGGATGAAGGGAATGTTGCTTCTGTACTCGGTACGGGATTTCCAGCATTCCGTGGTGGTATCTATGCTTATATAGAGAAAATCGGTGCAAAAGAAATTGTACGTCAATTACAGCTTCATCGTAAGCAATTCGGTAAGCGATTTGAACCTTGCGAATGGTTGATACAACAAGCTGAAAACTAAAATAGTTGACTAAAAAACTAGTCTTTTACAAAGACCTGTTTTTTTATTAGAATCTATACATTATTTCTTTCACTACTTAAGGATTAACTAATGAAAAAATCAACCGTTGCAGTTTCTATTATTGTTGCTTTAGCCGCAATGACAACCGGTGGTGCGTGGTATACGGGCAACCAAATTGAACAACGCTATCCACAGCTACTTGAACAAGCTAATCATCATTTAAAATCACTTAATATTTATAGCATTGATGCCAATATTAGTGATGTGAAATTGACTAAAGGGATTTTCAGTTCAGAGGTTCAATATCAAGTTAATATTAAAGAAAGTGATGCAACGTTAACCTTTAAAGGCAATGACAAAGTTTATCATGGTCCAATTCCGCTTAATCGCTTAATGAAAGGCAATTTGATGCCGATGTTATTAAGTGGAGAAACGCATATTTCGGCAGTTGATGAAAAAATTAAAACCTATTTTGCCAATAATGACGTACTCACAGCCGTAACCGATGTAAACTATTCCGGTGAGGTTGCAGGGAATGCAACACTGAATCCGGTCAAAACGGATAAGGTTGAAACCTCAAAAATTCACTTTGAAGGTGATTATAGTGGTTTCGGCAAACAGAAATTCACTGCGGATTTAATTAGATTCAAAAATGCCGATGCTAACCCTGAACAAAACCACGAAAAAATTGAAATTACTGACTTAAATTACGATGCGAATTATGTCAAAGATAAGCAATATCCAACCTTACAAGGCATTGGTGACTATCACCTTTCATTTAAAAAGCTAGCACTCTTTGCCGAGAATAATCAAACAGTCAATCTCAATGAGTTTATCTCTAAAGGTAACAGTAAAATTGAGAATGGGCGACTGTTAAGTTCTGGTAATTTTTCGGTAAAAGCGGATCTAGCTGAGAACAATAAAACCGCTGACTTAGGTAAGATCCAAACGGATATTTCAATGGAGGTTGATGCAAAAGCATTTAACGATTTGAGGGTACTTTCAGATAAATTGGAAAGCGAATCACCTGAAGTTCAGCAACAGATTCAAGCGATTGTTATGGCATTAGTGACTCAATCGCCAAAATTAAAAATCAATGAATTTTCGCTTGAAAATGCGAAAGGGAAAAATACGCTTTCACTCAATCTGGATTTAGATAAATTTGATATGTTACAGATGTCGCAAGCGGAATCTATCCAAGATACGCTTAAAATCTTTAAACCGTCAAATCTAAACGTTAATCTAAACTTAGGCGCAAGTGAAGAAGTGGCTAAACAGTGGTTAACGCTTTATCCGGAGCATCAAGCCGGAACAGCGGAAGAAAATGCGAAAGCACTTGTACAAGAATTGACTCATTATGCTCAAAGCTCAGGATTAGCTAGCGTAGATGCTGAAAAGATTAAAATGGCATTAGCAATTGAAAACGGCAAAGTGATGCTCAACGGGAGAGAGGTTTCGGAAGCGGAATTGCAAATGGCACTATTCGCCATTATGTTCGGCACCGGCGACTTAGGTCAGTAACAACTGAAAAGCCATAAACAAGCGGTCTGTTTTAGGAAAATATTTTCTAATCTAAGCATAAATAACGTTTGAAATAAAAAGAGTCGTTAAAGTTATACTAAATAATCTTTAACAACTCTTTTCTCATATATTCGCTTGCTTGCATATTTTCCATAAAATGGCTATCCATCGCTACCATTTAATATAGTATTTTGTTACTAACATTTTTAAGAATTAAAAAAACTTAATATATTAGTTACTTCCTGAAAAAGTATGAAAATACTGGAACAATTCTTCTAATGCTTGAAAGTTTCCTTCGCCTTCCGACTTTTCATAACATAGGTGTAGCACGAGTTCTACAAAATAAAATCCTATAATTCTACTTTGAAAAATTGCATTGGCATCACTAGGTAAAACAAATTGAATATCAGTAAATTTTCCATAAGGATTGGAGTGTGAATTAGTCACTAATACAATTGTTGCATTTTTCCGTTTAAACCATTTCCCAATTTCTATCGCTACATTATTAAAACGGTAATAAGAGAAAATAATAAGGGCATCATTCTCATTTACATGTAACATCTCTTTTGGTAATTCACTAGTATCAAGTGAAAGACATACCACATCATCACGAAAATATTTTATCAAAGTCGAAAAATGTTTTGCCATGGCAAATGAAGAAGATGGACCAACGACAAATATCCGCTTATTTTTATTAGTCAGCAGGTGAATTAACATATCCAGATCATTCAAGTTTAATTGAACAAGAAAAGTTGTTAATAATTGCTGAATATTACAACTGAATTTTTTCGCCAAATTTTCCGTGCTAAAAAACTCACTAGCCTCTTTTTGATGATGAATTGTTATAGGTGCACGTAATTGATTAGGTTTTAGTCCTAATTCTATGCTCTTTTTAAAAGAGGAATAACCGGTAAATCCCAATTTATTCAAATAACGACCAATAGTCGCTTTACTTACATTTGCATTTATTGCGATGTCAGTAATACTACAATACATCAATTCACTAAAATGTGATTGAAGATAATGAGTTAAACGTAATTCAGCATCGGTCAATTTATCTAGTTTCTCTGCTAGTTCATGATAATCTTGCAATGTTAGTGCATTAATTTTTCTCATTATCTTCTCTTTACACTTTGTATAAAGTGGACTCTAGTATTACTTCTTAAGCTGATTAAAACTAACTAGGCTTTCTTGAATTAATTGATCATTACAACCTAAATAATTCATAGGCTCACAAGCACTCATTATTTCATCTGCACTTAAAACTTTATTGATCTCTTGGTTACATAACAATAAATCCATCATTGATTGAAGTTTATTATTACCAGATAAGACTTTTTGCATTAATTTATAAGCAGATTGACGTCCTATTTTATCAGCTAATGTCATCATAACTGATTCTGACATAATAAAATAATAAGAGGCATTAAAATTTTCTCTCATTCGGTCAGTATTGATAATTAAATTTTTAAATAGTTGTTCTGCTCGACATAACGCAGTTGATATAGCTAAACAGGCTTCCGGCATCATATTCCAACTTAACATACGCATTGAAGCTGAGCGCACGTCTTGCTGATCTAACATATTTGGGGCTCCCGAAGCATACATCCATCCCATACGTGAAAGAGTTTGTAACATATTACAATCACGCGGATTAGTTTTGTGTGGCATCGTGCTTGAACCTCCACCTTTCTGTCCCTCAGAAGCTTCATAAATAGGTGTTCTACACATTATTTCAATATCATTTGCTATACGACATAACGTACCATGAATAAGAGCGAAAAACTGTATTACTTCAACATTTTGATCCTGACTAGCATTATTTAAACCTTTTGGAACAGCTAATCCTAACTCTATACACAACTGGTTTCTGACTTCCATCCCTAAATCTCCGACCGAAGCCAAATTGCCAACAGCCCCACCGTACATACCTACAATAACTCTTGGATAGAGTTGATCTAGGCGAATGATATGTCTACAGATTTCATTTAAATAAGAACTTACTTGTAATCCCCAAGTAGTTGCGGAAGCATCTATAGCATTTGTTCTGGCAACCATAACAGTATGCTGATGTTTCAGTATAGAATCTTCTAATTGTTCTCCTAAATTAATTAATTGATTTCGAATGAGAATCAAGCTTTCCCGTAACCGTATAGCTAAAGAACTATCCAACAAATCCTGTGTAGTACATCCCCAATGTAAATATTTTTTTACTAGTTCATCTCCATTATCAGTAATTTGATCGATAATTGGCTTAATCGGCATCCCAACGACTTGCGTTTCTTCCGAGAGACGTAACCAATCAATTATTAAGTTATCACAAGCAAGTTGAATTGCCGGCACAGCTTCATACGGAATGATTCCTAATTTTGCTTGTACCTTAGCAACAGTTTTTTCAAATTGTAACCAACATTTTATTTGGTACTCTTCCGACCAAATTTTCTTCATTTCAGTTTGAGTAAAGAGTGGAGAATACATATATGTATCAAAAACGGAAATCGCAGAATGGATATTCATATTCTTCTCCTTAACCTAAAATAATTGATGAAATAATGGTTGCCAATAAACCGCCTACCATTGGAATCGTAGTGCGTTTTACTAATTCAATCGGAGAGATATTGGCAACGCCAGCACAAGCTAGTACTACACCCGACACTGGTGAGAAAGATCGGAAAATACCCGCTGATAGTTGCATTGGCATTGCTAATGTAGCCGTAGAAATACCTAAATTAGTGGTCGCTGTAGGTGCCAGGCTTCCAAGGCTAAAGAAAGCTGCATTACCCGAACCAGATAATAAAGTTACAATACCAATAATAGAAACAAGTAATACGATCATCATCGATGAATTTAATCCAAAATGTTCCGATAAATGCATTAGCCCATCGATAAATCCTATAGTTTCTAAACCAACAACAAATACTTGTCTTGCAATAATCAGAGACACAACACTAGCAAATACATCTCCCATACCTTGTAAATAAACTTTTAATGAAGCGACGACTTTCTTACCATCTCTAGAGTAAATAAAGTCAAATAACATTGCTACAGCAAGAGACAAAAACATTGCTGTCACAACATCTATTTTGATGGATGTAACCAAGAATTTACTAAAAGTGAGTAATAGGGCAAGAGGTAAGATAGGCAAAATAGCGAAATATATTGGTATGGCTCGTTGTTCCTCTTTATTTATGTCTAATTTATATTCAACACCATTTAATTGGTCTCTTCTATCAAAAAACTTCTGTGTAACCATATGCAATATAGCGATTACTATTGCAGTAATAATTCCCACCATTAGTTGATGATCAATAAAATAGCTAGCAAGATCTATACCAATGATTTCAGCGACTTTATTAGATGCACCCGAAGCAGGTCCTAAATCTAAACAAGCACTTGTTGCTAATACTGCGGCAACAGAAGCTGGTGTACACCCTATCGAAACTAAAACAGGGTAAAGAGCAATTAATAGCAACATAGCTAAGCCAACTGCACTTGGAATAAAAACATTTAGAACTTGTCCAACAATATAGGTTAAACCTAATAAAATATAAGGATTTCTTATGTAAGATAAGGGTTTTATCGCAACTTTCACTAATGCATTCGCGACTCCAATATGCCCCATATATTTGGCAAATCCTCCTGTAGCCATAATAATTAAACCAATTTCTGCTACAGATTTCGCACTAAGAGCTTTAATGACTAGAAATAAATCAATGACTGCGACTCCTGAAGATAGCGTTCCTTTCGGTAAAAATTGCGAACTCTCTCCAATAATACCGATACAAATCATTAATAAACCTGAAAATAAAAGAATAGCCTGTGTATTATATTTCTTAATAATGAAATACCCAGTTGCAAATACTATAAACAAAGCAATAATTGAAAGCATAATAACCTCCTAAGATTGATATGGAGATTCGACTATAAAGAGGTAGAAAAAGAAAAAATATGGGAAAACGTTTTTCCCTTTTTTATTATGCTAATAATGTGAACTTCATCACATTAATAATTAAAAAGACTAATTTATAAACAAGACTACTAGATTTAATATTCATCGTCGTATAACGATATACAATATCAACATACCTTACAAAACAAACCGCTTGCTTTCGCTTATAGCCATTGGTATAGGGCAATAATCAGCGGCATAGTGAATACGCAAAGTAAAGTGGTTACGCCATAAATCGCACTGGCTTTTCTTGCGTCTTGTTTATATACCACCGCCATTTGCGTTACGGTTGTCGCCGAAGGACTGATCGTTGCTAAAAAACTAATCATCACAATGGTTGCACCATGTTCTGCTACGAGGCTACCAAAATCGAATGTTTTGATCATCACTAATATAATTAGCGGAATAAAAATCAAACGTAAAAAAGCGACCAAATAAATGCGTTTATCCGTCATAATTTCTTTTAGTGGAATCGAAGCAATTAACATTCCTGCGACTAACATCGCCATCGGTCCAATCATATCGCCGAGCCAAGCTAATGTTCCCGCAATCACACTCGGTAACTTAATTTGTAACAGAAACAATAACATACCGATAAAAATGGCAATAATATTGATATTGGTAAATATCTTTTTCAAGGATACATTACCTCTACCGCACAATAACATTCGCAAATGTGACCAAAACAAGAAATTTTGTACGACCATAAAACCGGTCGTATAAATGACCCATTCATTGCCAAACAACGAAGCGACTAACGGAATAATCAAATTCCCTGAATTAGAATAGATCGCAGTAGCATATTCTAGGTTATCTAATTTAAAAATCGGTTTTAAAATTTTACTAATTAAAATGAGTAACCCACTTAACAGAATTGCTAAACCAAAGGACAGATATAAACCATGTAGAATCGCATCCGAATATTCAATTTGAAAAGCGGAGATCAATACTGATGGACTAATAATATAAAGCCCGATAACCGAAATTGGGTAGCTTTGTTCCGAAGTCAGCAATTTCAGCTTCACCAATAAATAACCGAGTAATACAATAATAGTTAACTGGGTAATTTTCTCGGCTAATAATAGAGCAATCTCCATACTATTCATTCTCCAACCACAAGCGTTTTTGACCGGAATAGATTGTTGCTTTACCTTTACGAGTAAATGCACTCAACGTAAAATCATTTTCTTGAGCAATTTGAACCGCTAAAGCTGTTGTTGCTGAAATTGCACATAACATTTCGATACCGACCGCCAAACATTTCTGTACCATTTCAAAACTGGCACGGCTAGTCACAAATACAAAACCAAGCGGTTCTCCTGCTTTCGCATACCAACCGATCAGTTTATCTAGTGCAACGTGTCTGCCGACATCTTCTCGAATGGCGAGTAATTCGCCTTGTGGAGAAAAAATGTCGCCGCATGGCTTGCACCTGTTTGCTGTGCCAGTTGTTGGGCTTGCTCAAGTTGTTGCAAGCAATCATCAAATACCTGTGGGTTAACCGCTTGCAGGCGGTTATTTTTTTGTAAAAATTGACAACTTTGACTGACTTGCTCTAACTGCTCTACTCCACAAATACCACAACCAGTTCTACCAGTCATTGAACGACGTTTTTCTTTTAGTGCAACAAATTGGCGGGTAGCAATCTCCATTTGTACTTCAATGCCATTACATTGCTCAATCACATCCAATCCGTACAATTCTTTTTTATCGGTTAAAATACCTTCTGCCAATGAGAAGCCTAATGCAAAATCTTCCAAATCTTGCGGTGTTGTCATCATTACCGCGTGAGAAATACCGTTATAAACAAGTGCAACAGGTACTTCATTGATTAAATCGTCTTGAATTGTAGATAAACTAAATGGCGTGATATTGGTTTGGCATTTTATTGCCTCTTTTTTTATAGTGCTAAACATCTATATTCTCATTTGTATTAGGAACTATTGAGCCTAAAATTAGGCTCAACTATTCTACAATTTTTTAAGGGGATTTAAACCTTAAAAGTTAGATTCTACTTTATATACCAACTAAAATTAGTCTAATAAGAATCACTCTCAATTCACTTAACATTTTTTTAACAAAAAAGATTGTTTTACTTGCAATTCCAGCATAAAAGTTGTTAAATTCTTGCAAAATATACACTCGAGTTTTTAAATCCAAGTGTGTTATACCGAATATTTAAGCTATATCAAATTAAGTGCAAATAAAGCTGTTTTTACTTACGATTGGGTATAGCTTATTATCTATAAAGGTCAATAATAACTTTTACTTTAAGTGTATGTTACAGTTAAAGATTCTGAGTTATTTACATTCACATTAATTATCTTATTAATGTTTAATTAGGAGTGATTATGCAGGTCTCTAGACGTAAGTTCTTTAAGATCTGTGCAGGTGGTATGGCAGGTACTTCTGCGGCAATGTTAGGTTTTGCACCGGCAACCGCATTAGCGACCCCTCGTGAGTATAAACTTTTGCGTGCAAAAGAAACTCGCCAATCTTGCACATATTGCGCCGTAGGTCGCGGTATGCTGATGTACAGCATGGGTGACGGTGCAATGAATTCACGTGGTAAATTATTCCACGTTGAAGGTGATCCGGATCATCCGGTAAGTCGTGGTGCGTTATGCCCTAAAGGTGCAGGTGTTTTAGATTTTGTGAACAGTCCAAACCGTTTACAATATCCAGAATATCGCGCTCCGGGTTCTGATAAATGGGAACGCATTTCATGGCATGATGCTATTCATAAAATTGCAAAACTGTTGAAAGAAGACCGTGATGCGAACTTCCAAGCAACCAACGAAGCCGGTACACCGGTAAACCGTTGGCTCACCACAGGTATGTTATGTGCCTCTGCCGCAAGTAACGAAACCTGTTACCTCACGCATAAGTGGGGTCGTTCTCTCGGTATGCTCTATTTAGACAACCAAGCGAGTACCTGACACGGACCAACGGTAGCAAGTCTTGCTCCAACATTTGGTCGCGGTGCCATGACAAATCACTGGGTTGATATCAAAAATGCGGACGTCGTGGTCGTAATGGGCGGTAATGCCGCTGAAGCACACCCTGTCGGTTTCCGCTGGGCAATCGAAGCGAAAAAACAAAACGGTGCGAAGTTAATGGTGGTTGATCCACGCTTTAACCGTACGGCATCTGTTGCAGATTTCTATACACCGATTCGTTCGGGTACCGATATCGCAATGTTATTAGGTGTGATCCGTTACTTGTTAGCGAACGATAAAATTCAACACGAATACGTTAAACACTATACCAACGCAAGTTTCTTAGTAAACGAAGGCTTCAAATTTGAAGACGGTTTATTCTCCGGCTACGATGCGGAAACTCGCCAATACGATAAATCAACTTGGTCTTATCAACTTGATGAAAACGGTCAGCCGAAACGTGATTTAACATTCCAAGATCCTCGTTGTGTTATTAATTTATTAAAAGCACACGTTGAACGTTACACACCGGAAATGGTAGAACGTATCTGCGGTACGAAGCAAAAAGCCTTCTTAGAATTTGCGGAAACTATCGCTTCAACTGCAACGCCTGAGCGTACAACTACCTTCTTATATGCGTTAGGTTGGACACAGCACTCTGTCGGTACACAAAATATCCGTTCAATGGCAATTATCCAATTACTACTTGGTAATATCGGTATGGCTGGTGGCGGTGTAAATGCATTACGCGGACACTCAAACGTACAGGGTTCTACAGATATGGGGTTATTCCCATCAATGTTAACCGGTTATATGCCGCTTCCGACAGAAAACGATGCGTCATTAGATGCGTTTTTAAAACGTATTACACCGAAAACAACGGCTGAAGGTCAGGTAAACTATTGGCAAAACACACCGAAATTCTTAGTCAGTTTGCTTAAATCATTCTATGGCGACAAAGCAACTGCTGAAAATGAATACGGTTTCCATAATTTACCAAAACAGTTACCGAAAAAACTCGACCCAATGCAATACATCAATATGATGGTAGAGGGAAAAGTTAACGGTTATATCTGCCAAGGTTATAACCCGATTGCATCTTATCCGGATTCGAATAAAGTCCGTAAAGGTTTAAGCAAGCTAAAATTCCTTGTCATTTTAGATCCGTTAGAAACAGATACATCTAACTTCTGGCAAAACCATGGTGAGATGAATGATGTCAATCCGGCAGACATTCAAACGGAAGTATTCCGTTTACCAACCGTATGTTTTGCGGAAGAAGACGGTTCGATTGCAAACTCAGGTCGTTGGTTACAATGGCACTGGAAAGCGGCTGAACCACCAAAAGAAGCAAAACCGGATGTGGATATTCTTTCAGAAATTCGTGAAGTGATGTTAGAAATGTATCACCATGAAGGCGGTAAATCGATTGATACGATTGAGGCAATGGCTTGGAACTATGCAAATCCAGCAGAACCAAAAGCTGATGAGTTAGCGAAAGAAATTAACGGTTATGCCTTAGAAGACATCATTGATCCAACAAGCGGTCAAGTTTTAGTGAAAAAAGGCGAATTACTATCTTCATTCGCACAACTTCGCAATGATGGAACAACGTCTTCAGGTAACTGGATCTATACCGGTCAATGGACACCAAAAGGTAACCAAATGGCAAACCGTGATAATTCTGACCCATCAGGTTTAGGTAATACGTTAGGTTGGGCATTTGCATGGCCGGCAAACCGTCGTATCGTTTATAACCGTGCGAGTGCCGATCCATCCGGTAAACCGTGGAATCCGAAACGCCAGCTTGTAAAATGGAATGGTAAAAACTGGAACTATATTGATGTGGCAGACTTCGGAACTGCACCGCCAAATAGTAATGTAAGTCCATTCATTATGCAACCGGAAGGGGTAAGTCGTTTATTTGCAATCGATAAATTAGTCGATGGCCCGTTCCCTGAACACTATGAACCAATTGAAAGTCCAATTGGTACGAATCCACTTCACCCGAATGTGGTACAAAATCCGGTGACTCGTATTTTGGAAAGCGATAAAGCAAGTTTCGGTACAGCAGATGAATTCCCTTATGTCGGCACAACTTACCGTTTAACGGAACATTTCCACTTCTGGACTAAACAATCAATGCTAAATGTTATTGCACAACCTGAACCATTTGTTGAAATCGGTGAAGCATTAGCAAAAGAAAAAGGTATTGCAAACGGTGATACTGTTAAAGTGAGTTCAAAACGTGGCTTTATTAAAGCTAAAGTTGTGGTCACGAAACGTGTACGTTCTGTCGAAGCAGACGGAAAAACTATCCATACTGTAGGTATTCCAATTCACGGTGGCTTTGCAACTGTGGGTAAAAAAGGTTACTTAGCAAATAGTTTAACCGGTCGTGTCGGTGATGCGAATACGCAAACACCGGAATACAAAACGTTCCTTGTTAACATTGAGAAAGTGTCGGAGGTGGCATAATGTCAGCAGTTCAAGACCAAAACATTATTAAAATCTCAGCCACTTCATTTGTTACGCCACCACCTCAGGCTCGTACCGGTGGTGTAGTAGAAGTCGCTAAACTTATCGATGTCTCAACGTGTATCGGTTGTAAAGCGTGTCAGGTAGGTTGTTCCGAATGGAATGACCTCCGTACTGCTCCACAAGAATGTGTAGGTGTTTACGATAACCCGATTGATCTAAATGCCGAGCAATGGACGGTTATGAAGTTCAATGAAGTGGAAGAAAATGATCGCTTAGAATGGTTAATCCGTAAAGACGGTTGTATGCACTGTGCAGAACCGGGCTGTTTAAAAGCCTGCCCTGCTCCGGGTGCAATCATTCAATATGCAAATGGTATTGTTGATTTCCAATCCGATAAATGTATCGGTTGCGGTTACTGTATTGCCGGTTGTCCGTTCAATATTCCACGTATGAACGATAAAGATAACCGTGTATATAAATGTACCCTTTGCGTTGACCGTGTAAATGTAGGCCAAGAGCCGGCGTGTGTAAAAACGTGTCCGACTGGTGCAATTCGTTTCGGTTCCAAAGAAGAGATGCTTCATTATGGCGAACAACGTGTTGCGGAACTGAAAAGCCGTGGCTACGAAAATGCTGGTGTTTATAACCCTGAAGGTGTGGGTGGTACGCACGTAATGTACGTATTACATCATGCCGATAAACCAGAGTTATATTCAGGCTTACCGAAAGATCCAAGTATTGATCCGACTATTACGCTTTGGAAAGATGTCTTAAAACCGGTTGCGGCGATCGCAATGGGTGGTCTTGCCCTCGCTGAAGTTGCCCACTATGTAACGATTGGTCCGAACGTTGAAGAAGACGTGGAAGATCATCATGAGGAAGGAGATAAACATGAGTAAGAAATTAGAGATTACGAATGATACGAAAATCGTTCGTCATAAACCGCTTGCCCGTGTGAGCCACTGGTTCTTAGTTATCTCATTCTTCTTAACCATGTTTACCGGCGTAGCATTTTTCTTCCCGGATTTTGCATGGTTAACTGAGATCTTAGGTACACCGCAACTGGCTCGTGCTGTCCATCCATTTACCGGTATCGTGATGTTTACTGCGTTTATTATTATGGCATTTATCTATTGGCATCATAATATTCCGGAGAAAAACGATATTCGTTGGGCAAAAGGGATTGTTGAAGTATTAAAAGGTAACGAACATGCCGTTGCTTATAACGGTAAATATAATCTCGGTCAGAAAATGTTATTCTGGACCTTGATTTTAGCGATGTTCACCCTCTTAATTACAGGTATTATTATGTGGAGAAAATATTTCTCTGCTAACTTCTCAATTACTACATTACGTATTGCAATCTTGCTTCACTCTGCAAGTGCCTTTGCATTATTTACCGGTATTCTTGTACATATGTATATGGCATTCTGGGTGAAAGGTTCAATTACCGGAATGGTTGAAGGTTGGGTAACGGTTCGCTGGGCGAAAAAACATCACCCGAAATGGTTTAAAGAAGAAGTTCTTCCTGAAATTGAAAATCAGGTCAAAAAATAACTGATTCTATCCCTAAGTTATCTAAAGTGCGGTAAGTTACCGCACTTTATTTTTAAATGCTTGCTAAATTTCTTTTTTAAGGGAATTTAGCAAGATTTAACGAGAGAAAATAATATGAGTATTAGAATTTTACCTGAAAATGAAATTAAACAAGCCGCAAGTTCATTTCAAAATCCCCCTCTGCTCTTTGCCAACCCAAAGAATCTCTATTTTCGCCGAGCAAAACGATTAAGAGATTTAGCAGAAAATAACCCTTTCGGCGATTATTTAGAATTTGCGACGAATCTTTCCGAGGTTCAACTCGACTTATTGGAAAATCGTCCGATTGCAAATTATGCGGAAAAACTTACCGCTTGCGTTCAAACAACAAATGGTCAAAAACCTTTAAATGCCAAGACTTTCCAAAGAAGCGAGGAATGGCGAGAAATCTTACTCGCATTAATCGATAAATTTAAACCTTATGCAAACGACACAATGCTAGCGACAATCGAACTGCTAGAAAAATCGTCCGTTTCCGAATTAGAAGCCTTTGCTGATGATTTGCTTAACGAACGTTTTGAAATCGTAGGAGCAGATAAAGCCGTTTTCCTATGGGCAACATTATCCCTTTACTGGACACAACTTGCACAACAATTACCACGTAACACGCAAACTGAAGTCGGTGAACGCCATACTTGCCCAGTATGTGATTCGGCACCAGTTGCAAGTGTAGTGCATTTTGGCGACACACAAGGGCTTCGTTATTTACATTGTGCATTATGTGAAAGCGAATGGAATATGACTCGTTCACAATGTTCGGTTTGTGACCAAAGCGGTAAATTGGATTATTGGAGTATTGATAGCGTAGAAGCGGCGGTGAAAGCAGAAAGTTGTGGCGATTGTGAGAGCTATCTAAAAGTGCTTTATCAAGAAAAAGATCCGCATGTAGAACCGGTTGCCGATGATTTAGCAACCTTAGTATTAGATGCTGAAATGGAACAAAAAGGATTAGCTCGTAGCGGCTTAAATCCGTTCCTATTCCAAGTAGAATAACGCTCTCAAAGCATAAAAAGCGGTTATTTTTCTCAAGATTTTGCAAAATCCTGATTAAAAATAACCGCTTGTTTGTTATATGTCTATTTGCTATGGTTCGAGGAAAAGTGGACCTAATGCCGTTTTAGGAATACCGAAATGCTCCGGATAATGTACATCCACCAAATAGAGTCCTTCTGCTTTTGCGGTTGGTGACGCTAAAGTCCGATCTCGTTGTTCCAATAGCCATTTAATCCATTCTACCGGCTGTTTACCCTGTCCGACTTCAATCAGGTCGCCAACAATATTTCGAACCATATGATGCACAAAAGCATTGGCTTGAATATCCACTATAATATAATTACCTAATCGGCTCACATTCAGGTGATGAATATTACGCCAAGGCGTATGCGATTGGCATTTTGCGACGACGGAATGAACTAAAATCATTCTCGCCCAGTAAGAACTGACCGGCTTCGTGCATCTTTTGATGATCTAATTCATGATGATAATGTGACACACCTTTCGGCAAAATTGCCGAACGCAGTTTGTTATTAAAAATGATGTAGCGATAACGTCTTGCCGTGGCGCTAAAACGGGCGTGAAAATCTTCGCTGACCTCTACTGCCCATTTCACCGCAATATCATCCGGCAAATTCGCATTAGTACCGAAACACCAACTTTGCAACGGGCGCATTGCCTCCGTTTCAAAATGTACCACTTGCCCCGTACCATGTACGCCGGAATCAGTTCGACCAGCACAAAAAACCTCTATAGATTCATTAGCAACAACCGATAATGCCTTTTCCAACTTTTGTTGCACGCTTTCTACTTCGTCTTGACGCCGCCAGCCGAAATAACGGCTACCGTCATATTCAATGCCTAACGCTATTTTCATTTGTAAAATTTCTCTTATTTCTGACCGCTTGTTACGATCTTTATTGCTTCATATAGCAAAAGTGGGCTTTCGCCCACCTGATTATTTATTGATTAAATTTAAAAATTCTTTACGCGTTTCTCGATCTTCCAAGAAAACACCACCGAATGCGGAAGTCACCGTATAACTATTGGTATCCTTAACGCCACGGCATTTCACACAAAAATGCGTTGCTTTAACAAAAACCGCCACATCTTCGGTTTCTAAAATCGTTTGGAACGCAGTCAAAATTTGTTCGGTAAAACGCTCTTGCACTTGAGGACGTTGTGCAAAA
Source organism: Actinobacillus arthritidis (assembly GCF_029774155.1). Lineage (NCBI taxonomy): Bacteria > Pseudomonadati > Pseudomonadota > Gammaproteobacteria > Pasteurellales > Pasteurellaceae > Actinobacillus > Actinobacillus arthritidis. The sequence continues at coordinate 526,113 of NZ_CP103833.1, read as the reverse complement.
AATTGTACGACACGATTAATTTTAGATAAACCAATCACCCATTTTTTCGGGTAATACGCTACCGCCACTTTACCATCAATTGTGACAAAATGGTGTTCACAAGTGGAAGTCAGAGTAATCTCATCCACCAACACCATTTCACTAACTTTCATACGATTTTCAATATTGGTTATTTTAGGAAAAGTCGCATAATCCAAACCGCTAAAAATTTCATCCACATACATCTTCGCTAAGCGGTGCGGGGTCTCTTCCAAACTATCATCTTGTAAATCTAAACCAAGTAATTCCAACACCGAACGCATATGCTGTTGAATTTCTGCTCGACGGGAATCTTTATCTTTAGTTAATTGAATGGTTGGGGTTTCAATGCCTTTCGCAATTAAGGCTTCACGCACTTTTTGGGCTTCTGCGGAGATAATACTCATTGGGGATCCTCTAAAAATTAAGGCTGAAATTTTAACAAATTGACATCAAAAAAAATAGCACTAAAATTTATCTCAATAATAACTCATTCCAATAAATCATATGACTTTTTACCATTTTAATACTCATCTTGTGCCACATTCACAAATAGAAACTTTAAAAACGCTACTTAATTGCAAATATTTTGCCGATTCAGACCGCTTGTTGGGTTCATCCAAAGGCAGAGGCATTACTTGGTTTCTAAACACACAAGCCGAACTGGGTGTAAATGTGGTGCTTCGTCATTACTATCGAGGTGGGCTGTTCGGTAAAATCGTCAAAGATCAGTATCTATTTAATGGGTTGGAAAACACCCGAGCGTTTCAAGAATTTTCCTTATTGGAAAAATTGCACGAATGGCATTTACCCGTCCCCCGCCCTGTTGCATTAAAAGTAGAAAAAAACTGTTGTTGGTATCGTGCTGACATCATGCTGGAAAAAATTGAAGGAACGCAAGATTTGAGTAAATATCTCCAAACTCACACGCTTTCTGACACGCAATATCAGCAAATCGGTAAACTGATTCGCCAATTACACGATCATCAAGTACATCATTCGGATTTGAATATCCATAATATTTTGCTTGAGCCAACAAGCGGTCAATTTTTCTTAATTGATTTCGATAAATGTGGTATTTCACAAACTAATGATTGGAAATCGGAAAACTTAGCCCGTTTGCTACGCTCCTTTAAAAAAGAGCAAATACGCTTAAATATTCGATTTAGTGAACAAAATTGGCAAGCATTATTAAGCGGATATCAAAAGTAAAATACTAAAAGAGGATGTATGAACATTCCTCTTTTACACAATTACAAATGTTTGAACTTAACTTTATATAACTTAGAACCAAGTAATCCAATCCATCTCAAATTTACTATCTAAATCAAGCGGTTAAATTTTTAGATTTTTTTGCAAATTTTGCTAGAATGTCAGCTTTATTTTTACTGACAAAAAATTGCTATGATTGACTTTCGTCCTTTTTATCAACAAATCGCTACAACGAATCTTTCTGCTTGGCTGGAAACCTTGCCTTTACAATTAAAACAATGGGAAAAAACTACGCACGGTGATTATGCCAAATGGGCAAAAATTATCGATTTTATGCCAAATTCGACCGCTTATATTAATTTGAAAGATAAGGTGGAATCTATTCCGCACGCACCGCTTTCCGTTGGTAAAACCAAACAGCTTACGCATCATTTAAAACAGCTGATGCCTTGGCGTAAAGGCCCTTATCATTTGCATGGCATCCATATTGATACCGAATGGCGTTCTGATTTTAAATGGGATCGTGTCCTTCCGCACCTTGCTCCGCTGAAAGACCGTACTATTTTAGATGTCGGTTGTGGTAGCGGTTACCATATGTGGCGTATGGTCGGAGAAGGGGCAAAAATGGTCGTTGGGATTGATCCAACCGAATTATTTCTTTGCCAATTTGAAGTGGTTCGTAAATTACTCGGCAATGACCGCCGTGCGAATTTAATCCCACTTGGGATTGAGCAAATGCAAGCATTAGTCGCTTTTGATACGGTGTTCTCAATGGGTGTGCTTTATCACCGTAAATCGCCGTTAGATCATCTTTCGCGACTTAAAGCACAACTGGTGAAAGGCGGTGAATTGGTATTAGAAACGCTAGTGATTGATGGCGATGTAAATACTTGTCTTGTGCCAGCTGATCGTTATGCAAAGATGAAAAACGTTTATTTTATTCCGTCAATAGATTGCCTGATTAACTGGCTGGAAAAAGTTGGTTTCAAAAATGTGCGTTGTGTTGATCAAGCCGTTACCACACTTGAAGAACAACGTAAAACGGACTGGTTAGAAAATGAAAGTTTGGTCGATTTCCTCGATCCAAATGATCATAGTAAAACGATTGAAGGCTATCCTGCACCGAAACGTGCGGTAATTTTAGCCAACGCCTAAATTAAAATCCCCTGTGAAGCTCCAAATTATTGGAGCTTTATCTTTTGAACTAAATCAAATTCGATCTCATTTACCCCATTTGTTGTATATCCCCCTATTTCCGTCAGTTTTAGAATTTACAAAAACGAATGGAGTACAAATTATGTCAAACCCTTTTACTGTCGCTTGGAGCCGTAAACAACAAGTTATGTGCCTAGGTCATTGGATTATTCATTATAATGGTAGAGAACTTGCTCTACCCAAAGCACGTCAAGATAAAGATATGGGTACCAAAGGGATTTATAACTATATAGATCCGGATGATGAGCTTTACTTAGAAGGCTTGGATGAAGACGATTGGATTGTGGAAAATATTGAATGGTTAAGTGATTGGTTTATCGAACAAGATGTGCCATTAGAAGAAGAAATTATTCGCTATTTTTATCAAGCGGTAAATAAAGAGGATTGGCGTTGCGGTTCTTGCGGTGGTTGTATCTAAAAAATAAGCGGTCTGTTTTGCTATGTTATTTACAACAAACTTGGCAAACCAAACCGCTTATTACTTATGTCGAAAATTAATTTAATACCCAAACACGTCCGTAGTGCTTCATTAAGCCGGCTTTATGACCTGCCTCATCACCGATACCTTGGTATAAGTCAAAGTGATGACCTTTTACCGCACCGCCAACATCTAATGCTACCATTAAACGTAATTCGTGTTTACCTGTCCAGTTACCGGCACGATCGATTAATGGCGTTTCAACCAATAACACGCCGCCTGACGGCACAAGACTTTTATCTGAAGCAACTGACGCTAATGCGACTAACGGTACGCCTGCCGAACCTTTTACTTGACCAGTCGGATCATTTTTAAAGAAAACATAAGACGGGTTACGTTCTAATAACCCTTGTACACGATTTGGATTACGCTCTCCCCATTCACGAATCGCTTGAATAGACATCTTCTCTTTTGGAATTTCACCGTCTTCAACTAACAAACGACCAACACTCGCATATTTAAAGCCATTTTGACCGGCATACGCAAAATAATTTAAACGACCGTCACCAAAATCCACATAACCGCTCCCCTGCACGCCAAGTAAGAAGTTATCTAACATTGAATCGCTGTAAGCCAGTTCTAAACCTTTACCTTCTAATGCACCGTCATAAATTTGTGAACGGGTAAAACGTTTCTGACTTGGCATCGCATAAATCGGATGCTGATATTGACCTTGTGGTGTACGTCGTGCGTGAATAACCGGAGAATAATAACCGGTCATTAACACATTTTGGAAACCGTCTTCGCCACGCATTTGTAGTGCATGAATATTGTAACGAGCTAAATCTGATACCTTACCACCTGAAGCAATCCAAGATGACACTTTACCGTAAGTACCTGCATAACGCCCAGTAATACCATCAGCATACGCACGTACATTATTTAATTGTTTTAAAAAGTCTTGGAAATTAACAATAGAGCCATTTGCCGCTACTGTCGGAGTGCTGACAAAATTATGCGAAATATATTGACGACCTTTATACACCGCACCAAACTTAGCATGTTCGGCTTGATAATCACTCTGCCCTTTGTTGACTTTATCTGAAGAACAACTTGCAACTAAAAGTGCAACCGCTGTGACTTTTGCCCACGTTTTATATGCTTTCCAATTCATAAAAGACCTTAAGTAATGATTGATTAAAGATTGATAGAAAAGAGACTAGCGTATCAAAATTCAGATTAAAACGATACTAAATTTTTATCCTTTACATAGCCTTAATTTGTGATACTTTATACTATTTCTGTTTCAAATTCAGTCAAATAAACTCATTTCCAGAAATTATGCTTGCAATGCGGCTAAAACCGAGTATTATACACCACATACAGACGCGGGGTGGAGCGACTTGGTAGCTCGTCGGGCTCATAACCCGAAGGTCGTCGGTTCAAATCCGGCCCCCGCAACCAGAATTCCTAGCCCTCGATAATATCGAGGGCTTTTTCGTATCTGCAAAAAATAAATGAAAATTTACCGCTTGCACCTTATCTTCTTTTACCAGTAAACTTTCCCAAAAAAACTCGGCAACTTTCTAGATATGAACAATATTCTTACTATCACGCAACTTAACTATTCAGTACGCAATTTACTTGAAATGGAATTAGGCCAAGTTTGGCTAACCGGTGAAATTTCCAATTTTAGCCAACCTGTTTCAGGACATTGGTATCTTACGCTTAAAGACGAAAATGCCCAAGTGCGTGGTGCAATGTTTAGAATGAAAAACCAACGCGTCACTTTTCGCCCACAAAATGGCATGCAAGTACTGGTACGTGCCAGCGTCAGTTTATATGAGCCACGTGGTGACTATCAGATCATTATTGAAAGTATGCAACCTGCTGGTGACGGTTTGTTACAACAGCAATTTGAACAATTAAAAATGAAACTAGCCGCCGAAGGACTTTTTGCACAAGAAAAGAAAAAAGCCATTCCGCCTTTTGCTAAGCGAGTCGGTATTATTACCTCTTCAAGCGGTGCGGCATTACAAGATATTCTAAATATTCTGAAACGCCGTGATCCGAGCTTAGCTATTATTATTTATCCGACGCTAGTACAAGGTAAAGAAGCGATACAAGATATTGTAAATACGATTGATTTAGCCAATCGTCGCCGAGAATGTGATGTATTAATTGTTGGACGAGGCGGTGGATCACTGGAGGATTTATGGTGTTTTAATGAAGAAGCTGTCGCTCACGCCATTTTCCGTTCAGATATTCCGATTATTAGTGCGGTAGGACACGAAACCGATGTGACGATTGCCGATTTTGTCGCAGATCTAAGAGCTCCAACCCCTTCTGCCGCAGCGGAATTGGTTAGCCGAGATCAACAAGAGTTAATTCGTCAGTTACAACATCAATTTGACAAATTAAGTCTCGCTTTTGACCGCTTGTGGACAGATAAACAAACGCAATTCGAACATTTAAAATTACGTTTAAATGCACAGCATCCTGCTCGCCAAATACAAATGCGACAACAACGATTAGCTCAATTTAGTTATCGTTTAGACAGTGCGATACATAAAACTTATTTGACCGAAAAGCAAAAACTCGAACAATTGTTACTACGCTTAACTAATCAACACCCACAGCGTCAGTTACAGCAACAACAAATACAATTAAAGCAGATAAAATATCGTTTGACTCAAGCGATAGAACAAACGTTAATCCGAAAACAACACCAGTGGAAACATATTACTGAGCAAGTAAAACGTAATCCATTACCGCACTATGTAGAAAAGAAAAATCAGCAATATGCACAATTAGCTCAACAGCTTCAGTTTGCGATTGAAAAGAAATTAACGAAAGAACAACAAAAATTCCAAGAGCTTTGTACGAAAATAGACGGCTTAAGCCCACTGAAAATTCTAGCAAGAGGCTATTCTGTCACACAGACTGCTCAGGGAGAAATTTTGTGTTCCACAAATAATCTTGAAATTGGCACTCAAATCACGACTAGACTTTCACAAGGAAAAATAGTGAGTGAGATCATTGAATTGAGTGATTAAAATACAACCGAATTTAACCAAACTCATTTTTCTTTTGATAAATCAAAATGTTACCGACTTTTAAGCAATGTTGTTCACGAAGTTATCCACAGATTATGTGAATAACTTCGTCTTTATACTAAAAATTAATGTTGATTTTTACGCCAAATAATACTCGCTTGCTTTTTATTCCTTGCGTAAGCGGTCTAATTCTCCTATAATTCTCTCCATACTCAGTTCTGAGAAATTCACTAAATTCATCCTTGCCTGGGTGGCGAAATTGGTAGACGCGACGGATTCAAAATCCGCCGTTGAATAAACGTGTCGGTTCGAGTCCGACCCTAGGCACCATCTTATTTTTCCATTTATTATTTTGTTAATAAAATCTTCCTAAGATTACAAATTAAATTACGTTATATATCTATCGATATCTTAATCTATAATACCTATTTATTTTAAAATATTTATTAAAATAAATTCCCCTTTTAGTGCGTAATTTTGGCTATAATAACGATTTATTTTTATATCAAAAGAGAACAAAATTATGGCTACAATTAAAGACGTTGCTAAACTCGCCGGCGTATCAACCACCACCGTTTCACATGTCATTAATAAAACTCGTTTTGTAGCAGAAGACACCACTAAATCCGTTTGGGATGCCATACAACAATTAAATTACTCTCCTAGTGCTGTAGCTCGTAGCTTAAAAGTGAATACAACAAAATCAATCGGTATGATTATCACAACAAGTGAAGCACCTTATTTTGCCGAGATTGTATTAGCTGTTGAAGAACATTGTTATCAGCAAGGTTATTCCCTTTTCTTATGTAATACGCAAAATGAACCGGAAAAAATTCAAAACCATTTAGATATGTTAATTAAAAAGCGTGTTGATGGTGTTTTAGTTATGTGCTCCGAATACACACGAGATTCATTAGAACTATTTAACGGTACCAATATTCCTATGGTCGTAATGGATTGGGGAAAAACCGACGAACATAGTGATCGTATTTTAGATAATAGCTACGAAGGTGGTTATTTAGCTACTCGTCATTTGATAGAGAATGGGCATAAGAAAATCGGTGTTATTGCAGGCCATTTAAACAAAACTACCGCTAAAGAACGTTTTGAAGGTTTCTTAAAAGCAATGGAAGAAGCAAATTTACCTGTACATGACGAATGGATTTTTGAAGGCGATTTTGAACCGGAAAGTGGCTTTGAACAAGTCAATAATCTTTTACGTTTAGAAAAATTACCTACTGCAATTTTCTGTTTTAGTGATACGATTGCACTCGGTGCGATTTCCGCATTAAGTGAAAGAGGATTATATGTACCGCAAGATATTTCTATCATAGGATATGATAATATTCACTCATCACGTTTCTATTCGCCACCATTAACCACTGTTCATCAATCTAAATCTCGTTTAGGTGTAACGGCATTGAATTTATTATTGGAACGTATTAAAACGGATAAAACTCTGTATCAACCACAGACTATTGAGTTTCATCCTGAGCTTGTTTTACGCCGTTCGGTACGTAATTTAAATCAAAAATAGTTATTTTAAGGAGTAAAAATGGAATTTTTAATCAGCTTTTTCAGTAGTTATGGCTACTGGGCTGTATTTTTAGTTTTATTAGCTTGTGGTTTTGGTGTACCAATTCCTGAAGATATTACCCTTGTGTCTGGAGGCGTTATCTCTGGATTAGGTTACACCAATGTGCATTGGATGTTAGTTGTCAGTATGTTGGGCGTACTTATCGGCGATAGTACAATGTACTGGCTAGGTCGTATCTATGGGGAAAAAATCCGTCAATTTCCATTAATTCGTAATATTGTAACGGAAGAACGTTATCAAATGGTACAAGAGCGTTTTGAAAAACAAGGCAACCGTCTATTATTTTTAGCTCGCTTTTTACCGGGATTACGTGCGGTCGTTTATTTAGTATCAGGAATTACACGCCGAGTAAGCTATACTCGCTTTGTGTTGGTGGACTTCTGTGCCGCAATTATTTCTGTACCGATTTGGGTCTATTTAGGTGATTATGGTGCACAAAATCTTGATTGGCTACACGAACAAGTCAAAAATGGGCAACATATTATTTTTGCTGGTTTAGGTGTTATTGCTGTTTATTTGATATGGAAATGGCGTAAATCCAAAAAAGCGAAAGCATAAATTCAACAGAATTTAAAACAACAAAACCCGAAGTTATTTCGGGTTTATTTTTATTTAATGACATTCATAAGAAAATCTAATCAAAAGTCAAAAATAAAGGGCTAATTACTTAGCCCTTTACATCATATATCAACTGGAACTTATATTAGAGTCTTGGACCAGCCTCAACTAATGCTTTACCTTCATCATTAGTTGTATATTTTTCAAAGTTTTTCACAAAGCGACTCGCTAAATCTTCCGCTTTAGCTTGCCATTGAGCTTTATCTGCATAAGTATCACGAGGATCAAGGATTGCTGGATCTACGTTCGGTAATGCTGTTGGTACTGCAACATTAAAGATTGGTAACTCTTTAGTTTCAGCTTTTTCAATTGAACCGTCTAAGATCGCATCAATAATACCGCGGGTATCTTTGATAGAAATACGTTTACCCGTACCGTTCCAACCTGTATTGACTAAGTATGCTTGAGAACCTGTCGCTTCCATACGTTTTACTAGCACTTCAGCATATTTAGTTGGGTGAAGTGATAAGAAAGTCGCACCGAAACACGCTGAGAAAGTCGGTGTTGGTTCAGTAATACCACGCTCTGTACCAGCTAATTTTGCAGTAAAACCTGATAAGAAATAATACTTGGTTTGTTCCGGCGTTAATTTTGATACCGGAGGTAATACACCAAATGCGTCAGCCGTTAAGAAAATTACTTTTTGCGCATGACCTGCTTTTGATACCGGTTCAACGATGTTATCAATATGATAAATCGGGTAAGATACACGAGTATTTTCTGTTTTTGATTTATCATCAAAGTCTACTGAACCGTCTTCACGTACCACTACATTTTCTAATAACGCATCACGACGGATTGCACGGTAAATATCCGGTTCATTTTCTTCTGAAAGATGAATTGTTTTTGCATAGCAACCACCTTCATAGTTAAATACGCCTTCCTCATCCCAACCGTGTTCATCATCACCGATTAATTTACGTTTTGGATCGGTTGAAAGTGTTGTTTTACCTGTACCGGATAAACCAAAGAATACTGCAACATCACCATCTTTACCCACGTTAGCAGAACAGTGCATTGAAGCCACACCTTTAAGTGGTAACCAGTAGTTCATTAAAGAGAATAAGCCTTTTTTCATCTCACCGCCGTACCAAGTACCACCGATAAGTTGGATTTTCTCAGTAAGGTTAAATGCAACGAAGTTTTCAGAATTTAGACCTTGCTCTTTCCAGTTCGGATTAGTTACTTTTGAACCATTCATTACCACAAAATCCGGTGAGAAATTAGCTAATTCTGCTTCACTTGGACGAATAAACATATTTTTTACAAAGTGTGCTTGCCATGCCACTTCAGTAATAATACGTACTGCAACACGGTGGCTAGGACTTGCCCCACAGAAAGCATCAACCACAAATAGACGTTTATTTGAAAGTTCTTGAGTGACGATCTCTTTCAAACTTTGCCAAGTTGCTTGGCTCATTGGTTTATTATCATTTTTTACCGCATCTGATGTCCACCAAACATTATCTTTTGATGTTTCATCATATACAATGTATTTATCTTTCGGAGAACGACCTGTGAAGATACCTGTATCTACTGCTACCGCACCGGAAGTTGTTAGGCGACCTTTTTCAAAGCCTTCTAACTCAGGTTTTAGCTCTTCTTCAAATAATTGCTCATAACTTGGGTTACGTACAATCTCTTTGACGTTAGTAATACCTAATTGTGCTAGTTCTTGTTCAATACGACTTAACATAGAATCACCTCATTTAAATAATAAAAGTTAAAATCTAAAAACTGAGCGTATTCTAACGAATTCTTTATAAAAAAAATGTTAACTACTTCAAATTTTTAGAAAAATTCGGAGGATTTCTCTGATTAATTTTCTTAAAAATGTTGTTTATCGCTCATTTTTCAGGCATTAGAAGGTTATTCTCCAGATTCATTTTTCTTTTTACAAAAAAAAGGTAAAATTAGACCATTTGATTGACATCATTTAGAGAAAACCGATGCGTATACTTATTATCTTTTTTGCCTTTTTAGTTGCTTTTTTTCAATATAGTTTTTGGTTCGGGAAAAACGGTTGGAATGACTACCAAACTGCTCAAACCTCTGTAGAAGCACTAAAAGACCAAAATGCAAAATTGGAAACAAGAAATAATCTTATCCTTGCTGAAATTAATGATTTAAAAAACGGTGTAAATGCACTAGAAGAACGCGCTAGACTAGAACGTGAAATGGTAAAAAGTAACGAAACGTTCTATCGAATCGTCCCCCGTAATTAAAATAAAAGGAACGACACTAATGATGCGTAAAATTATTGCGGTTATTCCAGCATCCGGTGTTGGAAGTCGAATGAATTCGCCCCTACCCAAACAATATTTAAAATTACAAAATAAAACAATTTTAGAACACACGGTTGAAATATTTTTACATCACGTTCAGATTGATAAAATTATTATTGCCGTTTCAAAACAAGATACCTTTTATCCTGAAATTCCTCTTTTAAAACATCCTAAAATACAAATTGTATTTGGTGGTGAAACACGTGCAGACTCCGTTTTTAATGCCTTACAAGTCATTGAAAATGATGCTTGGGTATTAGTCCATGATCTTGCTCGTCCTTGTTTACAGCGGTCCGATTTAGAGAAATTATTACAAGTTGAAGATAGACATGGTGCAATCCTTGCTGTGCCTGCTATCGACACAATGAAAAGAGCGAATGGAAATAAAATCATACATACCGAAGATCGTTCAACGCTTTGGCACGCATTAACGCCGCAATTTTTCCTCTCGATTTACTTAAAGCGAGCACTTATCAATTCCTTTGAAAAAGGTTTAACCATTACCGATGAGGCTTCCGCCATGGAATATTACGGTTATCAGCCTTTATTGATTACCGGCAGAAGCGATAATTTAAAAATTACTCGTCCTGAGGATTTAGCTTTAGCTGAATTTTATTTAACTCATTATTCGGAGAAAAAAGAATGATACGAATTGGACATGGTTTTGACGTACATGCATTTGGTCAAGATCGCCCTCTTATGATTTGTGGTGTAGAAGTACCTTACCATACTGGCTTTATTGCACATAGTGACGGGGATGTTGCTTTACATGCACTTACCGATGCACTATTAGGTGCTGTTGCTTTGGGAGATATTGGGAAGCTCTTCCCCGATACGGATATGCAATACAAAAATGCAGACAGTCGTAAATTATTAATTGAAGCCTATCGCCAAGTACGTCTTCAGGGCTATAAAGTCGGTAATGTCGATGTGACAATTATTGCACAAGCACCTAAAATGCGTCCCTATATTGATCAAATGCGTCAAACTATCGCAGATGATTTACAATGTGATGTAACGCAAGTCAATGTAAAAGCGACAACCACTGAGAAACTCGGTTTTACCGGACGTGGAGAAGGCATTGCTTGTGAAGCCGTTGTACTTTTAGTAAAAGCATAGGGAATATATTTGCTAATATTCTAACCACTTGTACATTTCATTCTAAATAAATTCTTGTTTTAGCATAAAAATTGCTTATAATAGGAATCCTTATGTATTTTTGCAAATACATAATCCAATGGGGCGTTATTGGTTCCTCGCAACGGTGTTCAGCTTACTTAGTCAGGTTCGGAAGAAAGCGACTTGGGTTGAAATTTCTGTGTGCCGAGGGTTGCTGGTAATGCCCCACCCTTTTCTATCCTCCCCAAAATCATTCTTATTTCTCTGTTACATTCTCACTCTATGCAAAATAACAAGCGGTTAAATTCCAATTAAAATTTACCTTATGCAAATTTATTGTAAAATTTAACCGCTTGTTACTGAAGTAAAACTATTATTTTTCTAGCTTCGGTAATTTATATAGCTGTTTATATAAATCGCCGCTGAGCAGCCGCATGCGCTAACGCTTCTTTCTTCATTGCTTCCGGCTGTTCCTGCTCTTTCAAACTGTGATCCGCTTTATTGTAAATAAAACCTTGAATCGGTGTATTTGGACGCATCACCACTACCGATCCATCACCTTTCATCATCGCTTGTGTTGCATCATATTGCATAAAGGCTCGATTCGGATTTACATCTTTAGTTAAATCATAACCCAACATAGGATATTCTCCACTCACACCGGCAAGTGAAAGTAAAGTCGCCGGCATATCAATTTGGCTGACTAAACGGTTATCACGTTTTGCTTCAATGCCCTCACCGATAAATAATGCCGGAATATGGAAATGTTGAATCGGTACCAAATGTTCACCAACCGCACGAGAATCGTGATCGGCAATTACTAAGAAAATCGTATCTTGCCAATAAGCTGATTTTTTAGCTAACTCGAAGAAATGCCCAATCGCAAAATCAGCATATTTAGCCGCATTATTTCGAGTTTGTTTCGGCTGTTCATATAACTCAATTTTACCGTCTGGAAATTCAAACGGATCATGATTACTTGAGCTAAACACTAAGCTGAAAAACGGTTTACCTTCTTTGTGTAACTGAGTGAAAGTTTCATTCGCTTTATCAAACAGATCTTCGTCACTCATACCCCAAGTCGCTTTAAATTTCGGATTTTTATAATCTTTTTCATCAATAATGCGGGTAAAGCCGTTACCATAGAAAAAGCTCGCCATATTGTCGAAATGTTTTTCTCCGCCATAGATAAAGCTAGTGTCATAGCCTTGACGGCGTAACAGCTCGGCAATGCTAAAGAAATTAGTCTGGCTCTTAGTTAATTTTACCACCGCACGTGCCGGTGTCGGCGTAAATCCGGTAGTAACCGCTTCAATACCCCGCACGGAGCGAGTTCCGGTGGCATATAAATTCTCAAATAACCAACCTTCTTTTGCCAAACTGTCAAAATTTGGGGTAAGCGGTTTGCCACCAAGCGTTCCGACAAACTGCGCACCTAAGCTTTCTTCTAAAATAATCACGATATTTTTCGGCTTGCCTTGATAGGTCGCTTGGTTATAAGTTAAAGTCGGAATTTCCGTTGAAATATATTCAGCATCCGTTCTGCCTCTCGCCTGTTTAATCAAAGTAAACATTTCTTCTACGGACATCTTGCCGTATTGCTCAGAAGATTTATCTTCATCTTTTAATTGTTGTATCGCATACAACACAGAATAACCTGAGTTTAACACTAATGAGTTAATTAACGGATCACTAGAAAATGCCACCATTGCTGGGTTTATACCACGATGAGCGAAAGATGAACGTCCACCGATAAATACTAACGTGGCAACCAATAAAGCGATTAATGGACGGAATTTCCAATTCGGAAAACGAAGATTGTTAGTCGCCCAACCAGACAATTTCCAATACACCACTAACGAAATCAATGCTAATAATGAGCTAATAATAACCGTGGTTAAATGCCCATTAATCAGCATAGTAAACACTTCTTTTGGGTGTACTAAATATTCGATAAACAGTCGGTTGGGACGTAAATCGAAGGTTTCAATAAAGTTTGGCGTCGTCGCTTCCATAAACAGAATAAAGACTGAACCGGCGGTGAGCCAGATACGTAAAATGATACGCCATACATTACCTAATATATTGTTATTTAAGAAAAGTGCGGTAAATAGTGCCGGTACACCAAATAACCAACAAAGGGCGGAAATATCAATGCGAATACCTTGTAAGAAAAGCGGTAACCAACCATCAACGGCGGAAACGCGATCAGCTTGCCACAAGCCGAGCCCGAGGCGAGATAAAGACAGTATGAGTAGATTGATCCCAACAAAAAACAGTATTGGGAACAACACAGAACGACGTTGTTCCATAATTTCTCCTTTTAAATTTAAAATAAAGCACGAACTGATAATCAGCTGTACAAATAGTATCGAATGATTATTAAGATTTTATTAAGACTTGATCGCCTAAGCGAATTACGCCGCTATTTTGAGGCACTAAATGAATACCAAAAACCGGCTTACCTTTTTCATTGGTATGCATTTGTTTAAGTATTCGGAAAGGCTCAACGTTCGGGTCGAGTTCAAGTGTGGTTAAATCACGGGTAATCATTATACAACGGGTGCATAACGCTGACTTCGTGAATATGACCTCACCGATTTGTACTTGTTCCCACTGTTCTTCTTCAAAAGCAATATTTCCATCGATCACAATATTCGGACGAAAACGTTCCATCGAAATCTCAACCGGCGACCACTGCTTAACTTGTTCAAGTGATGTTTCCGACATCAGTGAAACTGGATTGCTATCGGCAAAACTTAACGGATGTTGAGCAAAGTTTGCCACTTCACGTTGGCTTTTTCTTCCTAACCAACGTAATTGCACTGCTCGCCCGAAAATGTCACTTAACCATTGATTTACTTCGGCTGTTGCCACAAGCGAATCGAAATGTGTTCCCCATACTTCGCTAGTTTGCACGCGTTGGAAATCTTGGTAAAGTACCACACATTTTTGAGCGCTTGTATGGCAAATGACGACTCCCGTCGCAATTGGAAACACAGACAAGTTGTATAACTCCGCATCTTTACGGGCAGTTATAAATTTACCGTCGGCTTCGGTAATCATAAATTCTCGATCAAAGTTTAGCCCTTTAGGCTCGACAAAGGCTTGTTCGACACGATAAGTCGCCGTTGATTTAATCGGATAAAGGTTAAGTTGTGTCACTTTCATTAGTAAAAATTCCTGTAAATTTACCGCTTGTATAAATACGTTCGCACCATACCTAAAAGCGGTTAAAAAGTAAAAGGAATTTGCAAATAAAGAAGGGAGGCGATAAACTTATCGCATTTATCGCCCTAAATTAGGTAATTGAAATATGGCTAAAAAACCCACCCAAGATTTTGAATCAACTCTTAAGGAATTAGAAGCAATTGTCAGCCACTTAGAAACGGGCGAATTGCCTTTAGAAGAAGCACTCAATGAATTTGAAGTCGCGGTGAAACTTGTCCAACAAGGACAAGAGCGCTTACAAAAAGTGGAGCAACGCATTCAAATTTTACTCAATAAAAACGACCAATCTGAACTTTCCGATTACGAATAAAAATAACAATGAGCTACTCTCTTTCAACTGATCTTAGCGTTATTCAACAACGCATCAATCATTTTTTAAGTACCCAATTAAAAACATATCAAGCCTATGACTCCGCTTTGATTGATGCAATGTCTTACGCCGTATTGTTGGGTGGAAAACGTGTTCGTCCATTCCTGATTTATGCCACCGGCAGAACGCTCGGTGTATCGCTTGAACAGCTTGATCACAGTGCCGCCGCAATGGAAGCGATCCACGCTTATTCATTAGTACATGATGATTTACCGGCAATGGATGACGATAAACTTCGCCGAGGTAAACCAACCTGTCATATTGCTTTTGATGAAGCAACCGCTATTCTTGCCGGCGATGCGTTACAAAGTTTTGCTTTTGAACTGATCGCCCAAGACGAATCATTAACCGATTCGCAAAAAGTCCGCCAAATTCAAGCACTTGCTCAAGCCGCTGGTGCAAGAGGCATGTGTTTAGGGCAAAGCCTCGATTTGCTTGCTGAAGATAAAGCGGTCAATTTAGCTGAATTAGAATTAATTCATCGTAATAAAACCGGTGCATTAATTATTGCTTCCGTATTGATGGGCTTTAATTTATCCGCTCATTCGCAAAATTTAGCCGTAAAACAACCGCTTGAACGCTATGCACAAGCAATTGGATTAGCGTTCCAAGTGCAAGATGATATTTTAGATGTCATTGGTGAAACCGATAAAATTGGTAAAACGGTAGGTTCAGACGAAAACTTGCATAAAAGCACTTATCCAAAACTACTGGGGTTAGAAGGTGCAAAACAAAAAGCACAAGAATTATACCAAATCGCATTAGATTCACTTGAACAATTACCATTTGATACTACCGCACTACAAGAGCTTGTCGCTTTTATCGTAAAACGTGAAAGCTAAACATTTTGCTAGGATTTGTAGACAAAAAATGCAACCTAATTAGGTTGCATTTTATTTTGATTTTACATCTTCAAAAGTTTCCGGTTTTGTCCAAATTAGGAAATCCCAAATCATACCAATTCTAGCCAAAAGCTCTCTCAATCTTACTTTGATATGTCCTTCCGGATATTTAGCGACAAAACAAACCGCATTAATATTATGATATTTAGCAATAAATAATGCTCTTTCACAGTGAAATTGTTGAGAAACGATCACAAAAGGTTCTATTCTATAGACTTTGGTCGCTCTCACAACCGAATCTAAAGTTCTATATCCAGCAAAGTCCTGTTGAACAATCGCTTTCGGTACGCCCATCTGGTATAGATCATTAGACATTACTTTAGGCTCATTATAATAGGGCGTTTTATTATCACCGCTGACTAAGAGTTGTGATACTTTTCCTTTATTAATTAAATCAACCGCGCATCTAAACGATATTTATAATAGAGATTTGGTATACCTTTTGTATAAAACTTTGCCGTACCGAGTACCATTGCATATTTATGCTTTGGTAGCTTATTAATATCCGTATAAATACGATCTTTCACATACCAACCGGTAGCACAATCAATCACGACCAATAAAAACCCAATGATAAATATACTCCAACCGAATAATAAGCTAGTACGGAAACAGAACGCTACGCACCTCTTCCATAGAGGTGTTATGTATACCGCGGTTTCTGTCGTTTGCATAAGTTCCATATTATTCCGTATGATAAAGCTGTCGTATATAGACTATACATTTGAGTAAATGTTCAACTTAACTAGCATAACTGAGCCAATGAAAATTGCAAGCCTAACTTAACAACTAGAACTCTAGACGTTTAGACGGCTAAAATTTCTTGACAAAGACTCTCTAGGCGATTACTTTATACATATTTTTAGGCGTTTAGACGTCTATACGCATAAAAAGATAAAGCGGTTTATTTTTTATAAAATTTTGCAAATCTAGGACAAACGATGGCATATAGTATGACTCTTTTTAAAGAACAACCTCTGACACTTGCACTTGGAGGTGAGATTTCTCCCATTGAAGTGGCTTACCAAACTTACGGTACACTAAATGAGGATAAGAGCAATGTCGTACTTATTTGTCATGCCCTAACCGGTGATGCGGAACCTTATAAAAATTCACCGGAGCAAGGTTGGTGGCAAGATTTTATAGGGGAAGGATTAGCATTTGATACAAACCGTTATTTTTTTATTTGTTCAAATGTACTCGGTGGCTGTAAAGGAACAACAGGCCCATCTTCCATCTCGCCTAGCACTGGTAAGCCATATGGCAGTCAATTCCCAGTCATTACTGTACAAGATATTGTTCAAGTACAAAAAGCCTTACTTGATACATTAGATATTTCTCATTTACATGCCGTAGTCGGTGGTTCTTTCGGAGGAATGCAAGCAACCCAATGGGGCATTAGTTATCCTGATTTTGTCGATAATATCGTTAATCTTTGTTCTTCACTAACATTTAGTGCTGAAGCCATCGGATTCAACCACGTTATGCGTCAAGCAATTATTAATGACCCACATTTTAATCATGGTGATTATTATGACGGAACACCGCCGGATAATGGCTTAAAAATAGCACGAATGTTAGGGATGCTCACTTACCGAACAGATGTACAACTAGCGCGAGCATTTGGAAGAGAAATGAAGCAACAAAGTGAGATTTGGGGAGATTATTTCCAAGTTGAATCCTATTTAAGTTATCAAGGTATGAAATTTCTCGATCGTTTTGATGCTAACAGCTATTTACGTTTATTAAGAGCATTAGATCTATATGATCCTGCACTTGGCTATGCAAATGAACAAGAAGCCTTACAGCGTATTAAAGCGAATTATACCTTAGTGGCGGTAACTAGCGATCAATTATTCAAGCAAATTGACGTACAAAAAAGTAAACAACGATTAGAAACCGCAGGTGTAAAAGTGGATTACTATGAATTTCACTCTAATTTCGGACACGATGCCTTTCTGGTTGACTATGATTTCTTTGAGCCGATGATTAAAAAAGGGTTACGAAGTTAGTCTGTATTGAACTGACGCAAAAAATAAACCACGAACGCAAATTCGTGGTTTATTTTTATCAATCGATTACCAGCCTTTTACAATACCGCCTGGGAAGTGTTTAAGTGCTTCTTGATACACTTCTTCGGTTTGGAAGGCTTTAACAAAGTCTTTAATTGCTGGATTGTCTTTGTTGTCTTCACGAGAAACGATCAAATTCACATACGGAGAATCTTTCGCTTCCACAATCACACCGTCTTTTTCCGGTGTTAAACCTGCTTGACCTGCATAGTTATTATTAATGATGGCAAGATCTACATCATCTAATGCACGTGTTAATAATGCCGTATCCACTTGCGTGATTTTCACTTTTTTCGGATTTTCAACAATGTCGATTTCAGTTGCATAAAGATTTGTCGGATCTTTTAATTTAATCACGCCGTTGGCTTGTAATAACAGTAATGAACGACCTACTGTACTTAGTTCATTTGAGATCGCAATTTTTGCACCTTCTTTTAAGTCACCAATTGCTTTTAACGTTTTTGAATAACCGGCAATAGGGAACACAAACGTATTCGCTTGTGCAACAAATTTATAGCCTTTCTCTTTCATTTCACGCTCAAAGAATGGTACTGACTGGAAAGCATTCACATCTAAATCACCATGGCTTAATGCGTAATTCGGTTGAGTATATTCACTAAATTCAACCAACTTCACATCTAAGTTATATTTTTCTTTAGCAATACGTCTTGCTACTTCATTAACTTGTGCTTCAGGCCCTTGCATCACACCAACCGTTAATGTTCTTGCTTCTACTTTTGTAGTATCTGTCGCTTTCTCTTCTTTACAACCGGTTAATGCCAAAGCTGAAACAACGGCTAAACCAAATAATTTCTTAATATTCATAGGATAAACCTCTCAATTTAGATAAAAAGAAGCGGTAAAATTCTCTGCTACTTTTGCAAAATTTTAGATAAATTTTACCGCTTGTTTAACAATTTTCGGAATCAGTTAATGATTACCAACCTTTCACGACACCGTCTTTAAAGTGTTTTTGTGCTTCGCCAAACACTTCTTCAGTTTGGAACGATTTCACAAAGTTTTTCACTGCTTCGCTATCTTTGTTATCTTTACGTGCCACAATGATATTTACATACGGAGAATCTTTATCTTCTACAAAAATACCATCATTCGCACTTAAACCGACCTGACCTGCGTAAGTATTGTTTACCACCGCTAAATCCACATCATCTAATGCTTTTGCCGCTACCGAAGTATCCACTTCTTTGATATTTAATTTTTTCGGATTTTCAACAATATCTAACGTCGTTGAGAATAAATTTGTGTTGTCTTTTAATTTGATTAAACCTTGTTTCTCTAAAAGAATTAATGCACGAGCAAGGTTTGAAGGGTCATTAGGTACTGCAACCACTGCACCTTCTGCTAACTCTGATACGTTTTTAATTTTTTTAGAATAACCTGCAAGAGGGAATACGAAAGTATTACCAACAATTTCAAGGTTAGTTAAGCCTTTTGATTGGCTATCTTTATCTAAATACGGTTTGTGTTGGAAAGCGTTTGCGTCTAAATCGCCTTTACTTACCGCCGTATTTGGTAACGCATAGTCATTGAATAATACGAATTCCACTTCTAAACCGTATTTTTGTTTCGCCACTTGTGCCGCTTTTTCCGCCACAGTATGTTCCGGGCCAGACATCACGCCAACTTTAATTTTTGAAGTGGCTTGTGCCGCTGCATCCGCTTTCTTCTCTTCGTTACAGCCGGTTAATGCTAAAGCAGACACTAACGCCACGCCTAATACTTTCTTGAAATTCATAGGAAAACTCCTTTTTAATGTTGTGTTTAACGATGATCGTAACGTTTTGCAAGGTTATCGCCGATTTTTTGGCTGACCATTACAATCGCTACAATAATAATTGTTGAGATCCATTTTACATAGACCATGTTACGGTGTTCACCGTAACTGATGGCAAGGTTACCCAAACCACCACCGCCAACTGCACCCGCCATTGCTGAGTAGCCAATTAAAGCCACTAAGGTTAACGTGATACCGTTGATTAAAATCGGAAGTGATTCCGGTAAATAGAATTTACGAACCACCTGCCAATTGGTTGCTCCCATTGATTTAGCCGCTTCGGTTAAACCTGCTGGAATTTCTAATAACGCATTTGAAGTTAAACGCGCAAAAAACGGAATTGCCGAGACACTTAACGGCACAATCGCGCCGTTGTACCTAGCGTTGTCCCTACCAATAAACGGGTAAAAGGTAACAACACCACTAACAAAATAATAAACGGAACAGAACGACCGATATTGATAACAACATCTAATACCTGATGTAAACGCGGGTTTTCTAAAATCTCACCTTTGCCGGTTAAGAATGCTAAGAAGCCGATTGGTAAACCGACTACCACGGCAAGTAGCGTCGCCGCAAAGCCCATATAGAGCGTTTCAAGCGTTGAAGTACCGACTAAGCCCCACATTTGAGGTGTGAGTTCTTGCATAAAACTATCCCACATAACCTAACACCTCCACTTTTACATTATTATCCATTAAATAGAATTTTGCTTCCGCAATCGAATCGTTATTGCCGGTAACTTCCGCAATCACAAAGCCGAATTTGACCCCACCAGCATAATCAATCTGAGACATTAAAATACTGAAATCGATGCCGAATTTTTTCGATGCCATAGAAAGTAACGGTGCATCCACCGAACGACCGGTAAATTCAAATTTAATAATTGGTTTCCCGTTGGGCGTTGGATGTTCAGAAAGCTTGCTCGGTATATTCCGCCGGTAATTCGTAATGGAATGTCGATTGAATAAATTTCTGTGCCAATTCCGTTTTCGGATTAGAGAAAATCTCACTGACCGAACCGGTTTCAATTAATTGACCTTTATCGATCACCGCCACTCGATCACAAATACGTTTCACCACTTCCATTTCATGGGTAATCAATAAAATAGTTAAGCCTAAACGCTTATTAATGTCTTTTAATAATTGTAAAATCGATTGGGTTGTCGCCGGATCTAACGCACTTGTCGCTTCATCACACAATAAAACGTGCGGATCACTTGCTAACGCACGGGCGATTGCCACACGTTGCTTCTGACCGCCGGATAAATTGCTCGGATAAACATCTTTACGTTCGGTTAAGCCGACTAATTCAATCAATTCATTAACTTTTTTCTCAATTTGCTCTTTCGGTGTATTGCTTAACGTTAACGGTAATGCGATATTTTCATATACCGTATGTGACGCCAACAAATTAAAATGCTGGAAAATCATCGCAATATTACGGCGAGCTAAAATTAGTTCTTTTTCCGACATTGCGGTCAAATCCTGCCCGTCCACAATCACACTACCGATCGTTGGACGTTCAAGTAAATTCACACAGCGAATAAGCGTACTTTTGCCCGCACCACTCGCCCCAATAACGCCGTAAATCGTCCCCTTCGGCACCTCAAGGTTTACATTGTCTAAGGCGGTAATCTTTTTACCCTTTACCTCAAACTGTTTGCTGATATTTTTCAGCTGAATCATACCTATATATTCCACACTATAAATTAAAAAGCCAGTTTATTATTTTAGACGTCTAGATTGCTATGTCAATTCACTAAACCAGTTTTTTTATATTAAAAAAGAATAAAAAAGCAATTAATCATTCTAAGAACGAAAAAAGCGATTGAATTTGCAAAATTTTTTACAAATTCAACCGCTTGTTGTTTTATCGCTTAATGCTTACGCCTTACGCCATGTTGTGCCGTTTGGTGTGTCTTCCAGCACGATATTCATTGCTTTTAGTTTATCGCGTACTTCATCGGCTACCGCCCAATTTTTCGCGGCTTTTGCTTCGTTACGCTGTTTAATTAACGCTTCAATTTCCGCAACTTCATCATTGTTCGCATCGCCTTGTAAAAACGCTTCCGGATCTTGATAAAGTAAACCTAATACAGCGACTAATTCTTTTAAACACACCGCTAAACCGTTCGCTTTCGCCATATCTTCGGTTTTGAGTTTATTCACTTCACGTGCGATTTCAAATAACACTGCTAATGCGCCCGGCGTATTGAAATCATCGTCCATTGCCGCTTTAAACGCTTCGACGTATTGTTCGCCACCAGCAACTTCAACCGATAAATCGCAACCACGTAATGAAGTGTATAAACGTTCTAACGCCGAGCGTGCTAAATCTAAATTATCTAGGCTGTAATTTAGTAAGCTACGATAGTGCGCGGTTAAGAAGAAATAACGTAAAGTTTCCGATTCATATTTTTCTAACATGGTGCGAATCGTGAAGAAATTGCCGAGCGATTTTGACATTTTCTCATCGTCAATCGTTAGCATACCGGTATGTAACCAGTAATTTACATAATCGCCGCCATGGGCACAGCAAGATTGTGCAATTTCATTTTCGTGGTGAGGGAACATTAAATCTGAGCCACCACCGTGAATATCAAAATGTTCACCTAATTCTTTGCTGTTCATTGCCGAACATTCGATATGCCAACCCGGGCGACCGTTGCCCCACGGACTTTGCCAACTCGGCTCGCCTTCTTTCGACATTTTCCATAACACGAAATCCATCGGATTTTTCTTCACCGATTTAATTTCAACACGTGCGCCCGCTTGTAATTGTTCTAAATTTTGGCGAGATAACGCACCGTATTTTTTGAAACTTTCCACATCAAACATCACATCGCCATCCGCCGCTACGTAAGCATGGCCGTTTGCGATCAGTTTTTCCACCATCGCTACAATTTCCGGGATATGTTTGGTCGCACGAGGCTCAACATCCGGGCGAAGAATATTCAGATCATCAAAATCTTTATGCATTTCGGCAATCATACGATCGACTAATTGATCGCAAGTTTCGTTATTTTCTAATGCACGTTTGATGATTTTATCGTCCACATCGGTAATGTTACGCACATAACGCAAGTTATAGCCTAAATAACGTAAATAACGTGCAATCACGTCAAATGAAACAAAAGTACGTCCATGCCCAAAGTGACAGAGATCGTAAACCGTAACGCCGCAGACATACATACCAACTTGGTTCGGGTTAATTGGTTTAAATTCTTCTTTTTCACGTTTTAAAGTGTTATAAATTTTGAGCATAGTATCCTCTGTACTGATTTGTTATCGCAATGTTGAGAAGTATAGCGAATAAGCGGTCTAATTTTGAGATTTTTTTGCAATTTCCCGTAAACTTTTTAATAATAACGCACCAAACTTCCCTTTCTCTTTTATAAGGAAATCTAAATGATTACATTACATACGAATTTCGGTGACATTAAAATCGAACTTAACTTTGAAAAAGCACCGGTAACCGCAAAAAACTTTGAAGATTACTGCAAAGAAGGCTTTTATAACGGTACGATTTTCCACCGTGTTATCGATGGTTTTATGATTCAAGGCGGCGGTATGACTTCAGGCTTAATTGAAAAAGCAACCAAAGTGCCGATTCAAAACGAAGCGAACAATCGTTTAAGCAACAAACGCGGCACACTTGCCATGGCACGTACTTCTGATCCACATTCAGCAAGCTCACAGTTCTTTATCAACGTAGCGGACAATACTTTCTTAGATTACCGTTCAAAAGAAATGTTTGGTCGTGAAGTGGTGCAAGAATGGGGCTATGCGGTATTCGGTGAAGTGGTTGAAGGTATGGACGTGGTTGATAAAATCAAAGGCGTGAAAACAGGCAACAAAGGCTTCCACCAAGATGTACCGGTTGAAGATGTAGTAATTGAATCAGTAACCGTTGCATAATCGCAAAATAAGTTAGAAATTTGACCGCTTGCACTCAACACAAGCGGTCAAATTTTTTTATCATTCTGCAAAATGGAATCATCTTTCATAAAAGTAACAAAACTATGCAAATTTATCTCGTTGGCGGTGCAATCCGTGATCAGTTATTAAACTTACCGGTAAAAGATCGGGATTATCTGGTGGTTGGTGCAACGCCCGAACAACTGCTAGCACAAGGCTATCAGCAAGTCGGCAATGACTTCCCCGTTTTTTTACATCCAAAAACCAAAGAAGAATATGCACTAGCTCGCCAAGAACATAAAAACGGGGTCGGCTATAACGGCTTTCTCTGCGATTTTTCGCCGGATGTCACGCTCGAACAAGATTTAATCCGTCGAGATTTAACCATTAATGCGATTGCCCAAGATGCAAGCGGTCAAATTTTTGACCCATACGGTGGTAAACAAGATTTAGCAAATCGTCTGCTTCGTCATATTTCACCGGCATTTAGTGAAGATCCACTGCGGGTTTTAAGAGTGGCTCGCTTTGTCGCCCGTTTCCATTCGCTCGGCTTTAAAATCGCGCCTGAAACAGTAAAGTTAATGCAGGAAATGACCGCTTGCGGTGAATTGGCTCACTTAACCGCGGAGCGTGTTTGGTTGGAAACCCAAAAAGCATTTGCGACTGATAATCCGCAAATCTATTTTGAAGTATTACGAGAAATCGGTGCGTTAGCCGTATTATTTCCGGAATTAGACCGCTTATTCGGAGTGCCTCAACCAGAGAAACATCACCCTGAAATTGATTGTGGTATTCATACTTTATTGGTGATGGAACAAGCCAAACGACTTGCAAAAAATGCGGAAAATCCGACCGCTTTGTTATGGGCCGCGCTTTGCCACGATTTAGGCAAAGGGTTAACCGAAAAAGACATTCTCCCACATCATTACGGGCACGAAGTAAAAGGTATCAAACCGGCTCGTGAGCTATCCAATCACTTAAAAGTACCGACAGATATCAAAGACTTCGCCATTTTGGTCACCGAATATCACACACACTGCCATAAAATGGCGGAGTTACGTTCGGAAACCGTATTGAAAGTATTTAATGCGCTTGATGTATGGCGTAAACCGCAACGTTTTTTTGATTTTTTACTCGCTTGTGAGGCGGACGCACGCGGCAGATTAGGCTTTGAAGAGAGAGAGTATCCGCAAGCGGAACTTGCTAAGCGTTATTTCGAAGCGGCGAATCAAGTAGATGTACAACAAGTGATTGCGGATGGTTATGAAAAGCAAGCGATTAGAGATGAACTGAATAAACGTCGGGCAAATGCGATCGCGACACTAAAGAAAAAATAGCCGAAACATTATATTTTTCCTCTCAATCCACATAAACCATAAAAATTTAATGGATTTTTTTGTATTTCCACTATTTTTTTTATGGTTTATTCATTCTATAATACTCCCCTTTTTAATTATTCTTATTATTCATATAAAAGGGGACAACCATGAAAAAAAATGCCATTACAGTGGCTCTCTTTACGTTATTAAGCCTAACAGCTCAGGCAGAAGAACGTATTGAATTAGAGGAAGTGAAGGTTAATGCACAAGGCAAATTGGGAGATTCTATTCTCAATAATGCCGATAATATCAGCGATCAGGTCGTTGATAAATCACAGTTAAAACATCGGTCGGCAACTTTAGGTAACGCTTTAGCCGGCGAATTAGGTATACATTCCAATCCATTTGGCGGCGGTGCGAGTAAGCCGATTATTCGAGGACAAGACGGTGTACGCGTTAAAATTCTGCAAAACGGTACGGATGTGATTGATATGTCCTCTCTCTCTCCCGATCATGTGGTTGTTGCCGATACTTTACTCGCTAGCCAAGTGGAAATTGTTCGAGGAGCAAATACGCTTTTATATAGCACAGCTCACCAGCCGGCGTAGTAAATATGGTAGACGGGCGAATCCCAACTCAAATGCCTGTGGGTGCGCTCTTACCTAATTTGGAAGGAGAAGCACTAACTCGCTATAACACATCTAGCAAAGAAGTGGTGAATACTGCCGGTATTACTTTAGGGCTGGGTAATCATTTTGCTCTACGTATTGAAGGATTAAAACGTAATGCGGATAACTATCGTGTGCCGAAATTCCAAGCGGAATCAGAACAATTACATTACTTACCCGGCAGTGATAATAAATCGAATGTCGGTACTATCGGACTTTCTTATATTCACGACAAGGGCTATTTAGGCGCATCTTACAGCCGACGAAAAGACCGCTATAGTATTCCGGGGCATATTCATTGCAACAGCGATAAAGAACATTTCACGCAGTGGTATGGTTCCGGACGTTATTACCTCTCTATTTATCCGCATTTAATGGGTGATGAAGATATTTATGATAATCCGCATACTCATTGTCTGCATAATCACAATGAACCTAGTGAAGACAACCCAACTGGGATATTAGTTAATCACCTGCACGATAGCCCTTATATTTTGATGAATACCAAGCGATATGATGTGCGTGGAGAATTATTACAACCGTTTAACTGGTTAGATAAAGCGAAATTGAGTCTGACTTTTGCCGATTATTACCACGATGAACGCGATCCGGGTAATCCGCAAAGTGCAAACAATCCAAAAAGTATTGAACGTGATCCAACCGTTGATAAAGGAAGTGAAAATGCGATTTTTAAAAATAAAGGATTTAACAGTCGCTTAGAACTTTATCATACGCCGACCAAACATTTTAAAGGAATGTTCGGTTTACAATATCAGACACAAAAAGCCAGCGCTGGCGAAGTATTGCTACCAAGTTATTTTGAATCACCTGAAGCCTATAGCAAAGCATTACATAATAACGTGAACAGTTATCGCCCTTATTTACTTGTACCGCATACCAATAAAAGCATCAGTTTATTTGGCTTGGAACAATTTAATTTGGGTAAATTTAGTTTAGATACTGCAGTTCGTTATGAAAAACAAAGAACACCGGTACATTATGAGCAAAAACTACTAGATCATGCGCTGAATAATTTCCAAAAAGATCCGTCAAGACCTCAGGAATATTCACCGATTAAACCGGATTTAACCCCATATACGCAAAATGCACTTTCTTATCTTGCGACAGCTTCTTGGGATTTTACGCCGGAAAATCGTGTGTCGTTTAGCTATTCGCATAACGAACGTATTCCATCGCCAATGGAACTCTATTATCAGGGTAAACACCTTGCAACCAGTTCTTTTGAGCATGGCAATAAAGATTTAACCAAAGAAAAATCGGATAACTATGAATTAGCCTTTAGACACACCGGAGATAAGCTATTTTATAAAACCAGCGGTTATTACAGTGATTTCGACAACTATATTTTCAATGAAAACGTAGAGAAAGAAGGTAATCTTTACTTACGCCGTTATAATCAAACTACCGCCAAATTCTACGGATTAGAAGCAGAAGTGACTTACCAATTCCATCCTGATCACAGCATCACATTATTCGGTGATATTGTGCGTGGACGTATTGGAAAATTATCGCCGGTGATTGGTAAAAATTTCTATGATAAAGAGCCGATCTTAGATGAAAGCAGTATTGATAGCCCTTGTTTATTAAACGGTGGCGATTTAAGCCGATGTGTAAGCTTTAGCAACCAAGCGGAATTAATCGCACCGCCGGAAGTTAGCTTAGATCCGGATTGCACCCAAAAAGATATTGAAAATGAGCCTGAATACTGTGTAATCACTTATCCGGGTAAAATCGGTACAGATAAACTTAAACGCCCAGCAACTAACGCACCTCGTGTTCCGCCAATCCGTTTAGGTTTCCGTTGGCAAGGTTATTTCAATCAGAACTGGTCTGCCAATGTTGAATATATCCGTGTATTTACTCAAAAACGTGTTTCAACTTCAACCATTGCGATTAAACCAAGATTGCATACACCGAAAGGATGTACTAGAGATGATAGTGACTGCGAAATTAAAAACTACGTGAATAATAATTTACCGATGGTCGCTCGTAAAGTAACGGAAAATAAAACGCAAGGCTATAACTTACTGAATTTAGGGATTGATTACAATCGCATTATCAAAAATGTCGATTACACCTTCTCGTTACGAGCAAATAACGTATTGAATGAACAAATCTATATTCATAACTCATTCTTACCTTACGTGCCGCAAATCGGACGTAACTTTACCTTTGCCGTCAATGTGAAATTCTAGTGATTGAATTTTAGATATAAAAAAGGCAGTGCAATGACTTCGCTCTGCCTTTTCCATTTCTTTTTTGATTTCTTATTTGAATACTTATTCGTATTCTTCTAACCAAATGGTTAAAATCGCTTCTAAAATATGTTCGTTTGACGCTTCCGGATCATCATCAAAATCTTCCATTTCGCAGATCCATTTATGCATATCGGTAAAACGAACTGTCGTCGGATCCAAATCCGGATTCATATCATACAGATTTTCCGCAATCATGCGTGTATCAGACCATTTCATTAGTGTGCCGCCTCATTTGCGTGATTTAAGTTATATTTCGGAATCTCTACCACTAAGTCTTCTTCGCCAACTACACATTGGCAACTTAAACGGCTATCCATTTCCAGACCCCATGCTTTATCTAGCATATCTTCTTCTTGATCGGTTGTTTCATTTAATGAATCAAACCCTTCACGAATAACCACATGGCAAGTCGTACACGCACAAGAACCGTCACAAGCATGGTGAATTTCTACACCCGCATTGTGCGCTAACTCTAATAAATTGTCGCCGGTTTGCGCTTCAATCACCATACCTTCCGGACAGAACTCTTCATGCGGAAGAAAAACAACTTTTGGCATAATATCCTCTTTTATTTGACTCTTCCCCTCTTTTCACAGAAGGGCACTAATTAAATAATTTCATCAACGGCTTTACCCGCTAATGCTTTTTGGATTGATAAATTCATTCGCTTCGCGACAAATGTTTGTGTTGCGAGATCTAAATCTTTTACCCCTTGGGCAATTGCTTGTCGATCCGTACCTTGTTTTAATTGAATCAGTTTTGCGATTTCCGCTTCAATTAACTTAAACTCTTCAACGCTTAATACTTCCGCACCGTCTTGTTGCAATGCCGAAATTACCGTATCAATCGTTCTATCTGCTTCAACACGCTGTTCAGCAAGTTGACGAGCTTCCATATCTTCTTTGGCATTGGTCATTGAAGATTTAATCATTTGCGTGACTTCTTCATCGGTTAAACCGTAAGACGGCTTAATTTGAATCGAAGCCTGTACTTTGGTCGATTTTTCCATTGCCGTAACACTGAGCAAACCATCCGCATCCACTTGATAAGTAACACGAATTGTCGCCGCACCGGCAACCATCGGCGGAATGCCTCGTAACGTAAAGCGACCAAGTGAACGACAATCTTCGACTAACTCACGTTCGCCTTGTAACACGTGTACGCTCATTGCGGTTTGACCGTCTTTCGCCGTAGTAAATTCTTGCGCACGTGCAACCGGAATCGTCGTGTTACGCGGAATAATTTTCTCAACTAAACCACCCATCGTTTCGATACCAAGTGAAAGCGGTACCACATCTAACAGCGACATTTCGCTATCCGGTTTATTACCCACTAGGATATCCGCCTGAATCGCGCACCTAATGCCACAACTTTATCCGGATCAATTGAGGTTAACGGATTCTTCTCGAAAAATTCGCCGACTTGCTCACGCACAAACGGCACACGGGTTGAACCGCCAACCATTACCACTTCACGAACTTCTTCGACCTCCACACCGGCATCTTTTAACGCTCGGCGGCAAGTCATCAATGAACGTTTAACTAATGGCTGAATTAACTCGTTAAATTGCGCACGGCTTACCGTACCTTGCCAATTTGCAAATTTCACTTCAGTTTCGACCGCTTGTGAAAGCACCACTTTAGTTTGGGTAGCTAGCGTTAATAATTCACGTTGTTCATTGGCATTCTGCGGTTTGTAATTTGCCTGTTCCGCAATCCAATCGGCTAGCAAATGGTCGAAATCATCGCCGCCAAGTGCGGTATCACCACCGGTCGCCAACACTTCAAACACACCTCGACTTAAACGCAAAATCGAAATATCGAAAGTACCGCCGCCTAAATCATATACTGCGATAACGCCTTCTTGTCCGCTATCCAACCCATAAGCAATCGCTAGCGCCGTTGGTTCATTTAATAAACGTAATACATTTAAACCGGCAAGACGCGCCGCATCTTTGGTGCTTTGACGTTGTGCGTCATCAAAATACGCCGGTACAGTGATAACTACACCGGATAATTCTCCGCCTAAACGTTGTTCGGCAAAGCGATTTAAATGGCTTAAAATATCCGCTGATACCTCAACCGGACTTTTATTACCTTGTTTAGTCTGAATTAACGGTAAGCCGTTATCACTGGCGATAAATTTATAAGGCAAATCCGGATAACGTGTTTGTACGTCTGCTAGTGAGCGACCGATTAAACGTTTCGCCGAAATTACCGTATTCTGAGGGTCAATACTTGCTTGCGCAAATGCTTCAACCCCAACGATTTTTTGTTGTTCACCGTAGTGGACGACGGATGGAACTAACGCTCGTTCCTGATCATCTAACAACACCTGCGTTTGCCCGCTACGTACACTTGCCACCAATGAATTGGTTGTGCCAAGGTCAATACCGATTGCTAAACGATGCTGATGTGGTGCGACCGTCTGCCCCGGCTCAGCAATTTGAAGTAATGCCATTATTTTTTATCTCTCTTTGTATAATATTATGTTCTGACTCTACCAAATTCTGCTCAAGATCTAATTCAAAAACGAGCACTTACTACACTCTCTCCTCTTGTGGGAGAGAGTGATAAAATTATGCTACGGAGTATCCCATATTTTCCGGTGCAAATACGCCTTGGTAATGGCGTTCGATCGGTACGGCGATTTTACTTTCTAATTCTAATACTTGATGACCTTGTAAATTCGCAATATCCGCTTGCCAGTTTTCCCAACGTAAGTCTTTATAAAAATCAGCTAAATCACCGGCTAATGCCCAGCCGAGAAATTCCGAATAACCTAAATTTAACGGTTCCCATTTTTTGGTTTTCGGATTGTGATAGTAAACTTGCCCGAGTTTGTCACCTAAGCCACCGGCATTAATCGCAAAATAACCGCCGATAGCATCATCCGCCACTAATAAATGGCTCGGTTGTTCGCCTGACTGTTTAAACGTTTTACCGAAATTCCAGTCGAATAAGCCTCTCGGTAGCTTTTCATTGCCGGAACCTAAAATGCGCAACCAGCCGTGATCAATAAAAATGCCACCGGTTTCATACACGATTGCACCCATTGGCGAACGCGTTGAAAGCCGCATTCCAACCAGTGCCGCACCGGCATCTTCCGGATAGCTCGCTAAAATTTCATAATGATTTTTTGCTTGCGTAAACCAATCTCTTAAAATGAGCCACGCTGATTGCTTATCTAATAATTCTTCTAATGCTTTCATTGCAAAATTTCCTTAAAATTCGACCGCTTATTTTCGGGCTAAGAAATAAATCCCTAAACCACAAGCAACCGTTAATAACCCGATTAATTGATTTAATTGGAAAGGTCGAACCGCCATACCAAACAAACCGAAATGATCGATAATCGCTCCTGTGACCAACTGCCCGACAATAATAAAAAACAGCATATTGGTAATGCCGATTTTTGGGGCTAAAAACACCGTGGTAAAGACGAAACCGGCGCCTAAAATTCCACCGAGCAATTTCCAAAACGGCTGTGACGGAAGTTGTTGTAACGCACCGCTTAAATCCGTTTTCCAAAAACAAAATAGCAGTAACGCAATTGTCCCCGTTGCAAACGAAATTGTCGCCGCCACTAACGGCTGTCCGAGCATTGCTTGCGCTAATCGGCTATTGATTGCCGCTTGGCTTGCTAGTGCGGAACCGGCGACTAATGCCAACAAAATATAGGGTAAAGACATTTGCAAAATTCTCTTAAAATCCGACCGCTTGTATCCGGCTGATACCACTACATCTCGAAGAATTTTTCTTCGACTTTTTCGATTTGAATAATCAGCTTTTTAAAATAGCGTAGGCGATCTGTCAGCCCATTAGCTTGTTGCCATTGTTGCGCTTCAAGCGTTTGTTGCAATTGCTGTAAAACGGATTTTTGTTCGGTTTTAATTTGCTTTAAGAAGGCGGTTAATTCGTCTTCATCATTACGGTGTTCAATCGTTTCGAGCTTCTCGTGCCATTCCATTTGTTGCATTAAGAACTCGATATCTCGCATACTTTTTTCTTCGAGATTTTTTGCTTCACCGGTATGAATTTCAATTATCGCTTCCGCTCGTAAAATCGGATCTTTTAACGTCTGCAATGCCGCATTCACATCTGCCGACTTTTGTACTGTCGCTAATTGTTCCGCTGAAGAGCGCTGGCAAAATTATCCGGATGAAGCTGTTTTTGTAATGCCAGATAACGTTCGGAAAGCAAAGCATTATCTAATTCAAATTGAACCGGTAAATCAAATAGTGCAAAAGGATTATTCATGATTTTCCTCTATACGTTAAAACTTTCACCGCAACCGCAAGAATCTTTTACATTCGGATTGTTATATTTAAAGCCTTCGTTTAAGCCTTCTTTCACGAAATCCAATTCGGTGCCGTCTAAATAGGCAAGGCTTTTTTCATCCACGATCACTTTTACACCGTGTTGCTCAAACACTTGATCATCCTCATTTAACACATCAACAAACTCAAGCACATAAGCCAGTCCCGAACAGCCCGATGTTTTCACTCCTAAACGTAAACCGATACCTTTACCACGGTTTTCTAAGAATGTACGAACTCGATTTGTTGCTGTTTCTGTCAATGTAATTGCCATAAGTTATCCTTTTTAATCTGTTAAATGAAAACGATCTTTACCACGGAAAACACGGAAATACCCGAAAACGTTGATTTCGCAAAATTTTGCGAAAAAATAACCGCTTGTTTTCGTGCTTTCCGTGTCATCCAAAGTTAAATATTACTTAGCTTGTTTTTCTTTATAATCGGCAATCGCCGCTTTGATTGCGTCTTCTGCAAGAATTGAGCAGTGAACTTTTACCGGTGGTAGTTCTAATTCTTCTGCGATATCGCTGTTTTTAATAGCACCCGCTTCTTCTAAAGATTTACCTTTAACCCATTCGGTAATTAAAGAACTTGATGCGATTGCAGAACCACAACCGTACGCTTTAAAACGTGCATCTTCGATAATACCCTGATCGTTCACTTTAATTTGTAAGCGTAAAATATCACCACAAGCCGGTGCACCTACCATACCGGTACCGATATCCGCCGCTTCTTTATCAAATGTCCCTACGTTACGTGGGTTCTCGTAATGGTCAATTACTTTTTCGCTGTATGCCATTTTGTATTCCTTTTGTTAAATATTCCCCCTCTTTAGTAAAGAGGGGTTATTAGGGAGATTTGTAAATAAAGTCAAATATTTAACCGCTTATCAAATCCCCCTCAATCCCCCTTTTCTAAAGGGGGAGGCTAATGATTAATGGTGATTCCACTCGATTTTTGATAAATCCACACCTTCTTTAAACATTTCCCAAAGTGGAGAAAGTTCACGAAGTTTTACGATTGCTTTTTTCACAAGCTCGATGGTGTAGTCGATTTCTTCTTCTGTTGTCCAACGACCTAAAGTGAAACGAATTGAGCTGTGCGCTAATTCATCGTCACGGCCGATGGCACGTAATACGTATGAAGGCTCTAAACTTGCTGAGGTACACGCTGAACCTGATGAAACTGCAATATCACGTAACGCCATCATTAATGACTCACCTTCAACGAAGTTGAAGCTGATATTTAAGTTTGAATCTACACGTTTGCCTTCTTCCATTGAACCGTTTACATACACTTCTTCAATATCTTTAAAGCCATTGTATAAACGGTCACGTAAAGCACGTAAACGAGGCATTTCAGTTGCCATTTCTTCTTTCGCGATACGATACGCTTCGCCCATACCCACAATTTGGTGTACAGGTAATGTACCTGAACGCATACCACGCTCGTGACCACCACCGTGAATAATTGCTTCAATACGTACACGCGGTTTACGACATACATATAAACCACCGATACCTTTTGGTCCGTATAATTTATGGCTTGAGAAAGACATTAAGTCTACTTTTAACTCTTGCACGTTTACTGGAACTTTACCAACTGATTGAGTTGCATCCACGTGGAAAATAATTTTCTTCGCACGGCAAATTTCACCGATTGCTTTGATGTCTTGAATAACACCCATTTCATTGTTTACGTGCATCACAGAAATTAAAATCGTATCTGGACGGATTGCCGCTTCTAATTTTGCTAAATCTAAAATACCATCTTCTTCAGGATCTAAGTAAGTAACTTCAAAACCTTCACGTTCTAACTGACGACAAGTATCTAATACTGCTTTATGTTCAGTTTTAACGGTAATGATATGTTTACCTTTAGTTTGATAGAAGTGTGCAGCACCTTTAATCGCTAAGTTATCAGACTCTGTCGCACCTGAAGTAAATACGATTTCACGGCTGTCTGCACCGATTAAATCCGCAATATGGTTACGTGCAACATCTACCGCTTCTTCCGCTTCCCAACCGAATTTGTGTGAACGTGAAGCCGGGTTACCAAAGATGCCGTCTTTGGTCATATATTGCATCATTTTTTGCGCAACACGTTCATCCATTGGAGTGGTTGCGGCATAATCTAAATAGATAGGTAATTTAACTGACATTGTTACTCCTAACTCGCTTGAAATAAGCGGTCATTTTTATTGAATTTTTTGCAATTAGTGTTTGTGTAAATGATCGTGGCAATGCTCTTTTTCACAATCGTGATCCGAGTGTTCTTCAACAAGCTCTGCCAAAGTAATCGTATTTAAAAATACACCGATTTGGTCTTCTAAGCGTTCCCATAAATGGTGCGTTAAGCACTGTGAGTTTTTACTACAGTTACCACTACCTTTACATTTAGTGACATCAAGGTTTTCATTCACCGCCGCAATGATCATACCTACGCTAATGTCTTCCGGTCGCTTACCTAATTGGTAACCGCCACCCGGTCCACGCACACTATGTACAATCCCTTCGCGA
This sequence comes from Actinobacillus arthritidis, assembly GCF_029774155.1. Classification (NCBI taxonomy): domain Bacteria; kingdom Pseudomonadati; phylum Pseudomonadota; class Gammaproteobacteria; order Pasteurellales; family Pasteurellaceae; genus Actinobacillus; species Actinobacillus arthritidis. Next base: position 491,181 of record NZ_CP103833.1, on the reverse strand, counting down.
CGTAATTGGGCAAATAATTGTTCCAAATACGACAAAGAAATCGCTTGACGTTCAGAAATATCGGCAAGACTTACCGGTAAAGATTTTCCATGTAACGCAATATCTAAGATTGCTGTTACCGCATAACGCCCTCTTGACGTTAATTTCATAGTTTGCCCTCTTTTAACAAAGAAAAGTAATCAATCTATGTGTGAATTTTGATATACCCGACTATTTTAGTCAAGAATCTTACACTTATCACACTGAAAGGTTTTATAAATGATCAGAAATACAAATATTTATGCTTGATAACACAGAGGAATAGTTTGCATCTTTTTTAACCTAAAATCCCTATAATTATAAATGATTTTTGATTCACTTAAAATATAGATGAGAGCCAAACTTCAGAGAAATACAATTTATACATATATATAACGAAACATTTTAAACTTCACTCAGTAGAAATATATGAATAAAAATGAACAGGTGTTCACTGGTCGGAACTCATTCTTTTTTAAGTAAATAGGCTTGCTTGCTTTAGATTCCCTACGTAGAATCACGCTTTTCATTTTAGCAACCCCAAAAATATGAACACATGTTCACTGAAACCGTTCTTACCTAATGGTTATTTTCTTTTAAAAAGGACACCTAATGAATAACAAATTTAACAAAACTTTACTTGCCTCTCTCATTACTTTATCAGCAAGTAGTGCTTCCGCATCTTTATTCCAACTAGCTGAAGTTTCAACTTCAGGGCTAGGTATGGCTTATGCTGGTAACAGCGCCGTTGTAGATAATGCCTCAGTAGTTGCAAATAACCCGGCGTTAATGACAAAATTCAAACGTCCTGAAATTTCAGCAGGTGGTGTTCTTGTCGATACCGATTTAAGTGTCCGTGGTACAACACAAAACGGTAATCAAGCCTATGCAGGTAATGTCGTACCAACCGCTCCTATTCCTAATATGTATTTTGTATTACCAGTAAATGATGATTTCTCATTAGGTTTAGGCTATAACGTCAATTATGGTTTAAAAACAAAATATCCAACTGATTTTGCAGCGGGATCATTAGGCGGTAATACCGAATTACAAGCACATAACTTTAACTTCAGTGGTGCATATAAATTAGGCCACGGTTTTAGTATTGGTGCTGGTTTAAATGTTGTTTATTCAAAAGCAGAGTTTATTCGTCATTTAGGTGATAACGCGACCTTGGTTGAACAAAAAGCAAAAGAAGCTGAACTTGCTTCACAACGTTATGAACAACTTGCTAAAGTAACAGGGAACCAACAAGCGACAATGGCGACAGGGCAATATAAACTTGTTGCAAATACTTTATCATCTTACAAACGTTCAACTGAAGTAGCTCGTGTTTCAGGCGATGAATGGTCATTAGGTTGGAATGCTGGTTTAACTTATGAGTTAAACGAAAATCATCGTTGGGGTTTAGCTTATCATTCGCCTGTAGACGTAAAATTCAAAGGACATTATAGCAATGGCGTTTCTCCATTAACGGGATCATCACTCGTAGCTTTCCCTACATCAGGTCAAGAATTACCCGGTAAACTTACTCTAAACTTACCAGCATATTGGGAGTTATCAGGTTTCCATAAATTAACCGATCGCTTAGCAGTTCAATATAGTTGGAAACGTACTGAATGGAGTCGTTTAAAAACATTAGATGCTTACGGTACAAAAGGCGAGCATTACTTGCATAAACAAGAAGATTTCTCTGATACGAGTCGTTATGCGCTAGGCGTATCTTATGATGTATCCGAGCCATTAACATTACGTGCAGGTATTGCTTATGATGAAAATGCAAGCACCAATCATCCGTCAATTTCTATTCCGGATACAAACCGTATGTGGTATTCAGTGGGTGCAACATATCGTGTAACACCGGCACTTTCGGTTGATGCCGGTTATGCGTTCTTACGTGGTACGGCAAATAGCTTTGACGAAAAAGGAACGGCATTTAAAATTAAAGCTCGCGGTAACCTCTACGGCTTAAATCTTAACTACAAATTCTAATATCTAACTCAAAATAGGTAATTACGAATGTTTAGAAGGCGTGTAAACTGATTACAGGCCTTTTTTATTTGGAAACGGAGTAAAATATGCCATCCAATATTCACTATCAATATTACCACTCACCTGTCGGAAAGTCGCTATTGATTGCTAATGATAACGGACTCCTCGGTATTGAGTTTGAACAAGAGCAACTCACTACTGATGCTCAAAAATGGCAAATTGCTACTGAAGCAAGCGGTCAAATTTTTGACATTTTTTGCAAAACACGCCACATTTTAGACCGCTATTTTGCCGGTGAGAAATTGGAATTCCAGCATTTGGATTTTCTGGCGCCACAAGGTACGGAATTCCAAAAATCCGTATGGAAGATTTTATTAACCATTCCTTATGGCAAAACGACAAGCTATGGTGAAATCGCTCAACAGCTTGGTAAACCGAATGCAATGCGTGCTGTCGGTGGAGCGGTAGGTCGCAACCCGATTTCGATTATCGTGCCTTGTCACAGAGTATTAGGAAAAAGCCAAACGCTGACCGGCTTCGGTGGCGGCTTGCCGGCAAAACGCTATTTATTGGAATTGGAAGGGATTGATTTTAAAGATAAAGGCATTGAATTCGTCAACCCTAAACATAAAAAATGGGGAAACGGATAATAAATCCAATCCCCCATTTTCTTGACGAAATCACATCAGTAATTTTCTTTTACCCAATGCTCCGCTAAAGCTAAATCCGCTTGCCATTGTCGCGCAATTTGGAACACCCATTGCGCAATATGCTCTTCCCAAATTTCACCGTTATCGGTTTGGGCATACTGAGCAATTTCTTGCAAGCGTTTTAAGCTGACTGAAGCAAGCGCTCCTTTGATCTTATGAGCTTCATCCGCCGTGTTTTTACGCATTTCTGCGGAATCGGTCGCTAACCATTCGGTAAGATATTGCTGTAAGTTATCCAGATATGTAGGCATAAGTTTCGCAAATAACTCAAAATTCGCTAATACGGCTTTTGCGCCCATTACTTCGATTAATTCGGATAAGATTTTACGATCATAAGGTAAATTTAGCGTTTCTTCCATTTCTACAAGCGGTCTAATTTCACCGGTTTTTTCCATAAAATCGCTATTAAAGTAATGATTCAAACATTCGGATAACGCTTCTAACGAAAGCGGTTTACGCAATACATCATCCATACCTTGTTGCTGATATTCTTGTTTGGTTTGCATAATATTGGCAGTTAGCGCAACTAAAAGCGGCAGGTAATCCACTTCTTCGTTTTCATAGCGCTCACGCAATTGTCTTGCAATATCAAAGCCAGTCATATCCGGTAATTGAATATCAAGTAAAATAAGGTCGTAACTGTTCTGCTCGAATAACTCGAACGCCTCATCTCCGGTCATCGCCACATCAACATCACAGCCGAATTTTTCTAACATCGCACGGGCAACCACCACATTCACTTCAATATCTTCAACTAACAAGACTTTGAGTGCATGATCATTGATTTTAACTGCTTTTTTCGCTTCAACCGTATCCGCTTGAATCGTTAAGGTAAAGGTTGAGCCTTTGCCTTCTTCACTTTCAAGGGTGAGATCGCCGCCCATTAGCTTAGCAATACGTTTTGAGATAGCTAAACCGATACCACTGCCCTGTGCCTTTTTCTCTTGTGAGTTTTCCGCTTGATAGAACATTGCAAACACTTTGCGCTGTTCGTTTTTCGGAATGCCGATACCTGTATCTCGTAGGCTAAAACTAAAATGGTCGTCATCTACTCGTTGCACATCAAGGTAAATATCACCACCTGCTGGGGTAAATTTCACCGCATTGCTGACTAAATTCCACAATACCTGACTTAAACGAGCGTTATCGACCAAAATGAAATTCGGTAAATTATCCGAATAGCTGATATGGAATTTAATTTTACGTTGATCCGCCATTAAATTGGCAAAATTACTGATATCACTGATCAATTGAGAAAACTCAACTTCCTTATTGAATAACTCAATACGGCGACTATCAATTTTCTCTAAATCAATAATATCGCTAAAAATATGCCCTAATGAGACCGCACTAATATTAATTGTTTTTAAATATTCTCGTTGTTGCTGAGTTAGCTCTCCCTCTAACAGAATTCGGCTTAAGCCGATAATGCCATTGAGCGGTGTACGTAATTCATGGCTAATGGTTGCCATTAATACGCTTTTGTCTCGGTTATTTTTTTCAAGTGTGGCATTTAAATGCGCATCCTGCTCACGCAACACACCGAGATCATAAATACTTTGTTCTAGCTGAATACGTGATTTTTCCAGTTTAACAACGATTAAATTGAAAAAATAAATCACAAAAGGGGCGGAAATCAGACCGAAAGAAATCGAACGTAAAATATCACGCGTTTGAATTTCGCCGGTGAATAAATAGGTTAATGCACCCTGGACGATAATCGCAAAAAATGCCAAAACAAAAAAGCCCAGTAAAGCCGCCTTTGCCCGACCTAAGCGTAGCACCCAATTCACATAATTTTGACTACATTGCTTGATTAGTTTCATTCTTCTCCCCTTAAAACGTAAAAATCCTCTCCATCAGCTAATGGAGAGGATTTATTATAGCTCAAACCGCATTATTGGGTAATTTCGATTATTGATTCAAATCGGATTATTTCCAATAAAATAAGCAAATAATCGCAATAATTGCAATAAAGACACCTAAGTAATTAATTTTATTGATTTTTTCTTTAAATACTAATGCACCGATAAATGTCCCTAAACAAATCACACCGAGGTTCATACCGGTAAACACTAAAGTCGGGTCATCTTTCATCACTTGGTGTGCTTTAATGTAGAATAAAATATTACAGAAATTCAATACGCCTAACACTAAGCCGACAACCACACTCGGTACGTGCCATTGCGTACGCTTCAGTAATAAATAAGCAAACATTAAACAACCGGCAAAAACAAAGGCGATAAACAACGTTACTGGGAAAGCCGAACCTGATTTAGCAATTTGTTTAAATAGCGTATCAGTCATGCCATAACCTAACCACACACAAGCAAGGCTAATAATCGCAATTTTACCGCCTTTACCCATACCGTGATGGGTTTTCCAAAGTAAGCAACCAAGTGCAACAAAAGCTAACACAAGAGCGATTAATTTATTTTGGGTAATTTGTTCGCCGAAAATGGTAAATGCCGCCAAAATCGGTAAAAACAGTGAAAGACGTTGTGCCGCATCGGTACGGATAATACCGGCAAACTCAAGCGATTTGGCTTGAATCAGGAAAATAGTCGGTAATAAGAAACCTAAGGCAAAAAACAAATAAGACGAAGGGCTATTCGCCACAATATCGACCACGGTTTGCCCTTTAAAATCAGGATTCAGTAAAAAATAGGTCATCGAAGTCGTGACGATATAGTTCACTGCGATACTTTGATCAATGGAAATTTGCTTTTGGCGTGCAACCTTAATCAGCACACCAACCGATACGCTACACAAAATAGCGATCACAAGTTCTAACATAAAAATTCTCCTTTATAAATAAAGGGTTACATTCTACAAATTTCCGAATCAGATAGATAGATCAATCGGTCGAATCTGTGCAAAATTTTGCAAAAATACGACCGCTTGTCATGAGTTATTTACGTTCAAATAAACGTCTTTCCGGACTTTCGATTTGTTCTACCAAAATCAAAATTGTCGCATCGCCCCCCCACTCTCTTGGTGCTTGGTGTAAAGCAATGATTTTAGGGTGTTGCACCAACCAGCGAGGGATTTGATCTTTCAAAGTACGTGTACCAAAACCGGTCATAATGCTGGCACAATAAACCTGTTCTCTCTCACATGCCAAAATTAGTGCCGCTAATTCTTTTTTCGCTTGTTCACGGGTTAAACCGTGCAAATCTAAAAAAGCTCCGGTTGAAAATCACCACGGCGTAATTGTTTCAAAATATACGGGTCAATGTCCGCACGCAAATATTTGATTTTCTCATTTTCTTCTCGTAATAACGGCTCATATTCATCCGAGAAGAAAAATTCCGTGTCTTTTTGTTCTTGTAGTTCTCTCAGCTCGTTAACTTTTTTACGAGGTGCTGTTTTCGGTACAAAAGTATCCTGTTTAATTTTTTTCGTGCCTTTTACCGCTTCTTGGAAAAGTGCAAAATCTTCGTTATCTAACATTCTTGTTTGTCCATTACTAAAAATTCCGCTTCCGGGAAATTGCATTCAATATATTCTCTTAAATAGTTTAGCGTACTTTGCTGAATAATTTCATCCGTTTGCGGATAACTATTATAGATCAAACTGACTAATGGAATCTGTTTTTGTTGGCACGCCATTAAACTGAGCAAGGTGTGATTAATCGAACCTAATCTGCCAGAAGTGACTAAAATCAGCGGTAATTGCTTTGCTCCGCAATATAATCAAGTGTGGTATGTTGGTTATCATAAGGCACAGCCAAACCACCTGCGCCCTCTAATAAAACATAATCATATTTTTCGGCTAACAATTGGCTGGCTTCGGCAATTTTATGCGTATCAATCACGGTATTTTCCATTTCCGCGCCAAATGTGGCGAACAAGGGTAATGAAAAAGATAAGGACAAGTAATACCGTCTTTATCCTCTTGAGTTAACGGCATATTTTGCATTTGGCGGTGTTGTAGAATATCACTGGAAATTCCCTCACAGCCGGTTTGAATCATTTTTTGTGTAATCACCGAGTAGCCTCGTTCTATCAAACGTTTAGCATAAAATCCGGTGGCAACCGTTTTGCCAATGTCGGTATCAATGCCCGATACGAAAATGATTTTGCCCATTATTTTTTCACTCCCAAAATAAAAATCGGCGCATAAGTCAAATAAACACCTTGTTCACAGCTAAATTGAGCTTGATATTGTTCACTAAATGCCATCAGCCTTTTGCGTGTCCAGGTTTGCGTACTAATTGCCGTTACCCCCGTTTTCCGCAGATGTTGCAACACGGCAAGCGGTGAAGCAAAGGTTAAACGAATCTGCTGTTGCGTAATCTGTAACTGGCTAAAGTCTTTACTTAACCAAGCATGCCAATCTGCTTGGCTTGGATAAGTCAGCCCAACACCCGTTAGTTGACGAATTTCCGCTAAATTTTCCGTTGTAAAACTATTAAATAGCAAAATACCATTCGACTGTAACAGATTCGCGACTTGCGAAACAAAAGTTTGCGGTTGTTCAAACCACTGTACTGCGGACGCAGAACTGATCAAATCAAATTGCCCTTCAAAAGCTAAATGTTCTGCATCACCGGCTACAAACTCAAAGGAAATAAGCGGTCGATTTTCACCAATTTTTTGCAAGACGCAATCTTGATAGACATTACTCAGATCATTGACGACCAAATGTTCCACTTGATATTCACGTACTAAATGCTGAGTTAAATCACCCGTGCCACAACCGATTTCTAACACTCGCCGAAAACATTGTTTGTTCGTTTTGGCGAGCAAATTTACCAATTGTCGATTAATCTGTTGTTGAGCGATCGCATGCTCGTCATATTCCGTGATATGGGTGGCAAAACGTTGTGCAATCAATGGCTTATCTAACTTTGCCATAATTGCTCCCACTCAGAAAAATGTTGCCAGAGATAATGCTCACCTTTAGGCATTTGTGTCATACGCACATTTTTATCTTGCCAAAAAGCTAGCTGATTTTGTGCCGAAAAAATACGATCTTTCTCGCCAATAATGACATTCGTCCAATGTAGCTTCGGCGTAACAAGATTTGCCTCGATTGCCGTATTCAATACCTCAAGTTCATGATGAATTTCGGTAAGGGAACGCTGTTCAGGTAATGCGAGGTAAGCATTTAACAACTGTTTATCGCCACACATTCGGCGTTCAAACTTCAAGCGATTTTCTGCATTTAATGTTTGTAATGTACCATTGAATATCTGTAGCGGAATGCCCCATTCATCGTGTTTAGGAAAAGGCGTACCGTTAATCGCAGTCGCAGAAGCTAAATTAATCTCCGGCAATACCTTTTCCGCCCCCCAAACGCCCATCGACCACGCTACTAATCGGACGGTTTGGTAACGGCTAAAATCAAAAGTCGGAAAATCTAAATCTTGGTAATCATAACAAATCAATAAGTCATAACCGTTCGGCAACGCTAAATGTGAGACAACCGATGCCGGCGTACCCCAACCGGCAAAATAAATAATCAAATTGGCTTGTTGAGTTGAAATCAATTTTGTTTTCACTTTTTCTCCTTATAAACAAGCAATTAAGCGATCTAATTCTTCTGTGGTTAAATCAGCGGTTAATGATAGGCGGATACGAGCCGTACCTTTCGGTACTGTCGGCGGGCGAATCGGCAAGCAATAAAAACCTTGTTGTTGCAATGTTTTGGCTTTTTGCACCGCTTGTTCGTTTTCTCCCACGACAAACGGAACAATGCAACTTTGCGTTTGTAACGGATAACTATTTTTCTGCTGTACCGCTTGTTTTAGCTTCTCACTGAGTCGCGCTAAATGCTGTCGTTTATGGTGAAATTCGGCTAACTGCTCAAATAAAAATGCCGTCCATGCAACATTTAGCGGCGGTAATGCGGTCGAAAAAATCAATGGACGCATCGTGTTAATTAAGTAATCTTTAATCACTTGATCGCACACCAAATAAGCTCCCATCGAAGCCAATGCTTTGCCGAAAGTGCCAACTAAAAAATCGATTTCTCCAATACAGCCCAGCACTTCCGCCATACCTAAGCCCTGTTCTCCGTATGCCCCGATTGCATGTGCCTCATCCACATACAACATAATGTGACATTGGTTGGCAAAGGCTTTTTTTAACGCCACGAGTTCAACCAAAGGTGCAACATTACCGTCCATACTAAAAATACTTTCGGTCACAATGATAATCCGCTCAAACTGAGTGGCATATTTGCTGAGTAATTGGCTTAAATGTTCGAGGTTATTATGTTGATAGCGATAAAAAGACACACCGGCTAAACGGATACCGTCAATCAAACTGGCGTGTACCAATTTATCGGCAAGAATAAGGGTATTTTTATCCGCTAACGCCGGCAGAATACCGATATTGGCATGATAACCGCTGTTAAATAACAAAGCCGCTTCTCGCTTAAAACGGTTGGCAATCAGCTGTTCAAAATCTTGGTAAATCGGGAAATTACCGGTCAGCAGACGAGAAGAAGATGAGGTAAGTGGAGTAACAAGCGGTTCATTTTCACTGATTTTTTGCAAAAATTGACGCTGTAAATGCTGGTCTGAAGCTAGCCCCAAATAATCATTTGAGGAAAAATTTAACATTCTGCGATTATCGGCAAGAATCCACTTGCCATCGTGTTGAATCGGCGGCAACGCTCGCTTTAAACCAGCTTGCGTTAATTCCGCTAACTTTTGTTCGAATACATTCATAAAACCTCCAATCAAATGTATTACGTTTTTATTCGTTATAAGCTATTTTTAATACTTGTAATAAGGCGCTAGTGAGTTGGGTTAATTCCGCCTGACTAATAATAAACGGCGGCATAATGTAAACCAGTTTGCCGAAAGGGCGAACCCAAATGCCGTGTTCGACAAATAATTTTTGTAGTGATACCAAATCAACCGGTTGTTGCATTTCTAATACACCGATTGCGCCTAATACTCGTACTTCCGCTACCGATTTAAATTGTTTCGCCGGGGTGAGTTCATCTATTAATTGCCGTTCAATACGTTGAATATTGGCTTGCCAATCACTTTCTAATAATAAATTAATCGATTCATAAGCAATCGCACAGGCAATCGGATTCGCCATAAATGTTGGACCGTGCATAAAACATTTTGCTTCTCCTTCACAAATAACCGTTGCAACTTTTTCTGTCGTGATGGTTGCCGATAAAGTCAAATAACCGCCTGTGAGTGCTTTGCCCAAACAAATAATATCCGGTACCACCTCAGCGTGTTCCAATGCAAATAATTTGCCGGTCCGCCCGAAGCCAGTGGCAATTTCATCGAAAATTAACAGAATCCCGAAACGGTCGCATAATTCTCTCGCCTTTTGTAAATACACCGGCGAATAGAAATACATCCCACCTGCACCCTGCACAACAGGTTCGAGAATTAATGCGGCAATCTCATCGCCATGTTGTTCAAATAACTCTTGCAGTGGCAAAATCGCTTCATCTCGCCAAACTTCTCCGAATTTCACACTCGGTTGCGGCAGAAAATATTGCACCGGTAAACTGGAATTGAATAGACCGTGCATACCGGTAACAGGATCGCAAACCGACATCGCATGCCAAGTATCGCCATGATAACCGGAGCGAATCGTAGCAAATTTAGTGCGTTTTTTAGCATTTTTTTGACCGCTTGCTTGGGCATATTGCAATGCCATCTTCATGGCGACTTCAACCGCTACCGAACCGCTATCTGCAAAGAAAATTTTATTCAGCTTAGGCGGTAAGATTTCCAATAATTTTTGCGAAAGTTTGACGGCTGGCTCATGGGTTAAACCACCAAACATAATGTGGCTCATTTTACTTAATTGTTCGGTTGTCGCCTGATTTAAACGAGGATGGTTATAGCCATGTAATGCGACCCACCATGAAGACATTCCGTCAATCAGTTTACGACCGTCCTTTAGGGTAATGATCACGCCGTCCGCTCGTTCTACCGGATAAACAGGAATAGGATGAGTAATGGAAGAATAAGGATGCCAAATGTGTTTTTGGTCTAGTTCGATAAGCTGAGTTATTCTCATTTTATTTTCCTTTAATTTTGCCGGATTCTAGCACAAAAAAACATATCGGTATAAAATAGAGCAATTTTTCATTATTTTTTAAAGGGACAATTATGTTTGAACATAACTTAGAATTATTAGAAGAAATTATCGAATCATCTGTTGCTGATGATTTAAAAACGATTCAAGATATGATGCGTTGGGCGTATAGCTATTTCAATGCTTCTGATCTCTATTATGGTCATGGGTTAGATAACCCTTGGGATGAAGCCCATCAACTTGTACTTAGTGCATTAAATTTGCCAATTGACGTGCCGGAAGCAATGTATTCGTCCAATCTAACTCGTATCGAGAAAGAACGTGTTATCGAAATGGTTCAACAGCGTTTAGGTATGCGTAAACCGGTTGCGTATTTAACCAATTCTGCGTGGTTCTGTGGAGAGGAATATTATGTGGACGAACGTGTTATTGTCCCTCGTTCGCCGATTGGAGAATTAATTACCAACGGCTTTAAAGGTTTATTAAAAAATGAACCGAAACGTATTTTAGATATGTGTACCGGTAGCGGTTGTATTGCCATTGCTTGTGCCAAACAATTCCCTAATGCGGAAGTCGACGCAGTCGATTTATCGCTTGATGCTTTAGATGTCGCACAAATTAATATTGAACGCCATCAAGTTGCACATCGTGTATTCCCGATCAGTTCGGACTTATTTAATGATATTCCACAAGATAAATATGATTTAATCGTGACTAATCCACCGTATGTTGATCAAGAAGATTTGGACGATATGCCTCACGAATTTCACCATGAACCGGAGTTAGCATTAGGTTCAGGCATTGACGGTTTAGATATTACTAAACGTATTCTTGCCGAAGCACCGAATTATCTTATCGATAACGGGGTATTGGTATGTGAAGTCGGTAACAGCATGGTACATTTGATTGAACAATTCCCTAGTGTACCATTCCATTGGCTCGAATTTAAAAATGGCGGACTAGGTGTATTTACCCTTACCCGAGAAGAATTAGTCAAACATCATCATTTATTCCAATAAACATAAAAAGCGGTCATTTCTCTTCCATTTTTTACAAAATTTTGAAGAAAAATGACCGCTTAACTTTATACGGAATTTAGTTAAATATATTCTACATTAATAATGTCAAATTCAACTTTACCGCCTGGTGTTACAATACTTACCGAATCGTCTACTTCTTTGCCGACTAAGCCGCGAGCAATCGGTGAGTTTACTGAAATTAAGCCTTCTTTAATATTTGCTTCATCATCGCCGACAATACGATAAGTCACTTCTTCATCTGTATCTGCATTGACCAAACTAACAGTTGCACCGAAAATCACTTTGCCGTTATTTGCCATTTTCGTCACATCAATAACTTGCGCATTCCCTAATTTACCTTCGATTTCTTGAATACGACCTTCACAGAAACCTTGCTGTTCACGTGCTTGCGTGGTATTCCGCATTTTCTTTTAAATCACCGTGTTCACGTGCTTCCGCAATCGCATCAATAATTTGTGGGCGGCGAACATTTTTTAAAAATTCTAATTCTTCACGAAGCAACTCTGCTCCACGCACCGTCATTGGAATTTGTTTCATTATTTATCCTTTTATAAAAATTTTAAGGTTTACGAATATAAGTGAAAGGGCTATTATTCAACGTCTTGTTAAAAATATCAACTCCCGAATTTATATGTTGTTTAAATCCGCCCGTTCCTTAATTTCTAAAATAACCTTATCTAGCATCTTACTTTCCTCTGTTGCGATAGCTGAAATTAATCCTTCTCAACTGGTAAGTTATTTACCACCCGGTGCATCTACTGCTTTTATTGCAAAGAATCTTGATACCGACCAAATTCTTACTCAATATCAGAGTGATATTTTTATGTTGCCTGCTAGCACTCAAAAAGTCTTTACCGCTTTAGCGACCAAATTAGCCTTACCACCAGATTTCCGTTTTCAAACTGCACTACTTACAAATGGTAAAGTGGAGAATGGCATGTTAAAAGGCGATTTGATTGCTAAATTTAGTGGCGATCCGGACTTAACAAGCGGTCAACTTTATCAATTAATTAACGAGTTAAAAAAGCAAGGTATCACTAAAATTGAAGGTAATTTAATTTTAGATACGGCGGTGTTTGCCAGTCACGATAAAGCGCCGGCTGGATTTGGAATGATTTAACCATGTGTTTTAATGCACCGCCTGCCGCAGTAAATGTTGATAATAATTGCTTTTACGTCAATTTAGATGCTAATCAAAAAGTCGGAGATCTTGCAAAAGTAAATATTCCTAGTGCTTATCCGGTACAAGTTTTTAGCTCAGCATATATTGTAGATAAATCTGAAGCCGCTTATTGCCAGCTGGATGTGGTTGTGAATGATAATAATCGCTACCAAATTAAAGGTTGTATGGCTCGTCAAACAGAACCTTTCGGACTCAGTTTTGCAGTTCAAGATCCGGCGATATATGGGGCGAATCTCATCAAGGCAAATTTGAAACGCCTTGGTATCGCCTTTGAAGGAAAAATTCAAGAACCACTCAATGCACAAAACGGGACATTATTAGCTGAACATTGGTCTGCACCGTTACCGGAGCTTCTCAAGAAAATGATGAAGAAATCTGATAACCAAATTGCTGATAGTCTATTTCGTACAATTGCTTATAAACAGCAAAATCGTCCAGCATCTTTTCCGTTAGCTAGCCATGTAGTGAGATCATTGCTAAAAAGCAAAGCTGGCATAAAATTCGATAATAGTGTCGTTGTAGACGGTTCGGGGTTATCTCGCCATAATCAAGTCAGTGCGACAACAATGTTACAAGCATTAGAATATATCGCTAAAAACGAGCAAAACTTGCAATTATTCGATACTTTTCCGATAGCAGGTGTAGACGGTACGCTTTCTGGACGAGGTTCTATCGCCATAGAACCGTTCGCTAAAAATCTGATTGCCAAAACAGGCTCATTAAAAGGCGTATATAATCTCGCCGGTTTTATGAAAAATGCTCGTGGTGAACGAATCGCTTTTGTACAATTTGTGAATGGTTATTCAACCGGAGAACTTGAAAGTAAAACTAAACGAGCCGCTTTAGTCAATTTTGAACAAAATCTTTATATGGCACTTTATAACGAATAAAACTTCACACATACTCAATATGCCTGTACTGGAAAAATCATCGCTTTTCGGCTACAATTTCCAGTAAATTTTTAGATGAAATGGAATAAAATCCATAGCAGATTTTTACTTACGAGAATTACGAATGTCAAACCAAAAAAGAAAAATGCTGGTCACTTGTGCTTTGCCTTATGCAAACGGTGCAATCCATTTAGGCCATATGCTTGAACATATCCAAGCGGATATTTGGGTACGCTTCCAGCGTATGCGTGGTAATGAAATCCACTTTGTCTGTGCAGACGATGCACACGGTACGCCGATTATGCTTAATGCGACAAAACAAGGTATTACCCCTGAACAATTAATTGAAAAAGCCAAAACCGATCACATCGCAGATTTCAAAGGCTTCAATATCAGTTTCGATAACTATCATTCGACTCATAGTGAAGAAAACCGTGAAATTACTACCGAAATGTATAAAAAATTACGTGCTAACGGTTTTATCAAAAGTCGTGTAATTTCTCAGTTATTCGACCCTGAAAAACAAATGTTTCTTCCGGATCGTTTTGTAAAAGGTACTTGTCCGAAATGTAAAGCGGAAGATCAATATGGTGATAACTGTGAAGTGTGTGCATCAACTTACAGCCCGATGGATCTTATCAATCCTCGTTCTGCCGTGTCTGGTGCAACGCCAATCGTAAAAGAATCTGAACACTTTTTCTTCGATTTGCCAAGTTTTGAAGGTATGTTAAAAGAATGGACGCGTTCAGGTTCATTACAATCGGAAATCGCGAATAAAATGCAAGAATGGTTCGAAAGCGGTTTACAGCAATGGGACATCAGCCGTGATGCGCCTTATTTCGGTTTCCCGATTCCGGATGCGGAAAATAAATTCTTCTACGTATGGTTGGATGCGCCTATCGGCTATATGGCGTCATTCAAAAATTTATGTGATCGCGGCTTAAACTTTGATGAGTTTTGGAAAAAAGACTCGGAAACCGAGCTTTATCACTTTATCGGTAAAGATATCGTTTACTTCCACAGCCTTTTCTGGCCGGCGATGTTAGACGGTTGTGAATTACGTAAACCGACCAATGTATTTGCACACGGTTATGTCACGGTTGATGGTGTGAAAATGTCAAAATCACGCGGTACCTTTATTCAAGCAAGTACCTATTTAAAACATATCGATCCGGAATGTTTACGTTATTACTATGCGGCAAAACTGAACGAGCGTATTGAAGACTTAGATTTAAGCCTTGAAGATTTCGTACAACGTGTAAACAGCGATATCGTTAATAAACTAGTGAACCTTGCTTCACGTAATGCAAGTTTTATTGCAAAACGTTTTGAAGGCAAACTGGCTGATAAATTAGAAGACGAAGCGCTTTTCGCAGAATTTATTGCACAATCGGAACAAATCGCAACACATTATGAAAATCGTGAATTTAACAAAGCGATTCGTTTAATTATGGATCTTTGTGATAAAGCGAATAAATATGTCGATGATAAAGCGCCTTGGGTGATCGCAAAACAAGAAGGGCGTGAAGCGGAATTACAATCGGTTTGTTCAATGGGTATTGAATTATTCCGTGTGTTAATGAGTTACTTAAAACCGGTGTTGCCACAGTTAGCGGAACGTGCTGAAGCCTTCTTACAAGCAGAATTAACGTGGAACAACATTCGCCAACCATTATTAGGTAAAAATGTCGCACCGTTTAAATCATTGTTCTCTCGTCTTGAGAAAAAACAAATTGATGCGGTGATTGAAGAAACTAAGGCGCTGTTTGCAGAGCAAAATAAAGCAGAAGATAAAAAAGGAAAACAAAAAGTGGAAAATACCGAAAATACGGCTGTTGAGCCTATCGCGCCGGAAATCACAATTGATGATTTCGCAAAATTAGATTTACGTGTGGCAAAAGTGATTAGCTGTGAAGCCGTACCGGAATCAAACAAATTATTAAAATTCCAATTAGATTTAGGTGATCACCAACGTCAAGTGTTATCAGGTATTAAAGCGGCTTATAACAATCCGGAAGAATTAGTCGGCCGTTTTGTGATTATGGTAGCAAACCTTGCTCCACGTAAAATGAAATTCGGTGTATCGGAAGGTATGATCTTATCAGCTGGCACCGGCGGTGCAGACTTATTCTTACTTTCAGCTGATGAAGGTATCCGCCCGGGTATGCAAGTAAAATAAAAGCAACAACAAGCGGTGAGATTCACCGCTTTTTTTGCGAATTAAGGAGAAACAATGATCCAACAAACGCTTTGTTTAATTAAACCCGATGCAACAAAACGTAATTTAATCGGTAAAATTCTTAGCCATTTAGAAGAAGCGGGCTTAACCATTAAAGCACTCAAAAAAGTACAACTCACCCAAGCACAAGCGGAAGGCTTCTATGCCGAACACCAAGGTAAGGAATTTTTTGCGCCGTTAGTCGAATTTATGATTTCGGCACCGATTGTTGCGGTGGTACTTGAAGGTGAAAACGCTATCGCTCACTACCGTGAATTAATGGGTGCAACTAACCCGGAACAACGTAAAGCCGGCACGATTCGAGCGCTCTACGCTATCAGCGGTCGTGAGAATTCGGTTCACGGTTCAGATTCCGAGCAATCGGCAAAACGTGAAATCGCATACTTCTTCACACCGAATGAAATTATTTAAGCGAGACTAAAAAGAAAGCCGTTTGTTCAAAACAAACGGCTTTTTTAGCACTTACAAGCAGTCAAATTTCAGCAAAGTTTTGCAAGAAACAGACCGCTTGTCCATATTATTAACGAATAATCAATAGCTTACTTGAGCTTTCAATAATACTCGCCAAATCAGTATTTTCTTTTAATTGCACCTCATCCATTGGCTCTATATGCCAGATATCTCGTGCGTAATCTAATACCGAGCGATCTGATGAGAAATAGCCCATATTGGCAATATTGATAATTGCCGAACGCGTCCAAGCTTTCTTATTGCGATAAGCGTACGCAACTCGTTCTTGCGCTTCAACATAGCTACGGAAATCCGCACAGGCTTGGTAATAGTCACCTGAATTTAGAATCAGATCTTGATAACGATACGGATCATCCGGGGAGAATTTACCGTTTAAGATTTGCGAAACCGCCTCATTTAATTCACCGTCCGTTTCATAATAATGATACGGCGAATAACCATTACGACGCAGCTCTTCCACCTGTTCTACGGTATTACCGAAAATAAAGATATTTTCTTTACCGACGTGATCTAAAATTTCTACATTCGCGCCGTCTAACGTCCCGATAGTTAGCGCACCGTTTAAGGCAAACTTCATATTAGACGTACCTGATGCCTCAGTACCCGCCAATGAAATTTGTTCGGACACATCCAGCGCCGGAATGATCATCTGCGCCAGTGATACGCCATAATTTGGAATAAATACCACCTTGATCAAATCACGTACTCGTTCATCATTATTGATGACATTTGCAACATCGTTAATCAAACGAATGACTTTCTTCGCCGCATAATAAGCACTTGCCGCTTTACCGGCAAAGATAAACACTCGTGGTGTCCAATCCGCATTCGGATTTTTTAAGATACGGTTATATAACGTAATAATATGTAATACGTTTAACTGTTGGCGTTTATATTTGTGAATACGTTTAACCTGTACATCAAAAATCGCTTCCGGATTGAGTTTGATACCTAAATTTTTCTCAACATAATCCGCTAATTTACGTTTATTCTCATATTTCACTGCGGCAATTTCAGCTTGAACATCCGCATCGTCTACAAAGACATTAAATTTCTCTAATTCGCTGAGATCGGTTAGCCAATTTTTCCCGATACGTTTATCTAAAATATTGGCTAAACCCGGGTTGGCAATTTTAATCCAACGGCGAGGGGTTACCCCATTGGTGACATTGGTGAAACGATCCGGATAAATACGAGCAAAGTTGGCAAAAATGGATTCCACCATTAAATCCGAGTGGATTTTTGCCACACCGTTTACTTTGCTTGAAGCCACAACCGCCACCCACGCCATACGCACTCGGCGATCACCCTGTTCATCAATCAGTGACACACGTTGTACTAAATCTTCTTCACCCGGGAATTTCTCACGTACTTCATTTAAGAACCATTCGTTGATTTCAAAAATAATACCTAGGTGACGCGGTAAAATACGCCCTAACATTTCCACCGGCCAAGTTTCCAATGCTTCGCTCATTAAGGTGTGGTTAGTATAGTAGAAAATTTTGCGAGTCATATTCCACGCTTGATCCCAACTATAGCCTTTCTCATCAATCAGAATACGCATTAGCTCCGGTACGGCAAGTGTTGGATGAGTATCATTTAAGTGAATCGCGACTTTATCCGCTAGATTAATACAAGAACCACACTCTGCTTCATGACGGCGAATAATATCTTGCACCGAAGCGGAACAGAGGAAATATTCTTGGCGTAAACGTAATTCACGTCCATTATAAGTTGAATCGTCAGGATAAAGCACACGAGAAACGTTCTCTGAAAGATTCTGGCGACTCATTGCTGAAAAATAATCGCCACGGTTGAAATCTGCTAAACCGAAACCTTTTCCCGAAGCGTGTGCCGACCATAAACGTAAGCTATTAGTTGAGGTTGTTTCATAACCCGGAATCAGTTGATCGTGTGCTTGAGCAACAATTTCTTCATCTGCTTGCCATACAACTTTCGAGCCTTCATTCCATACACGTCCGCCAAAACGAATCGGGAAACGTTTACTTGAGCGTAAATATGGCCATACAAACTCATTTTCCAACCATTGATCCGGCTGTTCAACTTGTTCGCCATTACGAATTTCTTGACGGAACATACCATATTCATAACGGATACCATAACCAATAGCCGGAATTTTCATTGCGGCAAGACTGTCCATATAACAAGCGGCTAAACGTCCTAAACCGCCGTTACCTAATCCCGGATCACCCTCTTCGTTAATAATCTCTTCTAAATTTTGACCAAGTTCTTTTAATGTTGCATCAATCAGTTCATAGACACCTTCTGCGATCATTGCATTTGAGAAGGTTCTCCCCATTAAGAATTCCATTGAAAGATAATATACACGACGGTCGCCATTTGCCATTTGGCTACGGCGTGTCTGCAACCAAGATTCAGTAGATAGATCACGCACAACGCGTAATGCGGCATTAAGCCAGTTACGTTTACTTGCATCACGAGGCTCTACCCCTAGAGCAAACACCATCTTATATAAAATAGCATCTTTAACTTGTTGAATATTCTCCGGACTTAAAACCTTATTGCCCATTTGCGACTCCTAATAATAAATTAAATTCGTTATACAATTTCTTGATAAATAGCTTGATATGAAGCGCTGACTCTCGCCCATCCAAAATCTTGGGCTAACGCATTTTGGCGTACACTTGACCATAATTTTTGTTTTTGCCACAAGTTTACTGCTCGCTGGAAAGCCTCTAAGAAATCATCACTACTCGGATAATTAAATACAAAACCGGTAGCCGTTCTTTGTTCTATCGTTTCTTTATGACTATCTACAACAGTATCGGCTAATCCCCCCGTACGACGGACAAGAGGTAAGGTACCATATTTTAAGCCGTAAAGCTGGGTTAAACCGCATGGTTCAAAACGGCTAGGCACTAGAATCACATCGCCACCGGCAATAATTTGATGAGAAAGTGCTTCGTTATAGCCGATATAGATCCCAATTTGTTCAGGATAGCGACTACGAGCTTCATTTAATAAGTACTCTAAATGAGGCGATCCACTACCTAACACAATAAGTTGTACGGGTTGAGTCATCACATCATCAATACGATCAAGCAGAAAATCCGCACCTTTTTGCTCGGTTAAACGAGTCACCATTACCATCAACATTGCATCTTTATCTTCCGGTAGGTGGAACATTCTCTGTAATTCCACTTTATTTTTCGCTTTTCCGTGCATATAACTCGGTTTATAGGTCGCAACAATATTCGTATCTGTTTCCGGATTCCAAACAGCATCATCTACCCCGTTCAATACACCATGTAATCGACCTTGTGCTTTACGAGTTTGTAATAAACCGTGCATACCGCCACCAGCGATTTCTTCGGTAATTTCCAACGCATAAGTTGGGCTTACTGTTGTAATTTTATCTGCAAAATATAATCCGGCTTTAAGATATGAAATCTCACCATAAAACTCTAAACCTTCGGCTTGGAAGAAATGCCAAGGTAAACCTAATTCGTGCAGATGATATGAATGGAATCGTCCTGGATACGCAATGTTATGAATAGTAAATACACTTTTTACCGGACTATTCCAACTTTTCAGGTAAGCACAGGCTAAACCGCCTTGCCAATCGTGAGCATGTAGAATATCTGCTTTACCCCACCATTTATCCAATCCCTCAGAAATTTGTGCACCTAAATAGCCTAAAAGCGCAAAACGTTTATAGTTATCCGGATAATCTGCATAGCCCGAATCATGGTATGGATTTCCCGAACGCTGAAATAAATGCGGTGCATCAATCACATACACACCTAAACCATTAAAATAAGTAAAACGAATCGTTACTAAACCGGCAAATGTGCCAATTGTCGCCACTTCATTAGTTTCTCCGATTTTTTCCGCCACTTGGGGATACAGAGGAAGCAACACTCGAACATCATTGCCTGCTGTTTGTAGTGCATAAGGTAATGCTCCCATCACATCGGCTAATCCGCCCGTTTTAATTAACGGATACATTTCTGAGCAAATATGTAAAATTTTCATCTAATTGCCATTTCATTGATTGTAAAAAATAAAAAAATCCGACCGCTTATAGAAACGGTTAAAGGACGTACAATGTACGTCCTTGATCCATAAACATTATCTAAATAGATTGATTTAATTCCGCTTCAGATTGTTGCTTTTGTAAAGCATCCAACATACCTCGCGTAACTAACACGATTCCGCCTTTACTTACACGGAAGCGTTTCGCATCATCTTCTGCATTTACCCCAATTTGTAAGCCATCAGGAATAACGCAGTGACGGTCAATCACTGCACGTTTAATCACACAGTTTTTACCAATCGTGACTTGTGGAAGAATAACACTATGCTCAATGATTGCTTCGGCTTCAACGTGTACACGATTAAATAATACTGAATTACTGATTTCAGCATCGGTAATCACACAACCACCGGCAATTAACGAGTTATCTAAAGTACGTTGTCTTTGTTTATTATAGTAAAAACGTGCCGGCGCAGTTTGTTGTGGGCGACCGTGAATCGGCCAAGATTCATCATATAAATCTAATTGTGGCTGTTCTGAAACGAGATCCATATGAGCCGACCAATAACTATCAATCGTACCAACATCACGCCAATAAATTGCCCCACTTGCATTTCTACCTTTGCAAGAGCGCTCAAACGGATGTGCGTATAATACGCCCTCTTCTACCGCTTTCGGAATAATATCTTTACCAAAATCGTGTGATGTACCCGGCGATGATGCCTCTTGTTCTAACATTTTATAGAGATAATCTGCATCAAATACATAAATACCCATTGAGGCAAGCGATGAATCAGGTCTACCCGGCATTGCTGGCGGATTCGCCGGTTTCTCGACAAATTCTTTGACTTTTAATTTATCGTTTACTGCCATTACACCAAATTCTGTTGCTTGCTCACGTGGCACTTCGATACAACCAACCGTACATTTAGCACCACTTTCTACGTGGTCACGCAACATCTGGGTATAATCCATTTTATAGATATGGTCGCCAGCTAAAATCACGACATATCTAGGACGATAATGCGATTTCATAATCGCCATATTTTGATAAACCGCATCCGCTGTACCACGATACCAAGTATTCTCATCCAATTGCTGACGAGCCGGTAACATATCAATATATTGGTTACGTTCATACGGAAGGAAAGACCATCCGCGTTGTAAATGGCGAAGTAACGAGTGTGCCGCATACTGGGTAATCACACCGACTTTTAATAAATTAGAGTTAATGCAGTTTGATAATGCAAAGTCAATAATACGACGACAACCACCAAAATACACGGCAGGCTTTGCCCGTTTATCGGTTAATTCATAAAGACGAGAACCACGACCACCCGCTAAGATAAGCACTAATGTATCATTAGTAATATCAAGACCTGTTTTTGTCAGATCATTTTTTTCTTGTGTAAGCATAATTTTCTCCTAGGCTAATAGGCCTAATTTTCTCTGAAGCACACATACGCCCATGTGTTCCAATTGCAAAGCAATCGATTGCGTATTTGCTACTAGAGTTGCAATATTTTTACCGATACAAATATGCCATTTTCCATCAGGTAAAACATATTGCTGGGTGGTTTTCTTGGCATTGATTAAAATCAACCAATGATCTTGTAACAGAATTTGTAACGCTTTTAATTGCTTATTATGCCAATCTGCCACTTCCATCAATGTTCCTTGCGGAGAAAACCATTGAACATCGTTTTTCGTCCACCAATGATTTTGATGAGAAAGCAAAGCAATTTGCTTACGTAATGCAATCCATTTCGCTACATATTCTATTCTTGATTCGTTCACATTTTGCCAATCAATCCAAGTTGTTTCATTATCTTGGCAATAACCGTTATTATTGCCTTTTTGAGAATGACCCAACTCATCGCCGGCAAGTAACATTGGCACACCATTTGATAAAAATAGCGTAGCTAATAGACTACAAGCGGTTTGATCTCGCAAAATATTTACAAATTCGTTATCCGTTTCTCCTTCAACACCGTGATTATTGCTATGATTATGACTCTCGCCATCACGATTACACTCACCATTTGCTTCATTATGTTTGTTGTTATAACTCACGAGATCTTGTAACGTAAAACCGTCATGAGAAGCAAAATAATTAATACTTTTTGCCGGAGAATATTGCCAATATAGGTCATCACTCCCGGCTAAACGCCGTGCAAATTCACTCAAATTACCGCTTTCGCACAAGAAAAAATCTCGCATTGTCGTACGATATTTATCATTCCATTCGGCAAATTGCGGCGGAAATCCACCGACTTGGTAGCCATTAGGACCAATATCCCAAGGCTCCGCAATGAATTTAATATGTTGTAATTCCGGTGTTTGTTTAATTTTTTCAAAAAATGGGGTCGCTATATCAAAATTTGGTGTTCGACCAAGTGTCGTTGCCAAATCAAAACGGAAGCCATCTATATGACATTCATTTACCCAATGCACCAAACTATCTACCGCCCATTGACAAACTTGTGGATGGGTCAGATTAAGAGCATTACCACAACCGGTCCAATTTTGATATTCGCCTTGCTCGTCCAACCAATAATAATTTGGGTTATCAATGCCTCTTTGACACAACATAAACCCGTCTTTTCCGCCTTCTGCCGTATGGTTGTAAACTACATCTAAAATGACCTCAAAACCATTTTGGTGGAGCATTTTGACTAAATGCTTAAATTCACAAATTGGATCCTCTTGATTACTTGCTAAACGAGGCTCAACAGCAAAATGCCCGATAACACTATATCCCCAGTAATTCGTCTTACCCATTTTTTGCAAATGCACTTCATCTATATAGCGACTAATCGGTTGTAATTCGATTGTCGTGACACCTAAACGCTTTAAATGAGCGATAGATTCAGGATGAGCTAAACCGGCATAAGTACCACGTAAATTCGGTGGAATTTTATGATTTAATTGGCTAAATCCTTTTATATGCAATTCATAAATAATGGTTTCTGACCAAGGGTAATTCGGTCTTTTCTCATTTTGCCAATCAAAGTTATCTTCATTTACTACAACGGACTTAGGGGCTAAATGAGCATTATCACGAGGATCATCCCACTGAAAATATTGCAATTCATCTTCAGTTTTAGCCGAAGGATTCCCGATAATTTGTTTAGCATACGGATCTAATAACACCTTTTGCGGATTAAATAACGCCCCGTTTTTCTCATCCGTCAAACCGCTAACACGGAAACCGTAACGCGTACCGGCTCCGACATTTTCGACAAATAAATGCCATATATCAGCAGTACGCGCATCGGAAAACGTAATTCTTGGCAATTATCAAAAATACAAAGCTCAATAGCGGTCGCATTTTCCGAAAATATTGCAAAGTTTGTACCATTTTCGACCGCTTTCGCACCTAATGGCATTGGGCTACCCGCTGTTACTCTCATTGCTTACTTCTTATTTTTATATTGTTTTTTCTCTGTTTTCGATTTTTTAAGCGTTTTCGATGCTTTTACATAAGTAACACCTTTCGCTTTTGTTATATTAGCCGCCTTCTCTTTTTTCACGTTAGGCTGACAACGGATAAAAATCGTTGATAACGGTGGAATGGAAAGCTCAATCGAAAAATCTTTACCGTGTGAGGCGATTTTTTCACATTTAATTTCACCATAATTCCCCACATTGCTACCTTCGTAATAAGCCGCATCCGAATTTAAAATCTCGGTATATGTTCCTTCTTGATTCACGCCGATACGGTAATTATGACGAACAATCGGGGTAAAGTTACTGACCACAATGATACTTTCCCCTTCTTTAGCTTTACGCTCAAAGGCAAAGATGGATTGTTGCCAATCATCAACGACTAACCATTCAAAACCTTGAGGGTCATAATCTAACTGATAAAGTGCCGGATATTGTTTATAAACTCGGTTCAAATCTCGCACCCAATTCAACACACCTTTATGCCAACCACCGCCTTGTTCGCCTAATAAGAACCAATCCAGGCTTTCGTTGTAATTCCATTCACGACCTTGGGCAAACTCATTCCCCATAAACAGTAATTTTTTACCCGGATAACCCCACATATAGCCGTAATAAGCACGTAAATTCGCAAATTTTTGCCAACAATCACCTGACATTTTGCCAAGTAACGATCCTTTACCGTGTACAACCTCATCATGTGAAAGCGGTAATATAAATTTTTCACTGTATTGATACATCATGCCGAATGTCATCCAATCGTGATGATACTGACGATAAATCGGATCAAGCGACATATAACGTAAGGTATCGTTCATCCAACCCATGTTCCATTTATAGTCGAAACCGACGCCGTTTTCCGCTGGACTATGCGTAATGCCGGCAAATGAAGTGGACTCTTCCGCAATTACAACCGCATCGTTGCCTTCTTTTTCTAACATTTGATTTGTTTTACGTAGGAAATCCAATGCTTCTAAATTTTCTCGTCCACCATATTGATTCGGAATCCATTCCCCGTCTTTACGGGAATAATCGCGATAAATCATTGAAGACACCGCATCAACACGCAATCCGTCAATGCCGAATCGCTCGGTCCAATACAAGGCATTTCCAGAAAGATAATTAAGCACTTCATGACGACCATAATTAAAAATTAAGGTATTCCAATCTTGATGATAGCCTTCTCTTGGATCTTGATGCTCGTATAAATGCGAACCGTCAAATTGTGCTAATCCGTGCGAATCAGTTGGGAAATGTCCGACAACCCAGTCAAGAATGACATTGATTCCTGCCTCATGAGCTTTACGAATAAAAGTACGTAAATCTTCCGGAGAACCAAATCGACTAGTCGGAGAATAAAGACCGGTCGGTTGATAGCCCCAAGAGCCGTCAAACGGATATTCCGTAATTGGCAATAATTCGATATGCGTAAATCCCATATCTTTTACATAAGGAATCAGTTCATTAGCGATTTCTTCGTAATTCAACCAATAGTTATTTTCAAGATTACGACGCCATGATCCAAGATGAACTTCATATATAGAAATCGGCTGATCCGCTTCATTCGTTCGACGTAAATTATCTGGTATCGCCATTTTTTCCGGTAAACCGGTCACGACCGAAGCGGTATCCGGGCGGAATTGAGAAGCAAATGCGTAAGGGTCCGATTTCAGACGAATCGCACCATTGCTGTCTAAAATTTCAAATTTATAAAGTGCCCCTTTCTCAACATTTGGTAAGAAAATATCCCAAATGCCACTTTCCGAGTGAAAACGCATCGGATTCAAACGTCCGTCCCAATAATTAAAATCGCCCACAACGGACACACGGCGAGCATTCGGG
Organism: Actinobacillus arthritidis; assembly: GCF_029774155.1. Classification (NCBI taxonomy): domain Bacteria; kingdom Pseudomonadati; phylum Pseudomonadota; class Gammaproteobacteria; order Pasteurellales; family Pasteurellaceae; genus Actinobacillus; species Actinobacillus arthritidis. The sequence continues at coordinate 465,307 of NZ_CP103833.1, read as the reverse complement.
GCCCATACACTAAAATGTACGCCGGAAATCCCTTCTTGGCTTTCTAAATGTGCACCTAGTTTTTCATAAGGACGAAGATATGTACCTTCGGATAATAACCAATTATCCAAAGGTAAAAGAGAAGATGTAAAACGATAAGGATCTTCCATTTCAATTTCCGCTAACGAGTAACCAACCCGTAAACGGTAATTTAAAGAAGGATATTGAGTAGCTAATGTCGCAATGAATAAACCACAGTCATCAATTTTTTGTGTTTCTGCTAATACTTTACCTTCTCTATCAATGATAGTAACTGAGGTAGCCTCAGGTAAAAATACTCGGATAACGGATGTATCATTTACTTGATGTAACCCGAGGTAGGAAAAAGGGTCTTTACAATAGGCTTGGGAAAGTTGCTCTATAAAAATTAAATCCTGTTTCGAATACATATAACTACTCATACTCTCCCCCTACATTTTTTCAGAAACTAAATTATTGTTCTTTTTTACGAAAACGTTTGCATTATAACACCGGCTTTATAATTCCGCTGAATCAGTATTGATTTTTGTGATTAAAGTCATAGTTTTCCCTGCAAAAATGCGAACCAGATCACATTTTTTGACATTTTTTTAGGTTTGCTAGAACGATTTAGCAAATATTCGAGTACAATATTCCATAATATTTTTATTTTCTAAATTAAATCCAAATAAGGAGTTAAGATGCTCAATTTATCGGCACAAAATATCTGTTTAAATGCTTCTGTAAACAGTAAAGAAGAAGCAATTAAATTAGTCGCGGCAGGTTTAGTGGCAAATGGTAATGTAGCGGAAGGTTACGAAGCAGGAATGTTAGCTCGTGAAACCCAAACCTCAACCTTTTTAGGTAATGGCATTGCGATTCCGCACGGCACATTAGATACCCGTCACTTAGTAAAAGAAACCGGCGTACAAATCTATCAATTTCCTCAAGGTGTCGAATGGGGTGAAGACAATAAAGCCTACGTAGCGATCGGTATTGCGGCGAAATCAGACGAACATCTTACTCTCTTACGCCAATTAACGACCGTATTAAGCGATGAAGATGCCGCTGAAGTGTTAGCAAAAACACAAGATATTGAAGAATTTATTCGTGTGTTAAGCGGTAAAAAATCACTAGCTGTATTAGATGAGTCATTAATTTCCTTAAATGTAGATACGCCAAGTTTAGTGACACTTTCGGCGATTAATGCCGGTAAGCTCCAAGAAAAAGCGTATGTTACTCAAGCATTTATTAGTGACGTTGTTGCAAATATGCCGCTTAATCTCGGTAATCAAGTTTATCTTGCCGATTCAGCAAAAGGTAATCAGGCAAATGGTATTGCCGTTGCTCGTAACACAGCCGGTCAAACTTTAGTAACGGCTTCCGCAACGGATAATGCACTTCAAACATACTTAAGCCGTTTATTAAATAGTGAAGTGAGAACTCAATTTAGCACAGCGTCTCTTGCTCAAATTATTGCTTTATTCAATGGGGAAAATATTGCAAATAGAGGACAAAATTCAACCGTTTCCACTCAGAATATTGCTGGTCAAGTAATCGGTACCTTTACTGTGCGTAACGACAACGGCTTACACGCTCGTCCAAGTGCGGTATTAGTGCAAACCTTAAAACCGTTTGCGGCAAAAGTAACGGTAGAAAACTTAGATCGCGGTACTGCACCGGCGAATGCAAAAAGCACAATGAAAGTAGTGGCATTAGGCGCAAGCCAAGCACACCGCTTACGTTTTGTGGCGGAAGGCGAAGACGCTCAACAAGCGATCGAAGCATTAGCAAAAGCATTCGTAGAAGGTTTAGGCGAAAGCGTTTCATTCGTACCGGCGGTTGAAGATACGATTGAAGGCGTAGCACAACCGCAAGCGATTGAATCTGCAAAAAATTCTGCAAATCCGACCGCTTCCGAGCAACCGGTCGCGGGTCAGGTTATCGGTACTTTCACCGTACGTAACGACAACGGCTTACACGCTCGTCCAAGTGCGGTATTAGTGCAAACTTTAAAACCGTTTGCGCAAAAGTCACTGTTGAGAACTTAGATCGCGGTACTGCACCGGCGAATGCGAAAAGCACAATGAAAGTGGTGGCGTTAGGTGCAAGCCAAGCACACCGCTTACGTTTTGTGGCGGAAGGTGAAGACGCTCAACAAGCGATCGAAGCGTTGGCAAAAGCATTCGTAGAAGGCTTAGGCGAAAGCGTGTCATTTGTACCAACGGTTGAAGATACGATTGAAGGCGCAGCACAACCGCAAGCGGTTGAATCTGCAAAAAATTCTGCAAATCCGACTGCTTCTGAACCTGCGGTAGAAGGCCAAGTAGAAGGTACATTCGTGATTCAAAACGAACATGGCTTACATGCTCGCCCAAGTGCGGTGTTAGTCAACGAAGTAAAAAAATATAATGCGACTATCGTTGTACAAAACTTAGATCGAGACAGCCAATTAGTTAGTGCGAAAAGCCTAATGAAAATTGTGGCATTAGGTGTAGTAAAAGGTCATCGCTTACGTTTCGTTGCAACCGGTGATGACGCTCAAAAAGCAATTGACGGTATCGGTGCGGCGATTGCATCGGGTTTAGGCGAGTAACAAGGAACAAACAATGACACAACAATTACGAATTGCAACCGTAACCTTAAATCCGGCATTCGATTTAGTCGGCCGCCTTCAACGAATTGAAGTGGGGGAAGTAAATACTGTTGAAACATTAGGTTTATACCCTGCTGGTAAAGGCATCAATGTAGCGAAAGTATTAGCGGATCTCGGCGTTAAATTAGCAGTTACCGGTTTTTTAGGCGCTGAAAATCAAGGCGATTTCGTTCAATCATTTAAACAAAACGGTGTGGACGATCAATTCTATCGTATTGACGGTAAAACCCGTATTAACGTAAAAATTACCGAAACCGAAGCGGACGTAACCGACTTAAACTTCTTAGGTTTTGAAATTAGCGCTGAAGATTGGGCAAACTTTACCGCTCAATCACAACAATGGGCAAAAGCGTTTGATTTGGTGGCGGTATGCGGTTCACTCCCTCGTGGTGTAACGGCACAACAGTTCTCACAATGGCTGGAATCACTTCACCAACAAGGCTTAAAAGTGGTATTAGACAGCGGCAATGCGGCATTAACCGAAGGTTTAAAAGCCCATCCGTGGTTAGTAAAACCGAATCGCCGTGAGTTAGAAGTTTGGGCGAATCGTCCGTTAAACAGCTTAGAAGAAGTGATTGCGGCACAAGAATTGCGTGCCGGCGGTATTGAGAACGTGATTATTTCAATGGGCGCAGACGGTTCCGTATGGCTTAACAGCGAAGGCGTGGTTCAAGCTCAACCGCCTCGCCGCCAAAATGTTGTGAGTACGGTCGGTGCCGGTGATTCGATGGTGGCAGGCTTAATTTATGGGCTTGCTCAAGGTTGGGATAAAGCGAAAACCCTCGCTTTCGCAAGCGGTACATCAGCATTAGCAGTATCACAAAGCAATGTCGGTATCAGCAACCGAAATGCCCTAGATGAAATTGTGTCCCAAGTGAAATTAACTCAATTACATTAATAATTTGTAAGTAAATCCCCCTCTTTAGAAAAGAGGGGTTAGGGGAGATTTGATTATAGAGTCAAATTCTCATATGAGTATAAAGTTATTTCTGCTAAATCTCCCCCAGCCCCTCTTTGCTAAAGAGGGGGAGAAATAAAATTCTCTCAAACTTATAAGGATCTCAAAATGAATATTTCCTTTGCATTCCCTCAATCACTGGGTAAAGCCCGAGCTTTCCTCGTGAATGAAGTATTATCAGCGGCGACCAAGCAACAAGGTCATCAAGTTGTAAACGCTGAACAAGCTGATTTTGTCGTGTTATTTAACGATGAAATTCCGACTATTGCGCCGGCAAACAAGGTGCGGTAGTGAATTTAGACCAAGCCTTTACTCAACCGGAAACGACTCTTAAACAAGCGGTCGAAAATGCAAAAACTTTTGCAAATGCAACCGTTTCTAGCGCATCAAATTCAGGTGTAAAAAACATCGTAGCAGTAACCGCTTGCCCGACTGGCGTTGCACATACTTTTATGTCTGCGGAAGCTATCGAAAACTACGCTAAAGCACAAGGTTGGAACGTTAAAGTTGAAACCCGTGGTCAGGTTGGTGCGGGTAACCCGATTTCTGCGGAAGAAATTGCGGCAGACTTAGTTTTCGTGGCGGCGGATATTGACGTGGATTTAGACAAATTCAAAGGTAAACCGATGTACCGTACCTCAACCGGTTTAGCGTTGAAGAAAACCGCACAAGAATTTGAAAAAGCGTTTGCACAAGCAACCGTTTATCAAGGTGGCACAACGGTCGCACAACAAGCTGAAGGCTCAGCAAGCGGTGAGAAAAAAGGTTTATATAAACATTTAATGACCGGCGTTTCGCATATGTTACCGTTAGTGGTTGCCGGTGGTTTATTAATTGCGATTTCATTTATGTTCGGTATTGAAGCGTTCAAAGATGAAACCATCGCAGGCGGCTTACCGAAAGCGTTAATGGATATCGGTGGTGGTGCGGCATTCCACTTAATGATCGCAGTATTTGCCGGTTATGTCGCATTTTCTATCGCAGACCGTCCGGGATTAGCGGTCGGTTTAATCGGCGGTATGTTAGCAACCACAGCTGGTGCGGGGATTTTAGGCGGTATCGTAGCCGGTTTCCTTGCGGGTTATACCGTGAAATTCTTAAACGGTGTGATTCAATTACCGGCAAGTTTAACTTCGCTTAAACCAATTTTAATTCTACCGTTGTTAGGTTCTGCAATTGTCGGTTTAGCGATGATTTACCTCATCAATCCACCGGTAAAAGGCATCATGGATGCTTTAGTTGCATGGTTAAATTCAATGGGTCAAGCAAATGCGATTATCTTAGGTGCAATTCTAGGTGCAATGATGTGTATCGATATGGGCGGTCCGGTAAATAAAGCGGCATATACGTTCGGTGTCGGTTTAATTGCTTCACAACAATATACGCCAATGGCGGCAGTTATGGCGACCGGTATGGTTCCACCTATCGGAATGGCGATTGCAACGTTAATCGCACGTAACAAATTTACGACTAACCAACGTGATGCAGGTAAAGCGTCATTCGTATTAGGCTTATGCTTTATTTCTGAAGGTGCATTACCGTTTGTTGCGGCAGATCCGGTGCGTGTCATTATTAGTTCAGTATTAGGTGGTGCAACCGCTGGTGCAATCTCAATGGCATTTGCAATTACACTCCAAGCACCACACGGCGGTTTATTTGTGATCCCATTCGTATCACAACCGTTAATGTATTTAGCGACAATTGCTATCGGTTCAGTAGTAACTGGTGTGGTTTACTCGGCAATCAAACAAAAAGCATCAGAATAATTCTTTTACAATAAACAAAAACGGAGCTAAAAAGCTCCGTTTTTTTATCTAACACATATCATTTTTTCTGAAAACTTTTGTAAGTTTGCTAGGAAATTCGACCGCTTGCTTATAAAATCCGCCCGTTTTTTTAACCTTAAATAGGACTTTTTAATATGAAGAAAATTTTTTGGATCTTAGTGATTGCCGTACTTGCAGTCGGCGGTTTCTCTTTAACGAAATATAACGACTTAATGCGTGCGGAAGAAGATATCAACTCAGTTTGGGGTAATGTGGAATCAGCTTACCAACGTCGTGCGGATTTAATCCCTAACTTAGTCAACACAGTAAAAGGTCAAGCAAACTTTGAAAAAGAAACCTTAACCTCTGTGATTGAAGCTCGAGCCAAAGCGACAGCGGTAACCATTGATCCAAACAATGCCACTGAAGAACAAATGGCGAAATTCCAAGAAGCGCAACAAGGCGTAAATTCAGCGCTTTCTCGCTTATTAGTTTCAGTTGAAAAATACCCTGAATTAAAAGCGCACGAAGGTTTCTTAAATCTTCAAGCGCAGTTAGAAGGTACGGAAAACCGTATCAATGTTGAGCGTAATAACTTCAACGCCGCGGTGAAAGAATACAACAAACAAGTGCGTGAGTTCCCAACCAAAATCGCGCGATGATTATGGGCTTTAAAGCTAAACCACAATTCAAAGCTGAAGCAGGCTCAGAAAGAGCACCAACAGTAAACTTTAATTAATTTCTTACACAAAACACGGAATACTTAAAAATATTCCGTGTTTTTTGTGAATTTAGTGATAACTCTATGAAATTATTTTCTTTTCTTTCGAATAAATTGCCTGTCGATACCCAGCGGATCGAACAGGCAATTTCACATTTAGAACAACAAACTTCTGCCGAATTACGTGTGGTAATCGAGCGTAAAGTCAAAGGAAAAACCGATGCAATGGCTCGTGCCAATCAACTTTTCGATGAATTAAAGATGCGAGAAACGGCAGAGCGTAACGGCGTACTAATTTACCTCTCGTTCAAACCGCACAATTTAGCGATTGTCGGCGATAAAGCTATTCATGAAAAAGTCGGTCAAGTTTTTTGGCAATCGGTCTATGATGCGATGAAACAACAATGCCAACAAGCGAATTACACTCAAGCGATCTGCGAAGGTATTAAACAAGTGGAAGTGCAATTAGCTACTTATTTCCCTCGTCGTGATAATGATATGAATGAATTGTCAAATGAGGTGGTAATTAAATGATAAAAGCGTTCTTTAAGCCGGTTTGGTTTATCCTGTTGGCATTTTTCACATTAAAAGCCTCTGCTGTGGATAGCTACCCTACTGCGCCGAATCCATTTTATTATGTGACCGATTACACCAAAACATTAACCCAACAAGAATGGCGAACTTTAGAAGATGCATTAATTGCTAACCGTACGAAAACCAGTTCGCAAATTATTGTGGTCATTGTGCCGTCAACTAATGGCGAAGATGTTGCAAGTTATTCACATAACTTATTTAATAAATGGGGCATCGGTCGCACTAAAAATAATGAGAATAACGGTATATTATTACTAATTGCCAAAAACGATCGAAAACTGTTTATTGCAACCGGCAGAGGCTTAGAAGGTGTATTGCCTGATGCGATTGCTTCAACCATTATTCGTCATAACATTACGCCGTACTTCAAACAAAACTTATATGCGGAAGGGATTGCTAGTGGTTTATCGGCGATTATGGCGGCAATTAACGGCGAATATGCGGCTTATGATAGTTATGGCGAAAACGCAGGCGAAGAATCTTTAGAGCAAATTGATGGTTTACTGTTCTTCCTTGTTGCCGGTATTGTGATTTTCTTAATTTTCCGACCGGGCAGAAATACGCAATATATTAGCCCGAGTGCCGCGGATCAATTAGGCAGAATTATCATCAATTCATCTCGTCGTAGCGGTGGATTCGGTGGTGGCTTTGGTAGCGGTTCTTCCGGCGGATTTGGCGGAGGTTTCGGAGGAGGAAGCCGAGGTAGCGGTGACAGCTTTGGTGGAGGTTCTTCCGGCGGTGGCGGTGCAGGCGGAAGTTGGTAAACTTACACAAATCGTAGTAAGCGGTTAAATTTTCTTTTGTTTTTGCAAAAACTTAGAAAAATTAACCGCTTTATTTTTTATTTAAAATAAATGCCATTATTTATTGCGTTTTATCATTATTTCACAAAATTAATTAATTCCTTATTGCTATTTTGACTATTTTTAGGTATATCTACCCCTAATTAAATTTATGCTATATATAGGAAAAAATTATGAATCAGCCATACTCCGCTATGCGTAACAACATCCATATGCTTGGTGATTTTTTAGGTGAAACCATCCGTGAAGCCCAAGGGAATGACATTTTAGAACTCATCGAAAGTATTCGTGTCCTTTCAAGAGATTCTCGTGCCGGCAATGAAAAAGCACGTGAACAATTACTAGATAAATTGGCAAATATCTCAACTGAAAATGTATTGCCGGTTGCACGTGCCTTTAGCCAATTCTTAAACCTCACCAATATTGCCGAACAATATCAAACTATCTCACGTCACCATCAAGATGCCTCATTAGGCAACCGTTCGTTAGATGCGTTATTCGCTCGTTTAAAAGCACAAAATACACCGGTTGAAACCGTCATTAAAACCGTTGAGAAATTATTGGTTGAACTAGTATTAACCGCACACCCGACTGAAGTTACCCGCCGTTCATTAGTACATAAACACGTTGAAATCAATAAATGTTTAGGTCAATTAGAACACGATGATTTAACCGATGCGGAACAAACCAAACTTAAACGCCGTTTAATGCAATTGATTGCACTTGCTTGGCATACCAATGAGATTCGTCTTGCTCGCCCAACCCCGGTTGATGAGGCTAAATGGGGTATGGCAATTATTGAAAACAGCTTATGGAAAGCCGTACCTGATTTTTGCCGTGAACTGAATTTCCAACTGGAAAAGCATTTTGGTGTACAACACGATGTAGCGCTTGCTCCGGTACGTTTCTCTTCTTGGATGGGGGGTGACCGTGACGGAAACCCATTTGTTACCGCAGAAATTACTCAAAAAGTCTTACGAATGAACCGTTGGAAAGCGGCAGAATTATTTCTAAATGATGTCAGTGATTTAGCTGAAGAACTTTCCATTGTACAGTGTACGCCTGAATTTCGTGCAAAATATGGTGATCATATCGAACCGTATCGTGTTGTAGTGAAAGGGTTACGTGCAAAATTACAGAAAACACAAACTTACTTTGGCGAACTGATTGAAGGCAAAGTAACTACGATTGATCCAAACGAAATTATCACTTGTGACAATGACTTATGGGAACCGCTTTATGACTGCTACCGGTCATTACACGCTTGTGGAATGCGTATTATTGCAAACGGTGGTTTGTTAGACTGCTTACGCCGTATTCGTTGCTTTGGCTTAGGCTTATCTCGTCTAGATATTCGCCAAGAAAGTACCCGTCACGAAATGGCGATTTCTGAAATTACTCGCTATATCGGTTTAGGCGATTATGCACAATGGACTGAAGACGACAAACAAGCCTTCTTAGTGCGTGAATTAAGCTCTCGCCGTCCTTTAGTGCCGACCAACTGGACACCGAGCCCTGAAACACAAGAAATTTTAGATACCTGTAAAGTGGTTGCTCAACAACCTGAAGGAACAATTTCCACCTATGTGATTTCTATGGCACGTGAGGCTTCTGACGTACTAGCAGTACATTTATTATTGAAAGAAGCCGGCTGTAAATATACCGTACCAGTTGCACCGCTGTTTGAAACATTAGACGACTTGGATCATAGTGAAAAAGTAATGACCGATTTATTTAATATCGGCTGGTATCGTGGCGTGATCAATAACTATCAAATGGTGATGATCGGCTATTCAGACTCAGCGAAAGATGCTGGTATGTTAGCCGCAAGTTGGGCGCAATATCGTTCACAAGAAGCATTGGTCAATTTAGCGGAAAAATATCATATCGAATTAGTCTTATTCCATGGTCGTGGCGGTACGGTTGGTCGCGGTGGTGCACCGGCACATGCCGCATTATTATCTCAACCGCCTCGCTCATTAAAATCCGGTTTACGTGTAACCGAACAGGGCGAAATGATTCGTTTCAAACTCGGTTTACCAGCCGTTGCGGTAGAAACGTTAAATCTCTATGCAAGTGCAATTTTAGAGGCTAACTTATTACCGCCGCCGGAACCAAAACAAGCATGGCGAGATATTATGGATAAAGGTGCTGATATTTCATGTGGAATTTATCGCGGCGTTGTTCGTGGCGAGCCGGATTTTGTCCCGTATTTCCGTAGTGCAACACCGGAGCAAGAATTAGGCAAATTACCGCTTGGCTCTCGTCCGGCAAAACGTAATCCAAACGGTGGTGTCGAGAGTCTACGTGCAATTCCATGGATTTTCGCTTGGATGCAAAACCGCCTGATGTTACCGGCTTGGCTCGGTGCCGGTGCGACACTTCGTCAAATGATTGAACAGGGCGATGAAGCCACCCTTAAAGAAATGTGTAAAGAATGGCCATTCTTCTCTACCCGTATCGGTATGCTGGAAATGGTATTCTCAAAAGCAGATTTATGGCTTGCTGAACATTACGATCAACGTTTGGTAGCAAAAGAATTACACCGCTTGGGTAAAGAGCTTCGCACGCAATTAGCGGCGGACATTCAAACTGTGCTATCGCTTTCTCACGATGGGCAATTAATGGCGGATTTACCTTGGATTGCTGAATCAATTGCATTACGTAATGTTTATACCGACCCACTCAACTTATTACAAGTCGAGTTATTACAACGTTTACGTAGCCAAGGAGAAATCAGAGATCCGGCTTTAGAACAAGCTCTTATGATCACGATTACCGGTATTGCCGCAGGTATGCGTAATACCGGCTAATATTGCTAAAAAACCAGTAAAAAAGACCGCTTACCTACAATAGTAAGCGGTCTTTTTTATAGAAAAGTTTACGCATTCTTACGAGATTTCTCACTTTCGGTTGCTATATCCTATTTAAAAATTATGTTAAGATCAGAAATTGTTTTTACTCTATTTAAACATTTATGAATATTCGACTAAATATCATTCTATTAATAATAGTCGTCGCTCTGAGCGGTTGGTATTTCAGCCAGCAGAAGCCAGAGAATGATGGCTTAGATCAATTAATTAAAAAAGAAGGAAACCCTGACTATACCGGCAATAAAATGAGTACATCGGTATATGATATAAAAGGAAATCCGCAATATTTCGCCCAAGCCGATGAAATAAAACGTTATGAATCAACCGAGAGAACGGAATTTTTAAAGCCGTTTGTAGACTTATTTGATAGCAAAACAGCACTTAAACAATGGAAAGTCAGTGCTGATCATGCAGAAATTACCAAAGAAAAGATATTAAACCTAACAGGTAATGTGAAATTACAAGCACTTGAGTCAACCTCTCGTTTACAGAAAATTGAAACAGATAAATTATCGGTTGATTTAAATACCCAAGATGTATTTACCGATAGTGTTGTGAAATCTGTCGGCTTAGGCTTTACCACAAGCGGTACAGGTTTAAAAGGTAATTTAAAACAACAAGTTGCTACGATTACTAAAGACGTAAAAACCTATCTTGAACCGACAATTATTCAACAATCTAACGAAAATAAGGATTAGAGATTTCGATCTCCTAAGGACATATAATGAAATTTTTAATGAAAACCGTCGTTCTTACGACTTTACTCGGTGCAAGTATTTCTGCTCATGCACTCAAAGGCGATACAGACCAACCAATCAATATTGATTCGGGCGACCAGTCTCTCGATATGAATAGTAATGTGGTTGTTTTTACCGATAATGTTGTCATTACTCAAGGTTCAATTAAAGTTACTGCGAATCAAGTAACAATTGTACGTCAAGAAGGTAAAAAAGAAACACTTGACGCAACAGGTTCACCGGTGACTTTCCAACAAACGCTTGATGACGGTAAACCAGTTAACGGCAAAGGCAACAATGTTCATTATGATTTAAATTCTGAGTTCTTAACCCTAATCGGCAACGCAGAATTAAAACAGCAAGGTAGTTTTATTAAAGCAAGTAAAATTACTTATGATGTCAAAAAGCAACAATTAAAAGCAACGAGCGGAAATAAATCACGTGTAAGAACCGTGTTAATTCCAAATGAATTAAACAATAAGAAAAAATAGGTAAGTCAATGCCAACGCTTTATGCAGAACATTTAGCAAAAAGCTATAAAAATCGCCAAGTAGTAAAAGATGTCAGTTTAAATGTGAAAGCAGGAGAAATTGTCGGCTTACTTGGCCCGAACGGAGCAGGCAAAACGACCACCTTCTATATGGTGGTCGGTTTAGTTCGTCACGATCAAGGTAAAATTCGTATTGATGAGCAAGATATGAGTACCTTACCGATGCACGACCGAGCAAAACAAGGAATTGGTTATCTTCCTCAAGAAGCCTCCATTTTCCGCCGTTTAAGTGTTTATGATAACCTTATGGCGGTTTTACAAGTGCGTAAGGATTTAAATAACCAACAACGCAAAGCACGTGCTGATGAATTAATTAGTGAATTTCATATCGAGCATATTCGTAATAGCCTAGGTCAATCACTTTCAGGCGGTGAACGTCGCCGTGTTGAAATCGCCCGAGCATTAGCGGCAAACCCACAATTTATTCTGTTGGATGAGCCTTTTGCTGGGGTTGACCCCATATCTGTGATTGATATTAAAAAAATCATCGTTAATTTAAAAGAACGTGGTTTAGGTGTATTAATTACTGACCATAATGTACGTGAAACGCTTGATGTTTGTGAACGTGCCTATATCGTTGGCGACGGTCAAATGATCGCAAGCGGAACACCAGCAGAAGTATTAAATAATCCTGATGTAAAACGTGTTTACTTAGGCGATCAGTTTAAACTTTAACTTTTAATCTATATGGATAAGTAAATTTTTACTTATCCAAATAATAGTCATATGAAATTAACTGAATTTCTAACACCTGATAGAATCCGTCAGGGCGTGCTTGTTTCAAGTAAAAAAAGAGTGCTTGAATTAGCCGGTAAAATTATTGCGGAATCATTAAATAAAACAAACCCTAGTTCTGAAGAAGACTGTGTCTGTCCAATTGAATGTTTCAGTAATTTATTTAAACGTGAGAAATTGGGTTCTACCAGCATCAATAACGGTATCGCTCTTCCTCACGCTAAATTTCCTTATTCTACATCCGAGATCGAAAAGCCGATAGCCGCTTTTATCCAGCTTGAAACACCGATTGATTACGAAGCGAGCGATAATAAAGAAGTCGATCTCATTTATGCCATTATGATTCCGGAAAATTGTTGCGAACAATACAAAAACGGCTTGCAAGAAATTGCATATAAATTAAGCGATAAAACATTAGCTAAACAATTACGTTCAGCAGATAATATTGAAGATATTTGGCAATTATTGGTTTATGCCGATACTCATATTGAAAGTCAAGTATCATAATCTTGATGTATTTTATTTTAGAGGAAAGCTATGGAATTAGTTATTATTAGCGGACGATCCGGTTCGGGAAAGTCTGTTGCATTAAGAGCTTTAGAAGATGTCGGTTATCATTGCGTAGATAATCTCCCTTTACCGCTTATTCCTCAATTAGCTGAGTTTCTTTCCAGTTCAGGGCGTTCAGCTGTTGTTAGTTTAGATATTAGGAATTTACCGGAAAATCCTCAAAGACTAGAAGAATTACTTGCTACATTATCAAAACTCACGATTAATACTAAAATTATTTTTCTTGATTGTGATCGTAACACACTTATTCGTCGTTATAGTGACACTCGTCGTTTACATCCTCTCTCAACGAAAGATCTTTCATTGGAAAGTGCGATTGATTTAGAAAGCACGTTATTGGAGCCTCTTTTTCAACACGCCAATTACATTATTGATACCACGAATATTTCTTCGCACGAGTTAGCTGAAAATTTACGCGGTATTTTAAGAGGATCCAGTGATAAAGCCCTTAAAATCGTATTTGAATCCTTCGGTTTTAAATATGGGTTGCCAGCTGATGCGGATTATGTATTTGATGTACGTTTCTTACCGAACCCACATTGGAATCCAGAATTACGTCCAATGACCGGTTTGGAGCAACCTGTCATTGATTTCTTAGAACGCCAAACCGAAGTACATAATTTTATCTACCAAACTCGTAGTTATTTGGAAATGTGGTCGCCAATGTTAGAAAAAAACAATCGTAGTTACCTCACGATTGCCATCGGTTGTACCGGTGGTAAGCACCGTTCCGTATTTATTGCGGAACAGTTAGCAAAATATTTCCAAAGTAGAGATAAAGATGTACAAATTCGTCATCGTAGTTTGGAAAAGCATCATAAGAAAACAAACTAATTAACATGCGGTCAAGTTTACATAAATTTTTGCTGATTTATGTCTAAATATGACCGCTTATCATTTATATACGATACTTATATGAAATCAGCAGATATTGTCATTATTGGTGGCGGAATGGTTGGGCTTGCTCTCGCCGCATTACTAGCCGATACCGATCTTCAAATTAAAATTATTGAGCGACATATTCCGAAAATCGATCATACATTCTCAAATCGTGTCAGTGCAATCAATGCCACTAGCGAGAAAATGCTTAAACAGATCGGTGCATTTCAACTTATTCCATCTGAACGTTTATCGCCTTACCAAAAAATGTCGGTATGGGAACAGGATAGTTTTGCTAGCATTGAATTTGATAATAATGATCCTGCCATTCAACAATTAGCACTCGACCAGCTTGGATTTATTATTGAAAATAAGCAAATCCAAACAGCACTATGGCAAAAGGTTAGTCAACAAAATAATGTCGAAATCATTTTAAGCTCTCCTCAAACAATCGGTATTAGTGAAACTGGTGCGTTTCTAACCTTAGAAAATGCTGAAATGATTAGTGCAAAATTAGTGATCGGTGCAGACGGCGCACATTCTTGGTTACGAAAACAAACTCATATTCCGCTAACGAGCAAGGATTATGAGCAAACTGCGTTAGTATGTAATGTTAAAACGGTAGAATCGCATCAATATACGGCACGACAAATTTTCTCTCCCGAGAGTATTTTGGCATTTTTACCATTACCAGACCAACACTGCTGTTCTATCGTATGGTCTTTACCACCAGATAAAGCCCAACAATTACAAGAGTGTGATGAGCGACAATTCAATCAGGCGTTAACCATCGCTTTTGACAACCGTTTGGGTTTGGTTGAAGTACAAAGTGAAAGAGCCATTTACCCACTTGTTGCTCGTTATGCCCGTGATTTCGCTCAATCTCGAATCGCATTAATTGGTGATGCGGCTCATACTATTCATCCGCTTGCCGGACTAGGGGTGAATTTAGGATTTGCAGATGCTATGACATTAGCAGAAGAAATCAAACAGCATGCGGTAGCAGGTAATGATATTGGTGAATATCGCAATTTACGTCGCTTTGAAAGAATCCGTAAAGCCGAAGCTATTAAATTATTAACAGCAATGGAAGGATTAAAACAACTGTTTAACGGTAATCATCCGCTCAAAAAATTTATTAGGGATATCGGGTTATCGGTAACTGATCAATTACCGCCGTTGAAAAAATTTTTCTTAGCTCAAGCTGTTGGCGTTTAACTTGAGTGTTTGTTTTTTAGCCGAATAACTACGGTATACAAGTTTTTACTGAACTACTCTTTTCAGTAACGGTCTATTATTGGTACAATCAACAACCTCCCTTTAAGGGAACTTTAATCTTATTTTTAAGGAATACTAATGAAAAAATTAGCAACACTTGGTGCAGTAGCACTTTTAGCATTCAGCGTAACAGCATGTAACAAAGCAGATCCTGTTGCTGATTATAAAAAATTCCAAGAGTGGTACCAAATGCAAGAGAAAACTCAAGCAACTGCTCAAGCTGAGTTCCAAAAACAATTAGCAGAAGTAATGGGACAACAACAAAAAGATCCGAAAGCCATTGAAGCCCTATTAAGTAACTTCGCAAGTAAAGTTCAAGAAACACTCAAAAGTTTAGATGCGATTGACGTAAAAAGTGAAGAAATTAAAGCATTAAAAGATAAAACTAAAGCGGTTTTAGGCTTATCGAATGAAGTATTAACCGAACAAGTAAAAGTAATGTCGACACCGGCTAATGAAGCTCAAGCCGCACAACAAGCTATCCAAGCTAAAGCTCAACAATTAACGCAAGTCGCTCAAGAACTTCAAAAATTACAAGCTGATTTAAAAGCAAAATTTGAAAAATAATTTTGCTAATCTAAGCTAAAATAACTCAAGGTTAGTGCCGAAAAGGTACTAGCCTTTTTCCACATAAATAGGTAATGAAATGACAAAATTCACAAAAATTAGTGCCACAGCATTATTTGCTTTGTTTTTAACCGCTTGTGATAAGCCGGCTAATAAGTCTGCTGAACCGGCGGCACAAACCCCAGCAACTCAAACACAATCGGAAGCGACAAAACCGGTTGAAAAAGTCGTAGATACCGGTGCGGAAGATTACAAAAAATTCCAAGAATGGCAACAAGTGCAAGAAAAATCTATCGGTGATGCAATTAATGCAGAAATCGAAAAATTAGGCGAAAAAGCAAAAGATGCAGCACTTATTCAAGATACAATGAATAAAGCCGTGCTTGCTCAAATTGAGAATATTCAAAAAAGTGCCGCGACTTTAGATATCAAGGATGTACAAGTAAATGCACTAAAAGATAAAGCACTTGAAGCAATGGCATTAGGTGCAAAAATGATTGCTGAAAATGATAAACTTGCAAAAAATCCAACTCCTGAAGCCCATAAAGCATTTAGTGAATTACAAGCTCAATTAGATAAGATTGCAACAGAAGGTCAAAAAATTGAAGCTGAATTAACCGCTAAATATGGCCCAGCTCCAGCTCCAGCTCCAGCTCCAGCTCCAGCTCCAGCTCCAGCTCCAGCTCCAGCTCCAGCTCCAGCTCCAGCTCCAGCTCCAGCTCCAGCTCCAGCTCCAGCTCCAGCTCCAGCTCCAGCTCCAGCTCCAGCTCCAGCTCCAGCTCCAGCTCCAGCTCCAGCTCCAGCTCCAGCTCCAGCTCCAGCTCCACAAAAATAATATTTACCGGCTAGGCTTCTGCCTAGCCTTTTTACATTAAATTAATGCCGCCCAAAATGTACAACATAATAAAAACGATACTTTCTTTTTTTATTTTTTCAAGTCTTACTGCCTGTACCTCAATGCAAGAAAACCATTCTCCACAAGCTGATTTTCAACGCTTTCATCATTGGGATGAAGTTTACGGTAATGATTATATTCAAGCGACCGCATTTGCAATGTATGGGTTAGAAACTGCCAAAAATTCTCATGCCCGAATTGAGGCAATGCGGCATTATTTAGAAGAAGTCGATACTATTCAGGCCTCTTTAGACTATTTGGATATCCAAAATAATGAAATTCTTCCCATTAAAAATATTGGATTAAGAGCTTTGCAATTAAGCCAAGAAACCTTCAGAGATATGATTAAATTGGAATCTCAACCGAATGAGGCATTAGCACAAGCGGTGCAAGATAAAGGGAAAATGATTACCCAATTAGGTAATGAAATCTCGTATGAAAAATTAAAATTAATGAAGAAATATCAGTTATAAACAAAAGGACGCTAAGCGTCCTTTCACTTCTATTGCCAGCCTAACGCTTTATTTGCAATATTTTCTCGCAATAACTTGCTATGTGAAATCGCAAGTAATCCTAAATTTCTAACCGCTTGTAACGGTAAAAAATCGCAAGAAAATAATGAAACCAGACCGCTTGTTAATCCGATAATTTGTGCTTGGTCCTGTTTTCTACATTGTTCGAATTGATTTAGCAATGCAAATTCGCCCAAATCTTTTCCTTGTTCAAAGGCTTTTGCCAACAGTTGTGCAAGGGTAAACAGATCTCGCATTCCAAGATTAAAACCTTGTCCGGCAACCGGATGCAATAATTGTGCGGCATTACCGACTATCGCCAAACGGTGATGAATATGTGATTGTGCTTTTTGCGAAGTGAGCGGATAAACAAACCGCTTGCTGACTCTCACAAATTTCCCTAATTTCCAACCAAATTGCTGTTGTAATTGTGAAAGAAAATCTTCATCGGCAAGGCTCAGCAAATCTTCCGCCTGTTTCACACACCAAACTAATGACATTCGATTATCACTTAACGGCAATAAGGCTAACGGCCCTTGCATCGTAAAACGCTCAAAAGCCTGTCCTTGATGCGGTTCGCTGATTTCGATATTTGCAATCAAAGCCGATTGTTGATAATCCTTTAATAGCTCCGTTTCAACGCCACACTGCCGAGCAATTTTGGATTGAATCCCATCTGCGACAATGATCAATTGTGTACAAATTTGTTCACCATTTTGTAACGTAAGCAAAACTTCAGTTTGTGAACGTTCGAAATGAACAATTTGATTCGGACAAAACCAATGAATATTCGGTTGTCGCTCAATACAAGCGGTTAAAATTTTGCCTAATTTCGCAAGTTCAACCACAACGCCTAATTGTGCTAAATTTAGTTCACTCGCTTTTAATATCGTTTTACCGAAATGTCCGAGATCCGATACTTGAATCTGCTGAATCGGTGTCGCAATTTGCTGAATTTGTTCGGCAAGATCCCCACCAACAAGCGCTCGAATTTGGGCAATTTTTTGCAAACTGCCTTGTGCTAAAGCGATACAACGAGCATCAAAACCACCTTGTTGTGCATAATTAGGCAACTGTTTTTCAACAATTGCAATCCGCATCTTATGTTGTGATAAGTCGCTTAACGCCAATGCCAACACCGAACCGGTTATCGCTCCGCCGACAATGGCCACATCAAATTGTTCGCCCATTTCCACCTCTTATTCAAACACACGCAACACATCAAGCGGATAGCTTTCACCACTCAAATAATCTTCGATTGACTGACTAACTAATGGATTACGTTCGCCTTGTCCCTCTTGCTGAATAAAATGCTTAAACTCTTCCAAACTCAGCCAAAACCCTTGGGTAATATCGCTATCTTGCGGTGAAATCGTCGCAAAATCGTCTAACTCAACCGCAAATACAAAACGTAAATAATCGGTTTGTGAACGAGGTGCGTGCCATTGATAAATCTTAATTAAGCGTTGGGCTTCGGCACGAATCCCTGTTTCCTCAAATAACTCTCTACTCGCCCCTTCCAACAACGTTTCATTGGCTTCCAAATGCCCTGCCGGTTGGTTTAAGGTTCGTTTACCGTATTCGAGTTCTTCCACAAATAAAAATTTACCTTTGCAATGCACCACACAGGCTAACGTGATATTCGGTTTATGCATATTCATTCCTCACTTTTCCGCTTAAATGACCTCAATTAACGGCTTCGCATCGTTCGCTTCAAGTAAACGCCCCACCCTAAATAAAGACACATTGGCTTGTTTGGCAATTTGTTGTACCTTTTCAACCGCTTGCGGACGTACTGCAATTAATAAACCGCCTGATGTTTGCGGATCACACAAAATCGCCTTTTGCTCATCGATCATGGCTGAAATCAGATGCCCATAACTATCAAAGTTACGATTTGTTCCACCCGGTACTGCACCTTGAGCGATATACTCTTTCACACCATCAAGCGTATGGATTTCAGCAAAATTCACTTCGGCACGTACATTAGAGCCTTGGCAAATTTCACTCAAATGCCCTAATAAGCCGAAACCGGTTACATCCGTCATTGCCGTCACCTCTGCTAATTGTGAAAATTTTGCGCCAATCAAATTAATCTGACACATCACATCACGTGCAAGATTCTGATGTTCCGCTTTTAATAAACCTTTTTTCTCAGCAGTTGTCAGTACACCGATACCGAGCGGTTTAGTCAAAAACAGTTCACAACCGACTTCTGCCGAAGCATTCTTTTTCACTTGTTCAGTGCTAACCATACCGGTTACTGCCAGCCCAAAAATCGGCTCAGGCGAATCAATCGAATGACCGCCGGCTAAGGCAATCCCAGCTTGCTGACAAGCAAAACGCCCACCTTCCACAATTTTTTGGGCCACTTCCGCCGGTAACTTGTTTACCGGGAAACCTAAAATGGCAATCGCCATAATCGGCTTACCACCCATCGCAAATACATCACTTAACGCATTTGTCGCCGCAATACGCCCGAAATCGAACGGATCATCCACAATCGGCATAAAGAAGTCTGTGGTACTGATAATACCAATGCCATTACCGATATCATAAACAGCGGCATCATCGGCGGTCTCATTACCCACTAATAAATTCGGATCAACAAATTTGTCCAGCTGACTTTGTAAAATAGTCCCTAACACCTTAGGAGAAATTTTACAGCCTCAACCGGCACCGTGACTGTATTGCGTCAAACGAATCGGTTCTTCCGCCATTTTATACCTCGTAATCTATTTCTGAATTTTGTTATTGTACGCCAACAAGCGGTCAGATTTGAGTGATTTTTTATAAAAATAATCGCCGTGATTCAAAACGACACGAAATGTCGCATTGTTCTTTTACGATAACGGCTGATAAATTACATTTTGGTTATATAGGTCACTGAATATGTTTCGTAAAATTTGTTCTTTCTTTAAAAGTTTTCAGCAAAAAAACTCACAAACTAAAACCGTTTCACAACCTAAATCTAGTCAATCGCCCAAAGTGACAATATTGCCTAAAAAATATAGAAAACGTTATCCGATCATCACCCTAAAACCCTCCTTAATTACACCGAGAAATAATCGTATTACCGTTACGCCTGAAAGTAAGATTCGCTTTATCGGTATTGGCAGTGCCGGACAAAATATCTTAATGGAAGTGGCAAATGTTTTACCCGAACAGGATTATCTATTAATCAATACCAATCTGATTTCTCTGCGTAAATCATCGTTTAATACGCCACATATAGGCAATTCTCCCATTGGTTGTGGACCTGATCCATTACTTGCTCAAGAATCTGTGAAGATAAGTACACCGCAACTTATTGAGGCAGTCACCGAACAAGATATTATCGTTTTATTTTGTGGTTTAGGCGGAGGAAATGGTACGGGTATTGCTCCGGAAATAGCTCGTTTGGCCAAAGCATAGGGCTGTCAAGTTTTGGCATTTATCGTCACGCCTTTTTATTTTGAGGGTAATAAACGTAGCCGATTGGTCTATTTCGCCAAACAGAAATTAGCAACCGCTTGTGATATTTGTGAGCTGTTTAATAACAATGATTTATTAAGGCTGGCAGACACAATCACAATGGAAAGTGCAATTCAAACACAAAATGATCTCATTATTCAACGTATTGAGCATTATCTAGGACTTACTGCTAAACGCCCGTTTCACATCAGTATCTATAAATCATAACTTACCCTGGAGGAAATATGTTTGTTCCAATACAAGAACCAAATAATCTAATTATTCGCCTTATCGGTATTGACGAATCAGGCGGCAAACTTATTCAGAAAATGATAAAAAAGCCAGCTGAAAATGTGTTTTATATTGCCATTGATCACAATGAACAGCGTTTAAGTAAAGTGATGGCACATCATAAATTACTTGTAACCTCGGCAGAACAGCAACAAAAAGCGATAGAATTACTCAAAGGTGTCGATTTCTTACTGATCTATGTTGATATTGATAATGAAGAAGACTTTAATATTGCTCAAGCATTGATTCAAACAAGCCATAACACGCTTGTAGTGATTGTCGCCCAATATTTACAAGAAAATGCTCAAATTATTGCACGTACAAAAAAACTCCATACTGATCACAGTTGCATAGTACATTTTGACTTACAGAAAGAATGTGAAATTTATCAATTAGCTGAGCAAGAAGCGAAAAGTCATCTTGAACAAAGATTAATTCAATTTTCACACCTACCGAATATAATGTCCTGCCCGGGGTTAATTAATATTGATATTCAAGATGTTTGCTCAATCCTTCGAGGAGCGGATAACGCATTTTTCATAATCGAATCTGCATCTGGGAAAAATAGAGTAGAATTAATTATAAATAAATTTATCGAACAGGCTAAATTTAGATATTCCAGTCAAGTCAATGCTGTCCTTATCGATATACAATCAGGCTTAAATCTTGAACTTGACGAAATTAATCTAATTTTGGATTGTTGGGTAAAATAAATATTAAACATATTTATCCAATAATTCTCTCACAAACTTTGGCACAATTTCAGTTGCTTTTCCCTGATGGCTATAATGAAATGAGGAATGTTTTTCACTCGGTTCTAAATTCAGCTCCACCGTCACAGCACCGGCTCGATCCGCAATATTCACAAAGCCTGTTGCCGGATAAACATTACCGGAAGTACCAATCGAGATAAAGTAATCACATTCCCATAAAGCATCTTCAATACGATTCATTTGTAGTGGCATTTCCCCAAACCAAACGATATGTGGGCGCAATTTTTGAGGAGGCTGGCGGCATTGGCACAGGCTCTCATCCGTAATATCTTCTTGCCAGCCATATACCGTTCCCTTTCTTACACAACGTACTTTAAGCAGTTCTCCGTGCATATGTACAACACGTTTACTGCCTGCACGTTCGTGTAAATTATCTACATTTTGCGTAACTAATAAGAAATTATCGCCTAGCTTTTCTTCTAATTCTGCTAAGGCTAAATGTGCGGCATTAGGTTGCACATCTGCATCAAATAACCTTGCCCGACGTGCATTATAAAAACGCTGCACTAATTTAGGATTACGCATAAAGCCTTCAGGTGTTGCAACATCATCTACTTTATGATTTTCCCATAATCCGGTGCTAGCTCGGAAAGTTTCAATCCCTGATTCCGCTGAAATCCCTGCTCCCGTTAGAACTACCACTTTCGGTAAATTTTTATTCATTATTTACTCCTTCAAATTTTTAAGATTACCTTGAATAACCTCATCTATTTTACGCTTATACTCAAGTCCTCGCCCAGTAGTAGGATAACTCACAAAACATTTTTCTACTTTTTCTAGTTGAATAAAGGAACATTTTTTAAAATCAGCAAATAAACTTAATGAATTTAAAAATGACGTATTATCTTTAGCATATTCAATAAATTCTCGTGAATACATTTTTTGCCACTTATTTACAATCTGTTCAAATGTTTTATAACGTTTATGATTAATTAAACAATAAACCACTCCCTCTTGAGTATGAATTTCATAACGTAAACAAGCCATTTTCTCTTGTAAAAATGTAGATAAATTAAATGCGGAATGTTCAGGACGTTTACTTTGTTCCGTAGATAAATTACGTTCCCCATTTGGGTAAATAAAAACTTTTTCGTCTTTTGAATGTAGTGACCAAATTTGATTCATTAATGCCAAATTTTTAGCTAACTTAACCTCGATATTTTTATATAATTTAGCTTCTGATAATAAATAATCTGTGATAGCTTGCCAATTTGCATATTCTTTACCGAACTGCAAAAGCGTTCCTTTAAAATAACCAGCGCCGTTTGCCGTTCTATCATCAATCAAATACTCACCTGCATTTAAGTTTTTATGATGACTTAAAATTAAACGTTTATAAAATACATCACCAAAATAAGTTTTAATCCAATTTAATTTATCCGACCACGCACTAGGGTTTTCCCACGGAGCAGTAGATAATACGTAAATGTCGTAGTGTTCTTTTAAGTGTTCTACGGCTTCTATTGCACCATTCATTGGCTTCATGAGTGAAAAAATATTAGGCACTTCATCTAATCGACCTGCATATTGTTGTCGAATTTCATCAGATAATTGTTCAATACCTGATTTAAAATCGACCAGTACATTATCCATATCAATATATAAAATTGGTTTTTGCATTTTTTGCTCCTTTTATTCCTTTCAAAGAATACAATAAACCATAAAGCGACAATTTGTGTCATAAAAAATAAGCGGTGAAATTTTACAAATTTTCTGCAAAATTTCACCGCTTATCTATCGCCTTACTTCCCACATTGCATTAAGCGTTTTTAATGCTTCGAGAATATTCATTTCTAAACTTAAAAAATGCATTTTAGGGACTCCCGAATCTAACTTATTAATCCGAATAAAACCTGCTTTTTTAGCTTTGGCGGTGCTTTCTGAAAATCTACGGACAGTAGGAATCGTTTTCCCAGCACCGAGCTCAACAACCACTAAATTATTTACTTGCTTTAACCAATTCTGTAATGCAATTTCTTTCGGTGCATAATGTTTCTCACAAAAGAAATAATCATCAAACATTAATACGTTTTGGCGAGCCATTTCCCCACAATGGGGACAAATTGGTGTTTTATTTAATACTCGGCATTGCTGATCATCTGTGATTGGTTGAAAATCCGTTACCCAACTTTCATCATTACAGTTATAAAAGCATTGCGTACGAAAAATTGTGCCGTGAATTTCATACACTCGTTCATCTGAAAAGCCTGCCTTTTGAAAAGCACCATCAACATTGCTGGTATAAACAAAATAGCCATTCGGCATTTTTTCTGCCCAAGATTTTAAAATCGCATATCCCTCGTGTGGTGGTGTTTGGCGATATTGATTCAAACGATGCCCCCAAAACCAATAAGATAAATCGGGTCGTTCAATGTATGCTTTTGGCGTTGCGATTTGCATAAAAGAGAGATGAAATTTTTCTAAGGGCGGATAAGCATTCCATAATCCGCCTGAACTACGGAAATCAGGTAACCCTGAATCTGTGCTCATTCCAGCACCCGCCGTAATTAAGATTCCATCTGCTTTGGCTAACAAAGAAATCGCATAATCAAGATCGTTTTTCATTTTTACTCCTGTTTTATTTCCATTTTTTATAAGCCAGCGACAAATTATGTCGCTTAACAAAAATAAACTGTTAAAAATCGCAATAAACGAACTTAAAAACCAATTCTTCTAGGTACTTTTCCCTGTTTAAGGCGACATTCATCTTCCAATGCATCAATCCATTCATTCTCATTTTCAAAAGGAGCAAAACGATGACGGCGAGCCACAGCGGCAAAATCACCTTGTGTTAACATAGGAAGTCGTTCAATTTTTTGCTGAACATTTTCTGTAAAATTCAATTCAAATTTAGCCGCTTGAATTTTAGCTAATGCAACACTTTGTTTGCGGTTTGAGGTAATCAAACTGTAATTTTAAATCGAAACGGCGAAGTCTTTGCCGGATCAAGCTCATCAAGCAAATTGGTTGAAACCACCATTAAACCTTCAAATTTTTCAATTTGTGTGAGCATTTCATTGACTTGGCTATGCTCCCAACTACGTTGTCCGCTTTGTCGAGTAAACAGAAAACTATCCACCTCATCTAAAATCAGTAACATATTCTCATTTCTTGCTCGTTCAAAAGCATTGCAATTTTTTGCTCCGTTCCTCCTACATACATATCCAATAAATCAGATCCTTGTAATACAAGCAGTGCATTTCAAGCTCTTGTGCCAACCATTTTGCCCATGCAGTCTTACCTGTTCCCGGTACACCATAACAGCAAATTCGTCCGCATTTTGTTTGTTTTAATCCTTTACTGATTTTATAAATATCCGCTTTACACGAAACGAAATCCAAAGAATAGTCTGCTTGTAGGCTTTCAGTAAGCGGTTCGATTTTCTTAAAACCTTGTGCCTGCAACGTTTGATTGAATAGCGTTCTGGTCTGTTCGGCAAAGGCTACTGGACTATTAGGTTCAAGGCTGGTAACGACTTTTAATGTCCGTTCTAATATTGCCGGAGATAAGGCTGGAATTTTCGCAAAATGCTGAATATAACGTTCAGATAACTGTTCTCCGGCTAAGTTACGAATTAAATGTTCTTTCTGCTTATAAGGTAAATCAGGCATTTCAAAAATAATATCAAAACGGCGTAAATAGGCGTTGTCCATACTATTGATATCATTTGAAATCCAAATCATAGGTACATTATTATTTTCTAAAAAATGGTTTACCCACGCTTTATTCGATTGTGCAACTGAACGTTCAAATAAGCCAGCTGAAAACACATCTTCAATCTCATCAAAAATGATCATACCACTGCGATCCGTTAATAATTTTTGTGCTAATACACAGCTATTCAGACGAGTCTTCGCATTTAACGTTTCGCCATCGCTATCTGAGAAATGTAGCATATAGGTATCAATTTGAAGTAACTTACCTAATAAAGTTGCAAATTCTGTTTTACCCGTTCCCGGTAAGCCGTGAAGTAAAATATTTACACCTTTTTTATGCGTATCTACCGCTTGTCGGAGATAATTCAGCATAATTTGTTGCATGGATTGAATATGTTCAAAATCAGCTAATGTCAAATGTGGCTCTGACGCCGGAATTAAGCAACGAGCTAATAGACTTTTTTCCGTTAACGGTTCATTAAGAAATTCATCAAAATCTAATGTGTCTCCCCATTCTAAATAACCTTCAAGATCAGTATTATGACGAGATTGCTCAATTAACCCGTAGGTTTTTAATTTTTGATTTTTTGCAAGCGCTAATTTAACCGCTGATTTATCTAGTGAACATAATTTACTGATCCAGCCAATTGCAGAAGTAATATTTACCGAACCTAAAAAATTAAATCCATTTTCAATGATCTCTTCATGTTTTAAATGAAAAACTAACGTAAAAATCGCTTTTTCAACTTCATTCAACTCAATATATTGCGTTAATTTATTAATATTTTGATAAGCAATTTCTAACTCACTCGGCACGGAGAAAGGGCATTTTTTAATTTCTTGATAACGTTTTTGTAGAAGTAATTTCACTCTCGAAATACTTTCTTGATTATCCCATTCATTATTCAAACCTAACGCATAAGCTAATGTATCATCACTCCAACCATGGGAACGAAAAAAGCGATTAAAGCCATTATGTTCACATAAAATCTTAAGTAAAAGTTTTTCAGAAAAAAGGGATACAGTTGGTGGATTTAAATTATATTCGCTACTCATAAAACGGCTCCTTTTGCTGATTTCACATCAGTAATAATAAATAATATTACGACAATATATGTCGCTTTCCACTTAAAACACTCTTACAAAATATGTGACACATTATGTCGCAATATCAATTACCCTCTCAAATAACACACCTTTAATAACTGAGCAGAATCACTGAATTTTTGTAAATTTTCGATCTACATAGCAAAACTATTCAAATATTTTTCCGCATATTCCACTAAGGTAATGATGTCAATAAAAGGAGAAAGATATGACAAATCCAATCGAAATCTATCAAGCCGAAGACGGCTCAATGCAAGTTGAAGTTCTCTTTGAAAATGAAACAGTTTGGCTTTCACAAGCTCAAATGGCGAAGATTTTTGAAACCTCAACAGATAATATCAGTTTACATTTAAAGAATATTTTTAAGGAGAAAGAACTAGAAGAAATTCGAACTACCAAGGATTTCTCGGTAGTTCGATTGGAGGGTAATCGTAAAGTTACCAGACAAGTCAAACACTATAATCTTGATGCCATTATTTCTGTTGGCTATCGTGTAAAATCCAAATCCGCCACTCAATTCCGTATTTGGGCGACCACTCGTTTAAAAGATTATTTAACGAAAGGCTATGCCATTAATCAAAAACGTTTGCAACAAAATGCCTATGAATTGGAACAAGCCTTAGCCTTAATTCAAAAAACAGCAAACTCTTCGGAATTAACGATTGAAAGCGGGCGGGGGTTGATCGATATTGTCAGTCGCTATACTCATACGTTTTTATGGTTGCAACAATATGATGAGGGATTGCTAATCGAACCTAAAGTTCAAGTCGGAGGGAAATTACCCACCATTGAACAAACTAAACAAGCATTACACGAATTAAAGCAATAATTATAACGGACTTTCCGCTATTTTAGGTAATCTTGAACAAACCGTATTCGGTGAAGCGGCTTATCCAAGCATTGAGGCAAAAGCGCACATTTACTCTATTTTGTAGTCAAAAATCACCCGTTTGCTAACGGTAATAAACGAAGCGGTGCTTTTTTATTTATTGATTTTTTACATAGAAATCAACGCTTATTTAATCAAAACAATATGCCGATTATTAATGATACCGGGCTTGCGGCACTGACATTATTAGTTGCCGAATCCGATCCGAAGCAGAAAGAAATCTTAATTAGATTGATAATGCATATGTTGAAAAGCTAAAGTTAAGCGGTAAGATTTATTGTAAATCTTACCGCTTGATTTATTCTCAATTATTCTGAAATTACTTCTCTCTCAATATCCCAAATATCCTCCCCAAATTTACGAATCCACCAAGTCAGCATTTCATTGTCAGGAACAGTGGCTTGGATTCGGTAAAACGCGTCGGTTTCTTGCAAAATTTGCTGATCTTTGGAAAGCGGTGTTTCAGTTAAATGAAAACCTGCCGAATGAGAAATAGAGAAAGTCAGCTTGACCATACTACCGTCACCAAAACCGAAATTACCCTGTTCTTGATAGTGTTTAAGGTTGAAATCTTTCGGATATTCAAAACTGAAAGTCGAAACTGTCGCTTTTTTAATACGATGTAAAGCAAGATGACGATAATTTTCAAAACCCTCATATTGCACAACCAAATACATTGCACCACCTTGTTGAACCAAAGCAAGTGGCATCACTTGTGCTTTATTTTTCTTACCGTGCTGATTTTGATATTCAACATTCAGCAATTTATTTTCAAATAATGCCGAACTGACTGCTTCAAAAATATCAGGAGAAACTTTCGCAGGAAGTAATGGCTGGCTGGTCGGTGCGCTACTGACTTTATCCAACCATTTATATTCAAGCGTTTCTTTACCAAATTGTTTTTGATAACGGGCTTCATCAAAAAACGGCTTAAGGGATTTCATTAAATTCGCCGGTAATAGATTCTTTAAATGTTCCTCAGCCAACATTAATAATAAAGATTCGTGAGCAGTTAACGTAGAAATTGCCAGTCCTTTCGCGTGTTCTTTCCAACGGTAAGCATGCTGAATATCACGATCATCTTTTTCAATATCAAAATGTTCACATAAAATATTTAATGTTCTCTGTACGGTACGAATATCTTTATCGAAACCAAGTTCTTCTAATTGAGTATGTAATTGCTTTGCAGTAATGTAACGCCCTTTTCCCTTTGGAATACGACGCAAGATTTCCAATTGGAAAAGGGTATTATGAATATTTTGGGGACGCTTAGGCATAATTTATTCCTTTGTTTTTATTTATTATAACAATGGCAAGCGGTTAAATTTGAGCAATTTTTTGCAAAACCTCCCCAAAAAATGACCGCTTGAGCTATAATTCTCGATTAAATTTAACAGAGGGAAAAATAATGTTTGAACTAAATCCAATTAAAACTCAATTAGCCGATTTAACCGAGCGTACCAATGTACTTCGGGGGTATCTTTGACTTTGATGCCAAAGTCGAGCGTTTAGAAGAAGTTAATGCCGAATTAGAACAGCCGGAAATTTGGAATACGCCGGAAAAAGCCCAAGCGTTAGGAAAAGAACGCTCTGCGTTAGAAATGGTGGTTAATACCATTCGTACGCTAGATCAAGGTGTGGAAGATGTTGAAGGCTTAATTGAATTAGCTGTAGAAGCGGAAGATGAAGATACGTTTAACGAAGCACAAGCTGAAGCCAACGAATTAGAAGAAAAATTAGCCAAACTTGAGTTTCAACGTATGTTTAGCGGTCAGCACGATGCGGCGGATTGTTATGTCGATTTACAAGCAGGTTCTGGCGGTACCGAAGCGCAAGACTGGACGGAAATGTTACTGCGTATGTATTTACGTTGGGCGGAAAGCAAAGGCTTTAAGACCGAGTTAATCGAGGTATCGGACGGTGATGTTGCCGGTTTAAAATCGGCAACTGTTAAAATTACCGGCGAATATGCATTCGGCTGGTTGCGTACCGAAACCGGTATTCACCGTTTAGTGCGTAAATCGCCATTTGATTCGAATAACCGCCGTCATACTTCATTTCTTCGCCGCCTTCGTTTATCCGGAAATCGATGACGATATTGATATCGAGATCAATCCAGCGGATTTACGTATTGATGTGTACCGTGCGTCCGGTGCGGGTGGTCAGCACGTTAATAAAACCGAATCGGCGGTACGTATTACCCATATTCCATCCGGTATTGTGGTGCAATGTCAGAACGGTCGTTCGCAACACCAAAACAAAGATCAATGTATGAAGCGACTTAAAGCAAAATTATACGAGATGGAAATGATGAAGAAGAATGCGGAAAAACAAGCGATGGAAGAAAGTAAATCAGACATTGGTTGGGGCGACCAAATTCGTTCATACGTATTAGATGATTCACGTATTAAAGATTTACGTACCGGTGTTGAAAACCGCAATACCCAAGCGGTGCTTGACGGTGATTTAGACAAATTTATTGAAGCCAGCCTTAAAGCGGGGCTTTAATGACAAGCGGTTAAATTTGTAAAAAATTTTGCAAATTTGACCGCTTATTTTTTACTCGGGAGCTAGATTATGTTTTTTGAATCTTTGCAATTTAGTATAGGGGTAATGCTACCGACCATTCTGTTGATGCTATTGGGTATTTTTTTACGTCGTCGTAAATTTGTAGATGATGCCTTTTGTAACACCGCCTCAAAAGTGATGTTCAATTTTGCCCTCCCTACAATGCTGTTTTTAAATGTTTTAAAAAGTCCGTTAGATTATTCCAAAGATCTTAACTTAATTTTTGCTGGCTTGAGCGGAACATTAATACTCTATTTTATTGCAGAATGGTGGGCGACCAAATATATTCGGGAACGAGGCTATCGTTGCATTTTCACGCAAGGTGTTTTTCGTTCTAATGCGGCAATTTTAGGCTTGGCATTAACGATTAATGCCTATGGCGAAACAGGGCTTGCTAGTGCTTCTATTTATACCGCATCACTCGTGATTTTATTTAATGTCCTGAGTGTTATTACTATTTTAAACTCATTAAGTGATCAAAAACCTAATGCCTTTAAATTAGCCTTGGCAGTAACCAAGAATCCGCTCATTCAAGCCATTGTACTTGGGATTATCGTAAATTATCTGCAAATTCCAATTCCTAAGCCGCTAATGCAAACCGCACAATCGCTTTCAAATATCACCTTACCAATGGCGTTAATTTGTATTGGTGCAACGTTAGATTTTAAAGCCTTAAGTCAATTCCGTCGCCAAAGTGCAGAAGAAAATGAATTAAATAGAGTTGTAATATATGCTTCATTTTCACGTTTAATCTTAACGCCTATTTTCTTATTTATCCTAGGAAAATGGTTCTTTGTTCTTAATCCGATGCAATTAGGTATTTTATTCATTACAGCCAGCACACCGACTGCGGCGGCAACTTATGCTATGGTACGAGCTTATGGCGGAAGCGGAACAGGAGCGACAAACTTAATCGGCATAACAACTATTGGATCAATGTTTACTGCAAGTTTAGGATTACTACTTTTACACCAATTAAATTGGATTTAAAAGCTATGCAAAATAGATAAAAAAATAACCGCTTGTAATTACTGACAAGCGGTCATTTTTACTTAAAAAGCCGCAAATGAAGAATTAATCTTCGCCCCATACTTCTTTCGCAATTTCTTCTACGTGACGTACTTTCGCCCATTGTTGTGCTTCGGTCATCACATTACCTTCTTCAGTTGAAGCGAAACCACATTGCGGACTTAAGCAAAGTTGCTCAAGCGGTACATATTTCGTCGCTTCCGCAATACGTGCTTTGATCACTTCTTTGTCTTCCAATTCCGGGAATTTTGAACTCACTAAACCTAACACCACACGACCTTTATTATTCGCAAAGTGTTTTAATGGCTCAAAACCGCCAGAACGCTCATCATCATATTCTAAGAAGTAACCGTCATAATTGGTTTGACCGAATAAACCGTCAGCGATTGGGTCGTAAGCACCTTCTAATAAATAAGAAGATTTATAGTTACCACGGCAAACGTGAGTGGTGACCGTTAAATCTGCCGGCTTGTCCGCTAAAATCGCTTGAATATTAGCAACCGCTTGTGCTTTATCCGCCTCAAAAGTTGGTTGCTGATAATTATTACAGAGTGAACCCCAATACACGTCATCAATTTGTAAGTAACGGCAACCTGCATCATAAAATGCTTTAATTGCATCTTTATAAGCCTGCTTGCACATCTTTAGCAAATTCTTCACGAGTTGCGTAGATACCGTGATCCCATTGTGCCGGATACATTAATTGGTTCGGACTTGGAATGGTGAATTTTGCTACTGCTCTGCCCGCAACAATCGCATTGAATTTTTTGAAATGTTCAAGGAATGGATGGTTTGGATTCCAAGATACTTTACCGCAGACAACGCGTGTTATACGGACGTACTTCGACACCTTTGAAAGCATAGGCTTTTTCAGGCACATAACCTTCGATTCCGTTCAAGTTTTCTAAGAAATCGATATGCCACCAAGAACGATGGAATTCTCCGTCCGTTACTACTTGAATACCCGCATCTAATTGCGCCTGTACCAATTTTTTTACTTCTTCTTCAACAATCGCATCACGTGCTTCAAGAGAAATTGTGCCAGCTTTGTAAGTCGCGTGTGCTTTTTTCCATGCATCTGTTCTTAAATATGAACCCACAGTATCAGCGTGAAAAGGTAAATTTTTTACCACCATAATTTGCTACTCCGTTAATGTAATGTTTTGTCCTTATCCTAAGCGAACAAAATGCCTCACTCAAGAAAAATGATTTAAATTAATGTGAAAGTTTTTCTATCTTGTATGAAATAGATTCATAATCACTTTTAACATCTATACACCATATTGCTCACGATATGCCTTCATTGCCGCTAAATACGGTGCATATTGTTCCGATTTTTCAATAAATTGTAGTAAATCATCAAAATCAACAATTGAGAAAACTTGACAGCAGTAATCACGTTCAACTTCTTGAATCGCAGAAAGTTCACCTCTGCCTTTTTCTTTACGGTTTAACGCAATCAATACACCGGCTAATTCCGCTTGGTTTGCATTAATAATTTCCATTGACTCACGAATTGCTGTGCCGGCAGTAATCACATCATCAACCAATAAGATTCTGCCTTTTAACGGCGAACCGATAAGATTACCGCCTTCGCCGTGATCTTTCGCTTCTTTACGGTTAAAACAGCAAGGTTTATCCACATCAAATTGGTTTACTAACGCAACGGCAACCGTAGTTGCAATCGGGATACCTTTATAAGCTGGTCCGAAAAGCACATCAAAATTTAGACCGCTTGCTTGGATTGCTTGTGCATAAAACTCACCCAGTTTGGCAAGATCTCTGCCAGTGTTAAATAAGCCTGCATTAAAAAAGTACGGGCTTTTTCTACCCGATTTTAGAGTAAATTCACCAAATTTTAAAACATTACGGCTTAATGCAAATTCAATAAAATCGTGTTTATATTGTTCCATGTTGTTTCCTTATATAAAAAAACCACAGATAACACGGATTTCACGGAAACTTCCGTTCATCAATGTTATCTGTGGCTAATCAAACTATTCCGGCGTAATCCAACTTACTGTCCAAGATGCCGTTCCTTCCGGAACCAATACTTCGGCAAGATACGACAGCACTTTTTTCATCTGGCTTTCTAATTGCCAAGGCGGATTAATCACAATCATACCGCTTGCGGTCATACCTCGTTGATCTGAATCCGGTCGTACCGCTAATTCAATTTGTAAAATCTTACGGATTCCTGTGTCAGCTAAGCCTCGCACGATACGTTTAGTATGCTGACGCAACACGACCGGATACCAAATCGCATAAATACCTGTCGCAAAACGTTTATAACCTTCTTCAATCGCCTTAACCACCAATTCGTAATCTTCTTTTAATTCATACGGCGGATCGATTAACACAAAACCACGGCGTTCTTTCGGCGGTAATGCGGATTTTAATTGCTGAAAACCGTTTTCACGTTTAGTCACCACATTCGCTTTCTTGGCAAATTCTTGACGTAATAATGGAAAATCGTTCGGGTGTAGCTCGGTTAAAATTGCACGGTCTTGTGGACGTAACTGATTAACCGCCAACAACGGAGAACCTGCGTAATAACGTAGCTTATCGCCTTTATTAATTTTTTTCAGTTCATTAATGTATAGCGCTACTTCTTCCGGTAAATCCGTACGCTCCCATAAACGAGCAACACCTTCCAAATATTCGCCGGTTTTCTCCGACTCCGCACTCAATAAGCTATAACGCCCGACACCGGAATGGGTATCGAGATAAAGAAATCCCTTATCTTTCTGTTTTAATGATTGTAAAATCAAAAGTTGGACAATATGTTTCACAACATCGGCGTGGTTGCCTGCGTGGAAGCTATGGCGATAACTAAGCATAAATTTCTCTTTTTTCAATAAGTTAATTCGTTGATTTTAACACGGAATAGCACGGAAAACACAGAAATGTCATCGTAATTTCAGCGAAAATCATCTGGCATCTTATAAGGCATAATATGAATCTTACTATTCAAAACGGTAAATTAATTTACCAACGACAAGTTCCATCTCCACATTTTAATCCGCGACCTCAAGAAAATGATATTTCATTACTGGTTATTCACTATATCAGCTTGCCACCAGAACAATTCGGTGGGAATTTTATCGACGATTTTTTTCAAGGAAAGTTAGATCCGACCACTCATCCTTATTTTGAAGAAATCAAAGAGTTACGTGTTTCGGCACATTGCTTAATTAATCGAGAGGGCAAAATTACCCAATACGTAAATTTCAACGATATGGCATGGCATGCCGGACTTTCTGAATTTAATGGAAGGGATAAATGTAATGAATATTCGATAGGGATTGAATTGGAAGGCGACAATAATCAACCGTTTACCGAAGCACAATATCAATCATTAGCACAATTAACTAAAGAATTGATGCAAGCTTACCCCGACATTACTTCACAAAGAATTACAGGTCATTGTGATATTGCTCCCGAAAGAAAAATCGATCCGGGACAATATTTTGATTGGCATTACTACAAAAGTTTAATTGCTTAAAATAAGAACATAAAAATTAAACATTATTTATAATCTATAAAATAAATTTTTATTTATGTATAAAAAACGGGCTAGATAAATTATCTAGCCCAAAATATAATGAATAAAATTTTCTTAGTTATTTGACAATCTTTATCTTAATAATAGATATAACCTTGCCGAATTAACTGTAATCAGTCTAAGCTAATCACAATAAACTGCAAGCCATTTCTTTAGAAAGTTCCCTTTATATTTCATAATTTTATTTTATATAAAATACCATATCGTTATATAAATTTAAATATCTCTTAATTTAGTGTAGGACATCAATAATTTATTTATATTGCCAACAACAATATATAAAAAAGGCTAGGTTTTAACCTAGCCAATATTAGGAATGAATAAAATTTTCTAAGTCATTTGGATGATGACTTGCTCTATAACAAAGTAATTTGTTATAAAACGCCAACATTGTAAATCATTATTCAACATGTGTAAAGAAAAATATAATTATTTAAATATTCTTAAAATTCCGGATGAGCGATAAATGTCATAACTTCTCCTGTAATCGGATGCGTAATCGTTAGACTTTCTGCATGTAAACACAATCTAGGTGCTAAACTTTTAGCTAATGGATTAGCATAAAATTTATCACCGAGAATCGGATGTCCTAACGCAAGCGAATGCACTCTTAGCTGATGTGAACGGCCGGTAATCGGGGTAAGCTTCACTCGAGTGGTATTATTCGGCAAATGTGCCAATACTTCGTAATGCGTAACCGCCTTTTTGCCTCGTTCGTAACAAATTTTCTGACGAGGGCGATTTTCCCAATCACAAATCAGTGGAAAATTCATTTCGCCGGTATCGCCGACCTTCTCGCCTAATTTTCCCCATAATAAAGCGATATAGTGCTTTTTCGGTTCTCTGTCACGAAACTGACGCTTCAACTCTTTTTCTGCCGCTTTGCTGAGTGCAAACAACAGAATGCCGCTGGTTGCCATATCCAAACGGTGTGCTGGTTCGGTAAAGCCGTATTTCTGCCGCACACGCGTCATTGCACTATCATAATATTCCGGACGATTGCCCGGTACGGAAAGCAACCCACTCGGTTTATTAATCACTAAAATATGATTATCACGATAAACTTCCGTTAAAAACGGTTCAAGTGGGGGATGATATTCAATTAATGCCATGTTTCTTACCATAAAAAACACGGAATGGACGAATACAAGAAACAAGCGGTGAATTTTGAGCTTTTTTCTGCAAATTCCCGCTTGTCGTGGTTTCGGTCTATTCCGTGATAAATACCCTATTCTTTATTACTTACAATGACACGT
Organism: Actinobacillus arthritidis; assembly: GCF_029774155.1. Lineage (NCBI taxonomy): Bacteria > Pseudomonadati > Pseudomonadota > Gammaproteobacteria > Pasteurellales > Pasteurellaceae > Actinobacillus > Actinobacillus arthritidis. The sequence goes on along the minus strand of NZ_CP103833.1, from coordinate 429,629 downwards.
AAGCTATCTAAACGCCAATTCGCTAATGCAATTTGATTCAGCGATTCGACACGCTGTTGTTCCAATGCTTCAATTTCATCGGCACGAATGTTTTTATTTACTGCTTGTAACGAGGTTAAACGCTGTAATTCCGCACTTAAGATACTATCCGCTTCTTGGCTGGCTTTTTCAATCAATTCCGGTAATTTGACTGCGATTTTTTGCTCGCTGATACTAATTAATTTTTTAATATCCGCTTGTGCCATTTTCGCAATTTTATTTGCCATTTGTTTATTCACCGGTTTTAACTGCTTCTCAAGCCCTGCAAACGACACCTGAGCCGCCATATCGTTACCTTTATTATCTAATAGGATACGTACCGGTGTTGGCGGTAAGAAACGAGTCAGATTCAAACCTTTCGGTGCTTGTGTTTCCACCATATAAATTGCTTCAAGCAATAAAGTACCTGCCGGTAAGTTTTTATTAATCAGTAACGAAATTGCCGATTTACCGATATCGCCGGAAGTAATCAAATCAATACCGTTACGAATCATTGGGTGATCCCAGGTTAAAAACTCAACATCTTCTCGCATTAAGGCAAGCTGACGATCAAAGGTGACTGTCGTACCGTCTTCCGCAATGCCCGGGAAATCTGGTACAAGCATATGACCGGTCGGGCTAATCACGATAGATTGCTCACCTAAATCTTCCTGCTCTAAGCCGATAACATCAAATAAACTCAAAGCAAAATTGACTAAATGCGGGTTATTGTCTTCTTTCGCAATCGCTTCAGCGAGTTCCTGTGCCACTTCACCGCCATTTGAATTTAGCTCAAGTAAACGATCTCGACCTTGCTCTAATTCCGCTTTCAACTGTTGTTGGCGCTTAAAGGTTTTTGCAAGAAATTCGTCAAATCCGACCGCTTGCGGGTTCTTCAGGAAGATTTCCAACTCTTCGCCGAATTCACGGAATAATGCTGTGCCCATCGGGCAAGTTTCTTCAAACGCATTTAGACCTTGATGATACCAAGTCGCCAATATCATCTGCATTGAATTTTCAAAGCACGGTACGTGAATCTGAATATCATTTTTCTGACCGATACGGTCTAAACGTCCGATACTTTGTTCCAATAAGTCCGGATTATCCGGTAAATTGAACAACACTAAATTGCTGGCAAACTGGAAGTTACGCCCTTCCGATCCGATACTTGAACTGATCAAGACCTGAGCGCCCTCTTCCATTTGTGCGAAATAAGCGGAAGCTCTGTCTCGTTCTACAATCGACATTTTTTCGTGGAACACCGCCGAACGAATCGCTTCACGTTCACGTAAAATTTGCTCAAGTGCAATCGCTGTATCCGCTTGCTTACAAATGACTAAAATTTTCTCGTCACGATGATTTTTCAAGAAAGTAATCAACCATTCGATACGAGGGTCAAAATCCGCCCATTTTGCCGCCGGATTCATACGTTGGAATAAACGTTCCGGATAAAGCTGATCATCTTTGGTTACACCGCCCATCATCCCCATCACTTTTAACGCATTGGTATATTGACTCGGCATTTCCAAGGTAATTTGATGATAAACACGATGTGGGAAACCTTTCACACCTTGACGAGTATTACGGAATAACACTCGGCTAGTACCGTGGCGGTCAATCAGCTCACGAATCAATTCTTGACGCACTTGCAAGCGGTCATTTTCTTTCGATTTTTCGCTATTAATCACCTTAAACATCGGTTCAGTATCTTTCTCGCTCAGTAATTCGGCAATGCTATTTTGTTCGTCATGACTTAACGGTTTATCATTCAATAAAGTCGCGACCGCATCCGCTACCGGTTTGTAATCTTTTTGTTCGGCAACAAAGCTGTGGTAATCATAGAAACGATCTGAATCCAATAATGCTAAACGGGCAAAATGGCTTTCTTGTCCTAATTGCTCAGGCGTTGCAGTGAGAAGCAATACTGATGGAGTTTGTTTTGATAACTGCTCAACAAATTGATAACCAACACTCGGTTCGTTTTCCGACCATGCTAAGTGATGTGCTTCATCCACGATCAGCATATCCCAATTGCTTGCCAATACTTGTTTAGCTCGATTCGGTGAACTTTCTAACCAGTCGATTGAAGCGATCACTAACGCTTCGCTATCAAACGGATTTTCGCTGACATCATTACCGTCTTCATCCGCTTTATCAAAATCGGCACAACGTTCTTCATCAAATAATGAGAATTTCAAGTTGAAACGGCGTAACATTTCAACTAGCCATTGATGTTGCAAACTTTCCGGCACAAGCACTAATACACGCTCAACTCTACCTGAGAAAAGCTGTTGCTGTAAAATCATCCCTGCTTCAATGGTTTTACCTAAACCGACTTCATCCGCTAATAACACACGAGGTGCAACACGCTGTCCGACTTCTTTAGCAATATGTAATTGGTGCGGAATTAAGCTCGCACGAATGCCTCGCATTCCACGTAACGGCGATTGAAATTGTGCTTGTTGATGTTGTAATGCCCGATAACGTAAGGCAAAACGGTCGGAACGATCAATCTGTGCTGAAAATAAACGGTCTTGTGGCTTGCTGAAGCTCACTTTATGGTCTAACTGCATTTCAGGTAATACGGTTTCTTCACCGGAATCCGTTCGTTTACCTAAATAGATTATAACCCCTTGGTTCTCAACAACCTCTTCGACATCTAACTGCCAACCTTCCACACTATTAATGCGATCACCTTTTTGAAATTGCACACGTGTTAAAGGTGCAACCGAAAGTGCATAAATACGCTCTTCCTCTGCCGCCGGGAATTGAATGGTAACAGTACGATTGTCACTTGCCGTCACAATCCCTAAACCTAAATTATTTTCTGATTCGCTGATCCAGCGTTGCCCTATTACGAACATTTTTTAATTATTTCTCCTACTTATAAATTAACGTCTATTCTAGCAAATTTCAGACTTTAAGCGGTCGGATTATTCGGAAAATTTGCAAATTTTCTATGAAAAAAACCGCTTTATAAATAAAGCGGCTAATGAATAAACAATCTAAATTTTATCTGTAAAACAAGCAAGCGATTATAAACTTTGATAAAGTTTAAAGGCTTGTCCATCCGACATACTAGCTAGATAATCGCAAATCACCCGAGGGCGTTTTGCCACTTCAGCCTGTTGCCAACGTAAAGCAACATTTTGTGGTAATAAACGCTCCGGATCAGTACTTAACATATCGAATAATGCCATTAAAATTCGCTGACCTTTGTATTCCACTCTTTGCGTCTTCACATCACAAATCACATATTGATATACAAAGCGTTTTAAAATTTCCAGCACACATTTCACATCATCCGGTAAATAAGCATTAAAACGTAATAATGGCTCATCAAAACCCGGTCGCTCACGCCATTGGACATTGGTCACAAAATAATTGACTAACGCTCCGATCACATCTTTCCGTTCATAACGATGTTGTGAAAATAATTTCTGGCTAAGGGTCGGTAAAATCGTTTGAATCCAACTAGAAGAACATTGTGCTAATTGTTGCTCTGCCTGTTGCCATGATTGTGGCGTGACCATACCGCCGGCAATCGCATCTTCCAAATCGTGTACGCCGTATGCAATATCATCGGCAAGTTCCATAATGCCGCAATCCAGCGATTTATATTGCGTTTTATGCGGTTCAAGCGGATCCTTACTGAAACTTATCGTACGTAGTAACTTACGATCTTGCTCGCTTAACGGTGCTAATACCCAATCGAAAAAGGTTTGATCATCGCTAAATATGCCTTTACAGGTTTTAAATTGGTGCAGGTTGATATAAGGTGACTCAGCAAATTGCGGGCGTGCTTGCGGTTCGGTTTCTTCAAGCAGTGCCGGATATTTAATAATGCCTAACAAGGTTCTACGCGTGAGGTTCATACCGTGTTGCGGTGTATAAGGTTCAAGTTGGGTCACAATCCTAAATGACTGGGCGTTACCTTCAAAACCGCCATGCGTACGCATTTTATAATTGAGTGCCATCTCGCCGCCATGTCCGAATGGAGGATGTCCGATGTCGTGAGCAAAACAAAGTGATTCAATCAAACTACGAGACGGTAATAGAGCAGTCAGATTTTCGGCTAAATTTGCAAATTTTTGATCAGAAACGACCGCTTGAAAGGCTTGTTTATCTTGCAATAATTTGGCACGAATACTACTGCCGATCTGAGCCACCTCAAGCGAGTGGGTCAAACGTGTACGATAGAAATCATCTTCACCGACTGCGTGAATCTGCGTTTTAGCTTGCAGGCAACGAAAGGCTTCGGAATGCAAAATTCTTGCGCGATCTCGCTGAAATGGTGAACGGTGGTCTTGTTCACGTTTTTTATCCGCCAAAAAACGTTCGGTCCAAACATTCGAAATCATCTTTCCCCCCTTTTTCATATATAATAACTAACTTTACGAATTTGATTTTACACTAAAAATGGCACTGTTCTACTCTGAAAAAGCCGCAAAACAGCACGCAAAAAAATCAGCAAAAACGACCGCTTGTCCGCCGGTTACTATTCAATCGCTTGATTACCAAGGCTTAGGCGTGGCGAAAATCGCCGGTAAAACGTGGTTTATCGAAAATGCCTTACCTAACGAACAAGTTGAAATCCGTATATTGGAAGAAAAACGCCAATACGGGCGAGCGAAAGCGGTTAAAATTTTAAAGCCATCCACCGAACGCCAACAGCCGAGTTGCGAGCTCTACGGTAAGTGTGGCGTACGCCAAATGCAACATATTCCGCTGAATTTACAGCGTGAAGCAAAACAGCGAGCACTTTTCCAACGCTTACAAAAATTGCAATCACAGCCAATTGATTTTCAACCGATGATTGTCGGTAATGATAAAGGCTATCGCCGCGCGCAAAACTCAGCATTGCCTCACAAACTAATCAGTTAGCGATTGGTTTTAGAATGCAAAATTCAAATCAAATCATACTGCTTGAGCAGTGTGAAGTTTTGGTCGAGCCACTTTCTCAGCTTATCAAACCGTTGCAAAGCCTATTTAACACTTGGCAGAACAAAAAGGCACTTGGGCATATTGAACTGGTTCAAGCGGATAATACCATTGCGATGCTGGTGCGTAACGTAGGGCAATTACACTCGCAAGATAGCCAAAATTTGCAACAATTTGCCGAACAATATTCACTTTCGCTGTTTGTGATGACCGCTGAAAATGACATTGTTCACTTATGTGGCGAAGCACCGTACTATCAAATTCATGGTGTTAAACTAGGCTTTTCGATTCGTGATTTCATTCAAGTGAATGGTAACTTAAATGAAAAAATGGTGGATAAAGCATTGGAATGGCTCAATCTTTCCGCACAAGATCGCGTATTGGATTTATTCTGCGGTATGGGCAATTTTACCTTACCCATCGCCAAACAAGCCGGCTTTGTCGTCGGCGTGGAAGGCGTGCAACCGATGGTTGAACAGGCCAAGCAGAATCAAGCTACAAGCGGTCTAAAAAACGTAGCATTTTACCAAACCAACCTAGATGAACCTTTTGCCGATAAAACGTGGGCAAATGAGCCATTCAACAAAGTATTATTAGATCCAGCGCGTAACGGTGCATTTTTTTGCTTGGATCACTTAGCTACATTGAATCCCAAAACGATCGTTTATGTTTCCTGCAACCCCGCCACCTTAGTACGAGATGCGGAGAAACTGATTCAAGCCGGCTATAAACTGCAAAAAGCGGCCATGATCGATATGTTTCCACATACCGGACATTTGGAATCGATTTCGTTATTTACCAAATAATTGACTCTTCGCCACAGAATAAACTCAAAATCGATCGGTTTTATAGTTGAGGAATTCTGTGGTGGAAATATTGAAGACTTGAAAATATTTGGACAAGAGCTAGAAAAAAAGAAACCCCATAGAAAACCTACGGGGCAAATTCTTTTGTTCTAATTCTGGAGGTATGAATCACTGTTTTATAAAAGGAGACAAATAAAACAAGAACAAAAGCAAAACTAAAGGAAATTAGTTGGCTCCTCCTGCGGGACTCGAACCTGCGACATATGGATTAACAGTCCACCGTTCTACCGACTGAACTAAGGAGGAACAAAACGGGAGCCATGGTATCGCTAAACCGTTTTAGCGTCAAACACTATAACCTAACTTGTCAATTCTTTGCACATCTTGAATGTTAGCAATTTATTGACAACAAATTTCACAATCTTTAAGTTTTGGCAAGGTCATTTCTCTTACTGAAAAATGTAATCCGTCAACCATCAATAATTTTCCGGATAAACTTTTACCGATATTCAGCAATAATTTAATTGCTTCCAACGCTTGTAAGCTCCCCACCACACCAACGATTGGTGCAATCACACCAGCTTCCACACAACTTAAAGTGCCGTCACCGAATAATTGACTCAAACAGTTATAACAAGGCTCATTTTCCGCATAGGTAAAGATTGAAATTTGTCCTTCAAAACGAATCGCTGAGCCGGAAACAAGCGGTCGTTTTTGCGCAAAACATTGCAAATTTAACTGATTACGTACCGTCACGTTATCGGTGCAATCCAACACTAAATCCACTCGCTCAATCAACTCGGCAAATTCGGCATCGCTACATTGTTTATTAATCGCTTCAAGCTGAATATGCGGATTGATTTGGCTTAAACGCGCTTTTGCCGACTCTACTTTCGGTTGTCCGATATTGGCATCCGTATGCAAAATTTGGCGCTGTAAATTGGATAATGATACTTCATCAAAATCCACCAAGATCAAATGTCCAACACCAGCGGAAGCAAGATATTGTGCCGCACTACAACCCAAACCGCCCAGCCCGACAATCAATACGCGACTTGCTTTTAACTTTTCTTGTCCGTCAAAATCAACACTTTTTAAAATAATTTGACGGTTATAGCGCAACATTTCCTGATCGCTAAGTTCCATATTCACTCACTATCTCAATAAACTGTTAAACGGCTGAATCGTCACTTTTTCACCGGCATTCACATTGCCTCGTTCCGTCTCCAACACAATAAAACAATTACTTTCATAAAATGCACTAAACAGATGAGAACCTTGCGAACCGACCGGACGCACTGCTACTTCACCTTGTTGATTAACATAATAGAAACCACGTTGGAAATCTTGGCGACCAACTGCTTTTTTCAAATTCATCTCCGCAATAGCGGTTAAATTTTGGGTAAGATTTGCAATACGCTCCGCATTCATACCAGCTAATTTGGCTAACGCTGGTTGCACTAATTGGTAAAAGGTGACTAAAGCGGAAACCGGATTACCCGGTAAACCGAAGAACCAAGCGTGTTGCAATTTACCGAAAGCAAACGGTTTGCCAGGTTTCATCGCAATTTTCCAAAAGCCGATTTCGCCCAGTTTTTCTAACACATCTTTGGTGAAATCTGCTTCACCGACCGACACGCCGCGCTGGTAATTAATACGTCCGCTTGCTGCCGCGCTTGATTAAATGTTTGTTCGAACACTGCCGGATCGTCCGGTAAAATGCCAAAATCTAAAATCTCACAATTCAGTTTTTCTAACATTAAACGCACCGCAAAACGGTTCGTATCATAAATTTTGCCTTGTTCTAGCGGCTGACCGACCGAAGTTAATTCATCACCGGTGGAAAGAATCGCAACTTTTAAACGGCTAAATACCGGCACTTGCACAATGCCTAACGAAGCTAATAACGGCAAAGTGGTTACGTTTAATAAGCTACCTTTTGCCAATACCAATGCGCCTTGTTTTACGTCTTCACCAATTCGGCGAATGTTTTGTCCAAGCTTCGGCATTTTGCAAAATTTCACTAAAATTTGACCGCTTGTAAGTGTCTCTACTTCCGCTTCTTCTTGCATTACCACTACATTACAGTCTGCCGGCACCATCGCACCGGTCATAATGCGAACACATTCGCCGGCTTTCACTTCGCCATTAAACGGATTACCGGCAAAAGATTTACCGGCAACGGTTAAACATTCAAACTGCGCAAGATCAGCTAAACGAAACGCATAGCCATCCATTGCCGAATTATCGAAACTTGGTACATTAATCGGGGAAAAAATATCTTCTGCTAAAATACGATTCGCACACTCTGCCAGTGTTAATGTTTCTGTTTTTGATGCTGTTGGTAAGCGGTTTAGCATTTCTTGTAATGCTTCCGACAAAGTACGTAATGCCATAAAATCCTCAGTTATTTAACTCACTTGAATAAAGAAATCTCGCACTCCGACTAATAAATTATTAATCGCAACTGACGCTAAAATTAAACCCATGACACGGCTAATGATCGCCGCTCCCGCATTACCAATAAAGTGTTGAATGCGATTTGCCGCCAGTAAAAATAAGTAGGTAATCGCCAATACCGACAGCATAATACCTGCCGTAACCACTTGATCGGTAATACTAAAACGGTGGTTATCGGTAAGTAATACGATTGCCATCATCGCTCCCGGTGAAGCAATAGATGGCACGGCTAAAGGGTAAACCGCCAGCTCACTAATACTGGCTTTTATTTTCATCTCTTGTTCCGGTTTACTCTCACCAAAAATCATTGTTAACGCAAACAGTAATAATACTAAGCCGCCGGCGCTTTGGAATGCCGATAGCGGAATCTGCATTGCTTCCAGCAACATCTGCCCGCCGACTAAGAAAAACATTAAAATACCAGCAGAAATCACCACCGCATTACGTGCAATTTTACGACGATCTTCGATTGGCAAACCGATCGTTTTCGCCAAATACACCGGAATTGAACCGATAGGGTCAATTACCGCCCACAATACAACAAATTGTACTGCTAATGAATCAAACATAGCTTCCTCTATTTATGTTAGAATAACGGCAAAATTTTAACATAAACCAAGCACTTATAATGATTTTTTTCACAGATCTTATCTTAAAACGTGGACAATCCGTCCTTTTAGAAAATACATCCGTCACCATTCATACCGGTCAAAAAGTTGGATTGGTCGGCAAAAACGGTTGTGGCAAATCCTCACTTTTCGCTTTAGTGAAAGGCGAATTACAACCGGAAGGCGGCGATGTTTCTCTACCGAAAAACTGGGCGATTTCTTGGGTAAATCAAGAAACACCGGCACTTGAAATTTCCGCATTGGATTATGTGATCCAAGGCGATCGCGAATATACCGGTTTAATGAGCCAATTAGAGAAAGCTAATCAAGAAAACAATGGCAATCAAATTGCTCTCATTCACACTCAACTGGATACAATTGACGCATGGACAATTCAAGCCCGAGCAACAACCTTGTTAAACGGTTTGGGCTTCTCTAACGAACAACTCTCTTTACCGGTGAAATCATTTTCAGGCGGTTGGCGTATGCGTTTGAATTTGGCGCAAGCCTTGATCTGCCGTTCTGATTTGTCGCTACTCGATGAACCAACTAACCACTTGGATTTAGATGCGGTGATTTGGCTGGAAAAATGGCTGACCAATTATCGTGGCACATTATTGCTGATTTCCCACGACCGAGATTTTCTTGATCCGATTATTGATCGCGTGATTCATATCGAAAATCAACAGTTGAATGATTACACCGGTAACTACACCTCGTTTGAAATTCAGCGCGCAACCAAAATCTCGCAACAAAATGCCGCTTATGCACAACAACAGCGAAAAGTTGCACATTTACAGAGCTTTATCGATCGCTTTAAGGCTAAAGCAACCAAAGCGAAGCAGGCACAAAGTCGTATCAAAGCGTTGGAAAAAATGGAACTGATTGCGCCGGCTTATGCGGATAGCCCATTTGAATTTGAATTCCGTCCGCCGCTCGCTTTGCCAAGCCCGTTATTAATGATGGAAAAAGCCAGTGCTGGTTATGGTGACAAAACCATTTTAGAATCGGTTAAGTTAAATTTAGTGCCCGGCTCACGTATCGGTTTACTCGGGCGAAATGGCGCGGGTAAATCCACGCTGATTAAATTACTCGCCGGCGAATTAGCTCCGCAAACCGGACATATCCAATTAGCTAAAGGTGTACAATTAGGTTATTTCGCTCAACATCAAGTGGATACGTTACGCTTTGATGAAAGCCCGTTATGGCATTTACAGAAAATTGCACCGGAACTAACCGAACAAGAAGTACGTAATTATTTGGGAGGCTTTGATTTTAAAGGCGACAAAGTGAAACAAAATGTCGGCTCGTTTTCCGGTGGAGAAAAAGCCCGTTTAGTGTTAGCGTTAATTGTATGGCAACGCCCAAATTTACTGTTGTTGGACGAACCGACCAACCATTTAGACTTGGAAATGCGTCAGGCACTCACCGATGCACTCACTTATTATGAAGGTTCGCTAGTAGTGGTTTCGCACGATCGTCATTTATTGCGCAGTACGGTGAATGAATTTTATCTAGTACATGATAAAAAAGTCGAAGAGTTTAAAGGTGATCTAGAGGATTACCAAAAATGGCTGAACGAGCAAAATGCACTTGAAACAGCAAAAAATTCAGGAAATTCGACCGCTTGCGCAGAGGAAAAAGCAGATAATAGCGCCGCAAATCGCAAGGAGCAGAAACGTTTAGAGGCGGAGTTACGCCAACAAACCGCACCATTACGCAAAAAGATCACACAGTTAGAGAAAGATCTTGAAAAAGCGAGTGAAAAGCTAAATCAGCTCGAAGCACTACTGGCTTCAAGCGAGATCTATGAAATGGAAAATAAAGCACAACTTACCAAAACACTCGCGAAGCAAATCGAAGCGAAAAAAGCCGTTGAAGAAATTGAAATGGAATGGCTGGACTGCCAAGAGCGACTTGAAGCATTACTTAGCTAGTTTTGCTTCTTTGAAACACTCCCGAAATCCTAACACGGCAAAACCGTACTAGATTAAGCATACTTCAGCCCTACTAGGGCTGAAATTTAGAAATGCATAGCATATCGTATAGTTCACCGTTTGGATGGCATCTAACTCTGTGGGGAGGCATTACTTTTCACTTATTTTTCAATCAATTATCAGACCTATCTCATAACAGTAGCTGTTTTTACATTACAAATTACTCTGCAAATTTAATCTCCCATAAAGCCTATTTCAAACGTTCAAAACCGGCTTCTAAGTCGGTAATCAGATCTTCAACCGCTTCTAAACCGACGTGAATACGAATCAGTGTACCGCTAAGTTTTCTTTCGATTGCCGGACGGATGCGAGCAATTTCTTCAGGTTGGTTAGCAAGAATAAGGGATTCAAAACCGCCCCAAGAATATGCCATAGTAAATAATTCAAAATGATCTAAAAAGTCAGCTAATTGTTCATCGTTTAACTTTTGGTTAAGTTCAAATGAAAACAGACCGCTTGCCCCTTTAAAATCTCGTTTGAAAAACTCGTATCCCGGGCGACTTGGTAAAGCTGGGTGGAAGACTGCTTTCACTTCCGGACGTTGTGCCAACCATTGTGCCACTTGAATTGAACGTTCTTGGTGTTCTTTCAAACGAATACCAAGCGTGCGTAAGCCTCTTGCTGTAGTATAAGCGGAATCCGCATCCACCATTTGCCCCATTAAATATGAACGTTCACGGAGCTGATCCCAACAACGTGCATTAGATACCGCTGTACCAATCATCACATCAGAGTGACCAACTAAATATTTCGTACCGGCTTGAATCGAAATATCAATCCCAAATTCAAGCGCAGGAAAAAGGACACCGCCTGCCCAAGTATTATCGATCATAATCACGATATCCGGATTTATTTCACGAGCGACCCGAACCAAAGTCGGGATATCCGGTACTTCCATTGTCAGTGAGCTTGGCGATTCTAAAAATAGAACTTTAGTATTCGGCTGAATTAACGCACGAATCCCTTCGCCAATGAGTGGATCGTAATACGTAGTGCTTACGCCAATATTTTTTAAGATAACGTTACAAAAATCTTGGGTCGGCTCATAAGCCGCACCAGTCATTAGGACGTGATCACCTTGAGCAACAAAAGCTAAGATTGAGTTAGTCACGGCCGCCGCTCCGCATGGATAAAGGTAACAGCCAGCTCCACCTTCTAATTCACACATCGCATCTTGTAGGGCAAAATGAGTAAGCGTACCTCGTCTACCGTAAAATAATTCGCCTTTATAGCGATTGCGAGTAGCATTCTTTTTTTGTGCCACAGAGTCAAACACTAAAGAAGAAGCACGCTGAACAACAGGATTAACAGCACCTTGAGTATAACGAGATTTACGTCCGGCATGGACCAATTTTGTTTCAAGTTGAGAGAAATTTGACATTGTGTTTCCTTATTGTAGTTATGAAAAAGCGGTCGGATTTCCGCAAAATTTTGCAAAAATTCGACCGCTTGTAGATTATCTGAATACGCTACGATATTGTGGTTTAGTACGTTTGAATTGACTGATTAGCACGATAACAAAAGCAAATGCGAAGATTGCGAAAGCAACGATAAGCCATTCCGGCATGCCTAAGCCAAGCATTTCCCATTGTTTCTCACTACAATTCACCGGACCGGGAGCGAAAATACTTGGGAACCATTGATCAAACGGCATTGTTTGCGGAAATTCCGGTTTAAATTCACATTGGTTCCATGGGGAAGGATTAGCTTGATAATCATGATGTTTGATAGCTAATGCCAGTCCTTTAACGGCACTAAAGCCCCAAATTAGTAAAGCAATCCAGCGAGTAAGAAAAAAACGGGGAGAAACTGCACCGAATAAACCGGCAATGATTAGTCCTAAAATTGCAAGGCGTTCATAAACACACATAACACAAGGAACTAATCCTAGGCCATATTGAAAATAAATACCGCTAGCTTCAAGAGCGAAAGCAATAAAAGCAAGGAATAACCATGCCGTACGATTTAGAGAGAGTTGTTTGAAATAACTGAGCATAATAGTTCCTTTAATCTGAATACTTTAGACATTGTACCTGATTTTGCTCGGTTTTCGTAAAAAAATCTCCCCAAAAGGGGAGAGTTTTATAATTAGCGACTAATAATCCAGCCCCAATGTGTCATCATCTCTGTTAAAGTTGGAAGTAAAAATTCTAACGAGATAAAACCAATAATTGAAAGCACAATCGTATATGGTAATGCCATATATAACATTTTACCGTATGAAAGTCGGATTAGCGGTGCGAAAGGAGAAGTCAATAAGAATAAGAATGCGACCTGTCCATTTGGTGTGGCAACAGAAGGTAAGTTTGTACCGGTATTGATCGCGACTGCAATTAAATCGAATTGTTCACGGCTGATAACACCTGATGTTAATGCACTTTTCGCTTCATTAATATACACCGTACCAACGAATACGTTATCTGAAATCATTGAGAGTAAACCGTTAAATACGTAGAAAAGACCTAACTGTGAATGCGGATCGGCAGAAAGAACAAAACTGATAATTGGTTCAAATAATTTTAAATCGACAATAACAGCGACTACAGTAAAGAATACAACGATTAAAGCGGTAAACGGCATTGGTTCTTGGAATGAACGACCAATAGCATGTTCATCAGTAATACCACAAAATGCCGTACAAAGAATAATGATGGTTAAACCGATAATCCCTACATCGGCAAGATGTAATGCAAGTCCAACAATTAACCAAATGCCGGCTAACGCTTGAATACCCATTTTTACACGATCTTGTTGAGTCATACGTTGCTCTTTCAATAGATTGTAACGAGCAAGCACACCCCATACACGACGAGGTAATTTAGCACCGTAGTCAAATAGTTTGAAATGTTCTAATAACAAACAAGTAATTACACCACAAACTAATACCGGTAAGCTAACAGGTAACACACGTAATAAAAATTCCACAAATCCCCATTCTGCTTGACCGGCAATAATTAAGTTTTGCGGTTCACCGACCATTGTCATCACACCACCTAATGCACTACCGACCGCGACGTGCATTAATAAACTGCGTAAAAAAGCACGGAATTGCTCTAAAATTTGTTTGTTAGTAATAATTTTATCGTCATTACTAATATCAGTTGAATCTTCAAAACTGTTACCCGAAGCAACTTTATGATATACCCCATAGAAACCGGTACCGACACTGATAATAACGGCAATAACAGTTAAGGCGTCTAAGAATGCGGAAAGGAATGTGGCGCTTAAACAGAAAGCAAGAGATAAGACTTTTTTAGAATGAATGGAAATCAGTAATTTTGTGAATACATATAAAAGCAGTTGCTTCATAAAATAGATACCGGCAACCATAAACATTAACAGCAAAATTACCTCAAAATTTGCCATAATTTCTTCTTTTACATGGTGAGGGCTTGTCATACCGATAACAACTGCCTCAATCGCCAATAAACCGCCTGGTTGTAACGGATAACATTTTAATGCCATTGATAAAGTAAAGATAAACTCGGCAACAAGTGTCCAACCGGCAACAAATGGACTAATGAAGAAGTAGATAAGAGGATTGATCACTAAAAAAGCGATAATACAAATTTTATACCACTCAGGTGCTTTACCTAAAAAGCTTTTGAATATAGCGTTTGAGCTATTCATTAAAAAAACCTCCATTAAAAATAAATAACTGTTGTGAATTGTAATCCAGTTTCGATTAAAGGATAATAGCTTTTATCGCATATTTTGATGAGATTTTTTTTGATTTTAGATAAAAATCACTTCTTTTTTTTATTTTTAATGATTTTAATGGATGAGTACAGGGGATTGCATGGATAGTTCTTATATTTTAAAAGCTCAAAGTCCGGCGACATTGGCGGAAGAGTATATCGTACGCAGTATTTGGAACAATACCTTCCCAGCAGGTACAGATCTCCCAGCAGAACGAGAACTTGCCGATAAAATCGGCGTAACAAGAACCACATTACGAGAAGTGCTACAACGATTAGCTCGTGATGGCTGGTTACATATTCAACACGGTAAACCTACACGAGTCAATAATGTATGGGAAACTGCCGGACCTAATATCATTAGTACAATCATCAAATTAGATAAATCATATTTACCAGTGATTATTTCTAATGTTGTTTCGTTACGTACTCGTATGGCTGAAGCCTATATCCCAGAAGCGATTAAGTTAAAGCCGGAAGAATGTATCAGCTTCTTTTCTCAGTTAGATAATTTACAAGATACCGCAGAGGCATTTGCTTCTTTTGACTATACATTATTTAGACAATTTACTTTTACGGCAAACAAACCGGTATATGCACTTATCCTCAATAGCTTTAAAGGTATGTACCATCAGGTGGCAAGTATCTTTTTCTCTGATGCGGCGTATCGTCAATTAACATTAGCTTTTTATCGAGAATTATTGAATGCCTGTATCGAAAAAAATCATACGAAAGCGTCAGAATTAATGATGCAAGCATCGTCAATCGAGTAGTGCAATTTGGGCAAAATTGCTACAAAACATACCGGAAAATTTTGGCGAAAACGAATAGGACCAAGTTATTTTGAACGAAATTCTCTTAACCTTAGAACCTCAAGACAACGCACGTTTACAATCGCTTTGTGGTGCATTTGATGAACATTTAACTTTAATTGAGAAAAGTTTTAATCTCACTATTGCTCGTAATGGTTTCTCTTTTTCAATTCAAGCCGATGACGAAAACCATTATTCAGCAACATTAATTCAAAATGCAGTAAAGCTCTTAAAACAGCTTTACATTGATACCGCACCCATTAAAGGTAAAATCAAAGAATTGGATTTAGAAGATATTCATTTAGCGATTCAAGAAAGCCGAATGTTACTTCAAAATCAATGGAATGTTGGAGGACAAGGAGAAATTTCAATCAAAACGAAGCGAGGCGTGATTAAGCCAAGAGGCGAACATCAGCAAGCTTATTTAAGAAATATTCTTAGTCACGATATTAGTTTCGGTATTGGACCAGCCGGTACAGGAAAAACATTTCTTGCCGTTGCTGCCGCAGTAGAATCACTTGAACGTCAAGAGATTCGCCGCATTTTACTTACTCGTCCGGCGGTTGAAGCCGGCGAAAAACTCGGTTTTTTACCCGGTGATCTCGGGCAGAAAATCGAACCGTATCTAAGACCATTATATGACGCTTTATTTGAAATGTTAGGTTTTGAAAAAGCACAAAAATTGATGGAACGTAATGTGATTGAAATTGCACCGCTTGCTTATATGCGTGGGCGTACTCTAAATGATGCGTTTATTATTTTAGATGAAAGCCAAAATACTACGACAGAGCAGATGAAAATGTTCCTGACTCGTATCGGTTTTAATTCAAAAGCCGTTATTACGGGAGATATTACCCAAGTTGATTTACCTCGTAGTCAAAAATCAGGTCTAAGACACGCAATGGAAGTGTTGAAAGATGTACCTGATTTAAGTTTTAATTATTTTGATAGCCAAGATATTGTTCGTCATCCGGTAGTGGCGAAGATTGTACAGGCTTATGATGTTTGGGAAGCAGAGGATGAACTGCGTCGTGAGCAACGCCGTTTGGAAAAACTTGCTTTAGAACAACAGAAAATTTTAGAACAAGCAGAACAGTTATAAAGAGATAAGCGGTTATTTTGGTAAAAAATTTTGTAAATTTGACCGCTTAGTTGCTGAATAGAAAAAGGCGAGAATGTTATTTTCTCGCCTTTTGTTTAGTTTATGGAAATTATAGAATTTCTTTCGCTTTCGCTACAACATTTTCAACCGTAAAACCAAATAGTTTAAATAGCTCGGAAGCAGGTGCAGACTCACCAAAGCGATTCATACCTACGATACGGCCTTCTAAGCCAACGTATTTGTACCAGAAGTCAGATAATTGAGCTTCGATTGCCACGCGTTTTGTTACTGAGCTTGGTAATACAGATTCACGATATGCCGCATCTTGTTTATCAAACACGTTCGTACTTGGCATTGAAACTACACGAACTTTTGTTCCTTCTGCATCTAATACTTCAGTTGCTTTCATCGCTAAATCAACTTCAGAACCGGTTGCGATCAGGATTAAATCAGGGCAACCGCCTTTTTCACAACATTCACGTAAGATATAACCACCACGAGCTACATTTGCTAATTGTTCAGCAGTACGTTCTTGTTGAGCAAGATTTTGGCGAGTGAAAATTAATGCACTTGGACCGTCTTTACGTTCAACCGTCGCTTTCCATGCTACCGCAGATTCTACTTGGTCAGCCGGACGCCACGTTTCTAAATTTGGAATATAGCGTAATGATGCGGTTTGTTCTACCGGTTGGTGAGTTGGACCGTCTTCGCCTAAGCCGATAGAGTCATGAGTATAAACGAATAATGAACGTTGTTTCATTAATGTCGCCATACGAACTGCGTTGTGCGCATATTCATAGAACATTAAGAAGGTTGCACCGTAAGGAATAAAACCACCGTGTAATGCAATACCGTTCATAATTGCAGACATACCGAATTCACGCACACCATAGTTAATGTAGTTACCATCCACGTTATGATCTGCACGGATTGGTTTTGAACCAGACCATAATGTTAAGTTAGAACTTGCTAAGTCTGCAGAGCCACCTAAGAATTCCGGTAAGATATGCGCATAAGCTTCAATTGCATTTTGTGATGCTTTACGGCTTGCGATCGCGCCGGATTTGCTTGTAATTTTTCGATAAATGCTTTGCTTTCTGCTTCCCAGTTCGCTGGTAAATCGCCAGCCATACGGCGTTTAAATTCTGCCGCTAATTCAGGGTATCTTGCTTCATAAGCCGCAAATTTCGCATTCCATTCTTTTTCTACTACCGCACCTTGTGCTTTAGCATCCCAATCTGCATAGATTTCTGCTGGAATTTCAAATGGAGCGTATTCCCAGTTAAGCGCTTGGCGAGTTAATGCGATTTCATCGTTACCTAATGGTGCGCCGTGGCAGTCGTGTGATGCTGATTTATTTGGAGAACCGTAACCGATGATAGTTTTACAGATGATTAATGTTGGGCGATCTGTTTCCACTTTTGCATTTTCAATCGCAAATTTGATTTGTTCCGCATCATGACCGTCTACATTTCGGATAACTTGCCAGCCATAAGCTTCAAAGCGTTGTGCGGTATCATCGGAGAACCAACCGTCTACATGACCATCGATTGAAATATTATTGTCATCGTAGAAAGCGATTAATTTACCTAAGCCTAAAGTACCGGCTAATGAACAGGCTTCATGCGAAATACCTTCCATTAAACAGCCATCACCTAAGAATGCATAAGTGTAGTGGTCAACAATTTGGTGGCCTTCACGGTTAAATTGTGCGGCTAATGTTTTTTCTGCAATCGCCATACCCACCGCATTAGTGATACCTTGACCTAATGGGCCTGTTGTGGTTTCAACGCCCGGAGCATAACCATATTCAGGGTGACCTGGGGTTTTAGAATGTAATTGACGGAATTGTTTTAAATCTTCAATTGAAAGATCATAGCCTGTTAAATGTAATAAGCTATAAATTAACATTGAACCATGGCCGTTTGAAAGTACGAAACGGTCGCGATCAGCCCACTTAGGATTAGTTGGATTGTGCTTTAAAAAGTCGCGCCATAATACCTCAGCGATATCTGCCATACCCATTGGGGCACCAGGGTGACCAGAGTTAGCTTTTTGTACTGCATCCATACTTAAAAAGCGAATTGCATTCGCTAATACTTTACGTTCTGCCATGTGTTTACTCCTAGACAAGAAAATGACAAATACTCTATGAAATAGATAGATTAGTTAATGGAATTAATTTTACACTATTTTTGAAGTAATACTCAAAAAATCTCTAGGAAAATCTGTGATCTTCTTCACAAAATATGAGAAAAAACTGATTGAAAATGATTTGTTTTGATTAAGTTATATAATGAGGATATTTTTGTGGAAAATTATGTTAATTGATTAGGCTGAGTATTGATCTTAATTGCCAAATACCATAGAATACTGGCTCTTTTTGGCGTCGAGCAAATGCTCGGCATATTATTTATTCACATATGGTACTTATCAGCGGATATACGAATGTATAACAAGATAAGTGGCGATATGGCTTCATTAGAGGTTTTCCAATGAAACAAGGTATTCACCCAGAATATACAGAAATTACTGCAACATGTTCATGTGGTAACGTAATCAAAACTCGCTCAACAGTGGGTAAAAACTTAAATCTTGATGTGTGCGGTAACTGTCACCCATTCTATACTGGTAAACAACGTGTTGTTGATACTGGTGGTCGTGTTGAACGTTTCAACAAACGTTTCTCAATCCCAAGCACAAAATAATTTATTGGAAGTAAGAAGAACCCTGTTTTTGACAGGGTTTTTTTATATATAAGTCATATATAACTATTTAATTAAAAGGAGTATTTAATGATTAAAAATAATATAACACTAAAAACAATAC
Source organism: Actinobacillus arthritidis (assembly GCF_029774155.1). Lineage (NCBI taxonomy): Bacteria > Pseudomonadati > Pseudomonadota > Gammaproteobacteria > Pasteurellales > Pasteurellaceae > Actinobacillus > Actinobacillus arthritidis. Next base: position 410,358 of record NZ_CP103833.1, on the reverse strand, counting down.
TAATTTTATTTGGATTTCCTTTAATCTTTTTGTGTAGCGAGATATTTTTTAGAAAATTATTTGATATCAATCCATTAGAGAAATATTTCGAAAACTACCTTATTTTCTTTTTATTTGTTTTATGCTTGTATTTTTCAAAATGGAAAATCACAAGAATTTTACTTACTTTTCTATTTTGTTTTGGTGTAATCGCTAATAACATTCACTATGAAGTATATCAAAATTGGATTAACAGCATTAATTACCTTTTAATGTTTAAAGAGGTTACCGAGGTTACGCATGCTGGTTTTGGTATGGTGGATAAAGTTCTACCAGCCTTAATTTATGCATTAATTGAATCTTTTATATTCCTATCCATATTATTTTTTAGACATAACGATCGTAAAAACAAAAAAGGAATCATTTATTTTGATGTCTTATTCTCTCTGATTTTCTTATTTATAATTGTTCGTTCATTTTTTTCAAGCTCAGAAAATGTAACAACTAATCTGGCTCACTCAAGAATTAAATCCCATTTTTATTCTGTAAGTATATTTTTAGGAAAGATACTTCCTTATGATCTGTTAAATTTAAGTGATCTGCCGAAATATAGCTATCCCATGCCAGAAATCGTTTCTCAGCCTAAAGTAAAAAATATTATTTTAATTGTGGGGGAAAGTTTGTCTGCTAAACATGTTAATTATTTTGGTTATCATCGTAATACAATGCCTTTTTTGACTGAGCTTGCTAAAAATAATCCAAATAAGAATTTATTATTAAAAGAAACTTATAGTGCTGGTGTTTTAACTGCACTTTCCGTTCCCGCATTATTTAGTGCAATTCCATATCCGAATGGTATAGAACAAATAATGAAAGGAGATACGAATATTTTTAATTTAGCAATAAAACAAGGGTATGAAACGTATTTTTATACATCTCAGCCTGAAAAAGAAATGAGCTTAATTAATTTAATGGGCAAAAATTGGATGCAAAACAAAATTATGCCAACCCAACTAGGAGAAGATGTTTCAAGAGGGATGAATGATCACCGTCTAATCCCATTACTTAAAGATATTGATTTAGATAAAGGGAATAATTTTATAGTATTGCAACAAAGAGGTTCTCATACAAATTATGGAGAATATTTATCAGAAGATGAAAAGATTTTCAAAAATGGTACTTATTTAGATAATTATGATAGCACTATATATAATACTGACCAATTTATAAAGAAAATATATGACTATTTAGCAAGTAGAAATAAAGATGATTATCTATTAATCTATACTTCCGATCATGGTCAACTTGTTACAGAAAAAACTTATAATCAAGGAACTATGGATGAGCCACAATATCTTGTACCTTCATTTATTTATACTCAAAATAGAGATGTTATCGAAAATATGAGTAGTTTTGATCAATGTCAAAGATTATTCCATCAACAAATCGCTACTTTTATGATTAATACAATGGGATTTGATATGCCAATCTCAGATTGTAAAAAAGGTGTCGTATATACATCTTTATTAAGTGGAGATAGTGGATACTTAGAAATTGAAGAACCCAACAAAGCTGTATTAGTTAATCCTAAAAAAGAAAAATTAGATGGAATTTCAATCCCTTAAACTGTTTTTAGATATTACTCAAACAAAAAGTTTTATTCGTGTCATGCGGAAAAAAACTATATGACGGCTTCGACTCTTTCTCGCCATATTCAACGAATTGAACAAGAGTTAGGGCGACCGTTATTTATCCGAGATAACCGACAGGTTCATTTAACAGAAGCGGGTGAAAAGTTTTTGGTGTTTGCAAAACAAAGTTGGTCTGATTGGCGACAATTACAGCATCAGCTTTCACCAGCACAAGGTCAGTTAGAAGGCGAATTAAAAGTGTTTTGTTCGGTAACGGCGGCTTATAGCCATTTACCACAAATTCTAGAGCAGTTCCGTCAAGCATATCCGAAAGTGGAGATCAAACTAAGTACCGGCGACCCGGCTCAAGCTGTGCATACGGTTCATTCCTTTGAAGCAGATATATCACTCACCGGTAAGCCGGAGCATCTGCCGAATAGTATTGTATTTCATTATATTGATGATATTCATCTGTCAGTTATTGCACCACGAGTGGCGTGTGCGGCAACACAATGTTTGCAACAGTCGCCGATTGATTGGCAAAATATGCCGTTTATTTTGCCGCTTGACGGGCCGGTTAGAAAGCGAATCGATCGTTGGTTTAAAGAATTAAAAATTAAAGAACCGAAAATTTATGCCACGGTTGCAGGGCATGAAGCGATTGTGCCGATGGTCGCATTAGGATGCGGTGTGGCATTGTTACCGGATGTGGCGATTAAACACAGCCCGATGAATAACCAAATTTCTTATTTGAAATTGCCTGAGCCGATATCGCCGTTTGAACTGGGAATTTGTGTACAAGAAAAAAGGCTACAAGAACCGATTATTAGAGCGTTTTGGGAATTGTTGCCGAAAAATTGAAAACAAGCGGTCAAGTTTAACAAGATATTTACCGAATATCTTAAACTCGGAATATAGCCTCTTTAAATTAAAAAGAGGTATAGTAGACAAAAAGTTGGTAACGATTATAAAATATAATTATTATCAACTTTTTGTTCTATCTATCGATTATTTCACTTCACGGATCATAATTTCAGACGGAATAACTGAGCCTTGCCAATATAATTCCGAAGCAACTTTTGCCGCTAATTCAATGTATGCTTGGCTAGTTTCGTGTTCCGGTGCGGCGACAACCGTTGGCGTGCCAGCATCCAAATCCTGACGTAAACGAATATGCAACGGCATTTGTCCTAACACTTGCGTACCGTATTTTTTCGCCACTTTATCCGCACCACCGGTGCCGAAAATATCTTCGTGGTGACCGCAATTTTGGCAGATATGTACGCTCATATTTTCAATCACACCCAATACCGGTACAGAAACTTTTTGGAACATTGAAATCCCTTTTACCGCATCTAATAATGCAATATCCTGTGGCGTCGTAACCACTACCGCACCGGTTACTGGAATTTGTTGAGAAAGGGTAAGCTGAATATCACCCGTACCCGGCGGCATATCAATCACAAGATAATCCAGTTCTGTCCACCATGTTTCATTCAATAATTGGCTTAATGCTGAACTTGCCATTGGCCCACGCCAAATGGTTGCATTATCTTCCGCCATTAAATAGCCGATTGAATTCGATTGAATCCCATAAACTTCAACCGGTGTAATATGTTTATTATCCGGAGATGTCGGGCGTTGATCCTGAGCACCTAACATATGAGGAATAGAAGGCCCGTAAATATCTGCATCTAAAATACCGACTTTTGCCCCCTGTGCTTTTAATGCTAAGGCAAGATTGACTGAGGTAGTCGATTTACCTACACCGCCTTTGCCTGAAGTCACCGCAATAATATTTTTGACACCGTTTACTGCTGGGTGATTATTCGCACGTTTTAAGGTTGCAATCTGATAATTTAAAATCCATTTGACCTCATTTGCACCGCTAATTTGTTTCAGTTTTGCTTCCGTTCCCGCTTTTAATACTTCAAAACCGCTGTTCCAAGCAAATGGCATCGTCAATTCTAAGCGTAAAATACCTGCACCTAATTCCGCTTTCTTAAACGCATTCAGCGCGATTAAATCTTTTTGCAATGTTGGGTGAGTGAAATTTTGTAAAACAAATTTAATTTCACTTAATTGCTGTTCGTTAAGTTGATTCATCGATTAATCCTTAGGTTTCATTCGATATAAATGTTTACTATAAATTACTTCACTATCATTATTTAGATCAATACCTAAAACGGAGGGATCTAATGCCACGCGGCGATAATACTGAAACATCGGAAGTACCGCAACATCATCATCAATTTGTTGAACGATACTTTGAATAAGCTCTGTTCTTGTTTGCTCGGTTAAATTCTGATTTTGTAATTGTTCTAACTGTTGATCCACTTGCGGATTATGATAATTACTTTTGTTATCTACACTTTTTGAATGGAAATGTAATAAAAACGGTAACGGATCAGAATAATCCGCACACCAACCAGCTCGACTCATCTGATACTGTTTTTTATCTCGCAAAGTTAATAATTGTTGCCAATTTACCGCTTGAGGCTGAATCTTAATAAGATCTGACTCTCCTAATGTACGAATGATTTGATTCGCAATCTCCGCATGTTTATGTTGTTCATCGTAAGTTAACGTCAATTTTAACGGATTAGTCGAACTAATGCCGGCTTGTTTCAGTAAGGGTTCTATCACTAATGGATGCCATTGACGCTGAGTCGGTTTCAGCATATTTGGGGGTAAGACTGAAAGATTGGCTAAACCATACTGTTGAGCAATACGAGTGGATAAAATCATCGTTTTAATTGCTTGGCGAACTTCCTTACGACTTAACTGGGGATCGGCTAAATTAAACTCATAATAATAGGTACATAAACGTGGAAATTCCCAAATGTTATGCTCTCGCCCTTCTAGTGGATTTTCAATGACATCAAAGGGTTTAATTGATTGTAATACCGAAATACGATGATATTCCACTTTTACAAAGTCCATATTATTTTTGACCGCTTGCAAAGCCAACATTTTATCTGTATTTGCCATTAAATAATAATCACCGTTTGTGACTAATTGCTTCCCATCCGGTGCTTTACCTTGAAACGTCGGTAATAATGCAATATGAGCCAACATTTTAGGCAACATCGGATTCGGTTTATTTAATTGAATTTGTAGTGTGGAATTGTTTAGTGCTTTAATACCCAATTCGTCCACAGATTTTTCGCCGGCTACGATTTCTTTAGCATTATTCAGTTGCATATAAGCTAAATAAGGCGCTAACGGCGAACCGTTTTTAGGCTCTACCAAGCGTTGCCAACTTAATACAAAATCTTGTGCCGTTACAGCGGCCCCGTTCGACCATTTGGCATTTTCATCTAAAATAAACAACCAATCTTTATGATTATCAGTAAACCAAGTCTTCGCGACCGCCGGTTGTACAGCTCCTTTTTGATTATATGCCACTAACCCGACAAGCATATCCCTGAGAGGCACACTATCTGCGCGGAATAGGCAAAATGTGGATCTAACTGAAATCTATTAGTATAAATTGCACGTTTTAAAATGGTACGATCAATTTCAGGTAATACTTCATTCTTAACTACATTAACTTGTTTTACCGGTAAATTTTGGTCGCAACTTAACAGCATAAAACCGATGAGCACGCTGGTAAGATTTCTCAAGAATTTAACCGCTTGTTTACAAGATGGCATTATTCCTCCTGCTAGTGAATTGAAGTAAGACCGGGGAATAAATTCCCTAATCCTGCAACAATAATTTCAATACCGAGAGCCATCAGAATTAATCCCATAATACGAGTAACCACATTTGAACCCGTTTTACCTAATTTTTTAACTAACGGTGCGGAAAAACGGAATAAGGTATAACACACTATCGCAAAGACAATAATCGCAATACTAAAACCGATATAATCTGTAATATGGTTGTAACGTGTTCCCCAAACAATCGTAGAACCAATAGCTCCCGGCCCTGCCATAATCGGCATTGCTAAAGGAACAACGCCAATATTTTCGTATTCACTCACATCAGCATTTTTTTCTTCTTTATTTTGTTTATGTTCCCCTAATTTTCCGCTGATCATCGTCATTGCAATACTTACAATCAGAAAACCGCCTGCCACACGGAAAGAATCTAACGAGATACTAAACGCATCTAAAATCAATTTTCCAAAAAACAGACTGACTAACAAAATGATACCAATCGAAACCGAAGTAATTAAGCTGGTATGATTTCTTTCTGCTTCATATTGGTGCGTAGTCATACTAAAGAAAATCGGCAATGAACCGAATGGATTTACTATCGCAAATAATCCAATGAAAAATTGCAAATAAATCGCAAAATTAATATTGAGTTCCACTAACGCCAACCTTTATAAATAAAATTATCTGCCATTATATAGAGTAAGATAAATAAGACAAAATAAAAACGCCTAAAACTTAGGCTTTAGGCGTTTCTCTTATTTTATCATTCATTGAAATTAATGGCTTGATGATTCTGCTTGTCCCATAAAATCATCATTAATCTCAATCTTCGCTTTTGCACGTAAGTCTTTTAATAAATCATTACGTAATAAAAGCTGTTCCGCTTGATTAAACTGGCTTGCTAATGACTTAAACTCATCAACATTACCATCTGTAACTTTATCCAATGCAACAATAATCACATCACCTTGCTGATTTTGAGCCACTTGGTAAACCGCTTTATCAGTCGGTTTCGACATAGCAAAAACAGTTTGAGCTAATGCTGGGTTATCGTTTTCAGCTTGTACAAAAACTAATGTTTGCGGATTACCAAAAGTCACATCAACAGATTTACCTTCATTTAATGCTTTAACTTGTTGTTCCGCTTTAGTACGAAGCACTTGTTCTGCTTTCTGCTGTTTTACTGCAAGGTCTAGCTCACTTTTCGCTTCGTCAAAACTTTTAACTCGTTCAGCTTGGTAATCACTTACACGTACAAATATCGTTTTTGGTTCGTGTTCTGTACCAATATCCAACGCATCAGAATTTTGACCGTTTTGACGTAACTCACCGCTAAATAAGGCTTTGACCACTTTTTCATGATTAAGCTCCGCCGGTAAATTTTGCTGAGTAAATTGTGCTGTTTTTTGCACTTTTACGCCGCCGGCTTGAGCCACCGCTTCTAAACTGCCGTTATTTTCAAACGATTTGTTCGCCATTTCACGAGCAATATTAGAATATTCAGTTAACAATAATTCTTGGCGAATGGTTTTTGCAATCTGATCTTTCACTTGCTCAAGCGGAATCACTTTTTCGCCTTTACGCTCTAATACTTTAATGATGTGATATGCACCATCCACATTCACAACCGCACTAACCTGACCGGCTTGTAACGTTGCGTACGCGCCTTCAAACGCTTTAGGGAAGGTACCGGCTTTCGCCCAACCTAAATCACCGCCTTGTGTCGCAGATAATTTATCGGTTGATTTACTTTTTGCTAATGTAGCAAAATCCTCTCCTTTTTGAAGCGCTTCCGCTACAGCTTTTGCCTCAGTTTCATTGGCTAATTGAATATGAGCAACACGAGCTTCACCTTTTGTTGCATAGTCCGCCTTATTTTTTTCATAATAAGTCGTAATTTGCTCATCATTCACTTGCACATTCTTTGCTACGTCAGCCGGCGTTAAAGCAACATATTCAACCGTCAATTTTTCCGGTTCGATTAATTCTGCTTTATGGGCTTCATAATATTTCTGTAATTCATCACTTGAAGCGGTCTGATTTTCCGCTTCTTTTGCAACGGAATAGTTAGCTAAACGCACTTCACGTTTTTGTAATAACAATTTCGCTAATAATTCGTTTTGTGCCGGAACAGTAAAATTACTCCCAATAATTCCCTCTTGGATTTGTGAGAATAGCATCGCTTCATTAACAATCGCCGCATAACCGTCTGCCGTCAGTCCGTTACTTCTCAATGTGTGTTGGTATAAATCATTACTGAATTTACCGTCTTGTTGAAATGCTTGGCTATGTACAATTTCACTTTTAATTTGATCAGCACTAATACCTAATTTTAATTCTTTTGCATATTGACGTAATAATTCATCATCAATCAAACCGTTTAGTACGGATTGGTTAAACTGCTTTGCATATTCAGGTGTATCCAGTAAATCCCAAAAACGCTCGCCCATTTGTGCATTTAACACACTTTGTTGACGATTTTTTGCAGTATTGAAAGCCTGTTGGCTAATTTCCGTACCATTCACTTTTACTGCCGATGTATCTCCGCCGACTAATCCTGTACCGATACCAGTAATCACAAAGGATACAGAAATTAGGGCAAAAATAATTTTAAACACAGGACCTTTTGTCCGTTCGTGCATATTTTCAATCATTGATAAATTCCTAATGAAGTTTATTGAAAAAATTATGCCGATTATACTGTAAATCGGTTAATTCTCAAATGTGTAATTTTAATAATTACAAGCAAAAATCCAGTAAAAAAGCACCGCTTACCAAGTAAGTTAGACTTGATAGATTCTCATCTACCTCTTTACATTAATCAGGAAACTTGTTTTAATTTCCGCCCTCCTGTACTTGCTTTATCGCAAGTTTCTCTTTTATTTTATTTTCTTTTCGACAGGATTACCCAATGGGAATTTATGCATATCTTTGTTTCCTCTCGGCTCTGTCAATTTTACTCGGGTTTATTACAAGTAAAATTAGTGCCAAAGTACAATCAACTATAGCCATTACCGGCTGCGATGGTCTGTTCTCTGCTAGTTTGGATTTTAGGTTCTTTAGGTTTATTTCATATCGATACAATTGCCAAAGAAGTGATGGAGCAAATTGACTTTAAAAGTTTCTTACTGAACGGGATTTTAGGTTTCTTATTATTCGCCGGCTCATTAGGCGTAAAACTGCCGATTCTTAAAGATCAAAAATGGGAAATTACCACTTTCGCTCTCTTTTCAACACTCGCTTCTACCTTTTTTATCGCCGGTTTAATTTATGCAATTAGTTACCTTATCGGCTTACCGATTGATTTCATTTACTGCGTCGTATTCGGTGCATTAATTTCACCTACCGACCCGATTGCTGTTTTAGCAATCATCAAAAACTTACGTGCACCCAAACGCTTATCAATGCAAGTAGAAGGCGAATCGTTATTTAATGACGGGGTCGGTTTAGTGATTTTTGTGACCGTCTTTGCTGTGGCATTTGGCGGTCAAGAAGCAACTTTCTCAGGTATTATGGGCCTGTTTATGCACGAAGCGATTGGAGGTATTTTATTCGGCTTTGTATTAGGTTTTATCGCCCATATTTTAATTTCATCTACTGATGACGGTTCAATGGAGATTTTGATTACCTTAACCATTCCGACTGCCGGTTTTATGTTTGCCAGTAACGTATTACACGTATCCGGTGCATTAGCAATGGTGGTAGCCGGTATTATGATGGGAAACTGGACTCGTCATTCGGGTTTTTCAGAACAAAGCCAACGTTATTTAGACCATTTCTGGGAAATGATTGATCACTTCCTCAATTCTTTACTGTTTTTCCTCATTGGTTTCGCATTATTATTGGTCGATTTTGATATTTACGGCGTCATTTTGATGATTGTCGCTATTCCAGTTTGCTTAGCCGCACGTTATTTCAGTTTATGGATTCCATTCAAACTGATGCAACAATTCCGTACCTATAACCCTTACACTCTTAAAATTATGAGCTGGGGCGGATTACGTGGCGGATTGGCATTAGCAATGGCATTGTCTATTCCAAGTAAAGTCGCATTTGCTGGCGATATTGATGTCAAAGATCTTATTTTAGTCATGACTTATGCCGTAGTCATGTTCTCTATCTTGGTACAAGGCTCAACCATTGAACCCATGATTCGAAAATCAAAAACAGTTGATCCAAATAGAGAAGAATATTTAAAACCAAGCGGTCATTCTTCGCTTTAATTTTGCAAATTTTAGTTGAAATTTAACCGCTTTATCTTTAAAATTCGCCACTCCTGTCCTAGCTGAGTTAGAGATCGGCTATGGATGTATTATCAACCCTTAACGAAAAAGGATATTAAAATGTCTCTAAGCGTAGAAGCAAAAGCAAAAATCGTTGCTGAATTTGGTCGTGATGCAAAAGATACTGGTTCATCAGAAGTTCAAATCGCATTATTAACAGCTCAAATTAACCACTTACAAGCACACTTTGCTGAGCATAAAAAAGATCACCACGGTCGTCGCGGTTTATTACGTATGGTTTCACGTCGTCGTAAATTATTAGACTACTTAAAACGTACTGATCTTGCTAAATATTCAGAAACTATCGCACGTTTAGGTTTACGTCGCTAATTTCGAATTGAAATCAGAAGAGCCGAGCTATTTAGCTCGGTTTTTTTATATAACTTTTATTTTTAAGGAAAGTATCTCAATGGCATTTAGCTCATTATTTACACTATTAGATGATATTGCGGCAGTTCTGGATGACGTATCTGTCATGACTAAAGTTGCCGCCAAGAAAACTGCCGGCGTAATCGGAGACGATTTGGCACTGAATGCAAATCAAGTTAGCGGAAAAAATATTAGCCCCGAACGTGAATTACCTATCGTTTGGGGCGTAGCCAAAGGCTCGTTTATCAATAAAGTTATCTTAATTCCGCTTGCCCTACTCTTATCCATTTATTTACCACAAGCCATTCTTCCTTTATTGATGATTGGCGGTGCTTATCTATGTTTTGAGGGAGTAGAAAAATTATTACATAAATTCCTACACAAAAATGATCATCACTCCGACACAGAAGAACAAGTTTCTGAACAAGACAAAATCAAAGGTGCAATCCGTACTGATTTTATCTTATCAGCAGAAATTATTATTATCGCATTAGGTGTATTACAAGAATCATCAACGATGATCAAAATTCTTTCTCTTTCAAGTATCGGGATCGGGATCACTGTTTTTGTATATGGTTTGGTTGGATTAATTGTAAAACTGGATGATATCGGTTTATGGTTAATGCAGAAGAAAAGCGGCTTATCGCAATCTATCGGTAAAGCTCTACTTGTGATTATGCCATGGTTTATGAAATCACTTTCGGTTATTGGGACAATTGCGATGTTCTTAGTTGGTGGCGGTATTTTCTCGCACAATATTGCCGAAATTCATCATTTTGTTGAACACTTAGGTATTCCGGCACAATTCGCAAGCCTCGTTGATTTTGTGGTAGGTATTATTATCGGCACAATTTGTTGCCTAATCATTTTGCCGTTAATGAAAGTATTTAGTAAAAAACACTAATCGTATGCATAAAAAAGCCGTTTATCTAATCCTTAATAAACGGCTTTTATTTATATGTTAGAGAAATTAAACGGTTGGTATTACTTCACCTACAGTCTGAACTTCCTCTTTCTTATCCATATTGACTTCTTTCAGATTAATCGCACGAATACGCTCAATTAATGCGGTATCTTGTGTCTGCTCTGCAACGTGTAATGCCATAATACGGTCATTTGCTACACATTCTTGATGTTCAAGTAATTGCACAAAATACGCTTTAGCTTTATCAAATAAACCCTCTCGCGTATAGATATATCCCAATGCTCTTGCATAATCATCAGAATAGTGGACATCTGCCTTATCCGCTCTTTTCGCAAGCACTTTGACTAATTTACTGTTCTCTGAAACTTGTAAACGGGTTAACTGCTCAAGAAGTGGTACAAGTACATCATCTTCATATTTTTTCACGGTTTCAAGTGCAATTTCTTGTGCAGAATCATGATCATCGGTATCAATTAATCGTTTGATTAAACCAGTACGGACATAAATTGATTTACGGCGACGGCTCGGTTGATTTTCCCACCACGTTAATAATCCGTCTTGACCTTCCTCATTCATTTTTTCATCAAGTAAACCGTCATCAACAAAATGCGTTAACTCATCATATTCCTCTGTAGACAAGAAGCTACGTTGACCAATATTTTCCAATACGCTGTCTAACGCATTATAGGCTTTAGAGTCTTTATAAATATTAATCGCTAAACGAAGCACTTCCATATTATGCGGTGCTAATTCGATTAAACTATCAATTGCACTACGTGCCGCCGGTAATTTATTCTGCTGAACTAAAATACGAGTACGAGCCAATTCTACCGCAACATTATTTGGTCCTGCCAATTCTCCTGCCTCAATTAAATATTTATTGGCGGCAAACTCATCACCACCTTGCTGAGCGACTTCTGCCGCTTTAATTAAATTGAGAACAGGCTCATCTGCGTGTTTAGCATTTTTACTAAATAATTTTTCAGCCTTAGAATAATCGCCTTCGCTCATTTTCATTAATCCTTCTAAGGTTTCTTGCTGAGCTTTTTTATGTTTACGATTAAAGAACCAATTATATGATCCTTTACTTAGGCGACAAAAACGGCTAATCAATACTTCAACGGAATAAACGGCTGACATTGCGATAATAAAGAAAACCACTAGCATCACCAGGCTCATTTCGACGACTTTCGTATCCGTTTCAATACGTACATAGCCCTGACTACCGGCAATATAAGGACCGACAACTAAGCTTACCAGTAATAACAGCATTAAAAAAAGAACTCTAAACATATCTTATTCTCCTTGCGGTGCAACTGGCGTCACCTGTTCAGTTTGAGGCTGAGCAGGCTGTTGCGGAGCTGATTCTACCGGCTCATTTTTTACTTCCGGAACTATCGGCTGGGTCAATTCTTTTTCCGCTTTAATTTCAATCTTTTCAACTGTTTGCGGAGCTTTATTTAAGAGATGATCCAGTAATTCAATACTTTTCAGACGATTAGGTGCATCAATATAAACGGATTGTTCACTCAAATCATCTAACTCTTTAAGGAAATTTTTAACATTTTCATTTTGGGTTTCAAAATAACTTCTAATCCAAGTGCTTACTGCATCTAACGATTGTTTATAAAGCTCATTTTGTTGACGAGGAATTGCTAAAATCGCAATTTGTAAACGTAGGCGAATATTCTCACGTAAATAAACTTCTTGATTCGGAGCTACAAATGCTTTTTCATCCGCTTTATTACGATCGCTCACACGAATAAAATGATCTAAGAAAGAACTCGCACTTTTCTCAATATTTTTTTGCCAGTCTTGAATTGAATCACTTACTTCACCGCTTGCCATTTCATTTTCTTCGATTGCTTCATTCGCAATCATTGGTAAATCATCTAAGCGATTAGCAAGTGTTGTCAGACGTTGCATTAAGTTATTTTGATCAACTTTATTCACATTAGCAATCTGAGCTAAATCGCTTTTGATTGCACTACGAACATTGGCTACTTCTGTATTAGAAACTTGTGCCAATACTGCATCAGCCTCTAATAACAGATTTTTCGCCGTATCAATATCGTTATCTAATACTAGTTTACGCAATGCATTATTTAATAAGAAATCCGCATCCGATAATTTCCAAACCACCGATTCAGATTGGGGCACACCACTTACTTTCTGTAACTGCGTTTTTAGCCCATTAATTTGGTTGGTATAAGTTGCTTGTTCCTGCTCTAACTGACTAATACGCTCTAAGGCTTTTTGATATGATGTTGCTAATTCAGCAAGCTGTGCTTTTTCTGCATCAAAATTAGGCATATCTGTTGGTGTTACCGAACTAGGTTGCCCGGCAATTTTAGCCATTTGCTGTTCTACCTCAGCAAATTTTTTATTTGCCATATAATGACCGGCTCCACCCACAGCGATTGCAACCAATAACGCTAATAATCCAATAGCTTTACCACCAGATTTTTGCACAATGACGGTTTTTTCATCCGTTTTCTGTTCCACTTTGACATCCTCTTTACTCGATTGAGAAGCGGTTTCTTTTTCAGGATTTTTTACAACATCCTCTTTTTCGGTTGGTGTTGCTTCTTGTTCCACCTCAGATATAGCCGTTTCAACTACCTCTTCAGTTTGTTCAATAATCTGCTTATTCTTTGACATACTTCCCACCTTAGTTAAATTTGCCGATAAATTTTAATATGCTTTCTAATAAACTATTATTATCCGCTCTCTCTGAAAGCAGAACCTTATTTTGATGCCAGCCTAATTGATACGCCATACTTGCAATACGTGTACTCACTACAATCAAATTACACTCAACTAACCAAGCACGATCATCTTCTGCGGTTTGCTCGTATAAAGTTTTTAAAATTTCACCGCTTGTTACCACTATCGTATCAACACCGGCTCTCTTACATAAACTCATTTTTTCTGCAAGATTTTCTTCTACATATTTGCGACGGTAACATTCTAAACACTGAACGTCAGCACCTCGAGAAATCGCTGTTTCCGCCAACAAATCACGTCCTGTTTCAGCACGCAAGATTAATAGATTTTTACCGCTTAAATCTTGCATTTCATCTAATAAGAGTAATCCCTCGCTATTTTCAGAAATAATCGGGTAATGCACAGGTTGTTCACTACGAGATGAAAAATATTGAGCCGATTGTTTGCCAACGGCAAAATATTTTAAATCACTACGATAATGAAAACCGGTTTGTTCTAATGTGTCTGAAACGAAATCAATTGCTTGTTTTGATACAGCAAACACATAATCACCACTATTCAGTCGGGCCATTACTGATGGAAGCAAAGGCAATTCTGCTCCTGCTTCTAGCGTAAACAGCGGTTGATGAATCGCAAAAATTTGATGCTGAGTCAACATTTCCAGCAATTCTTGTCCCCGGTGATCCGGACGAGTAATTAACACATTCATTTTTATGCGTCTTTATATACTTCTTCGAGAATTTTATCCGCACCTTGAGCAAGTAATTGCTCCGCCACGTTAATCCCAAGCTGTTCAGCCTGTTCGATTGTAGCAACACCGGAAGCTCGAATAATTGTTGAACCGTCAAGAGATCCAACCAAAGCATTTAAGGTAATCTCATTGCCATTTAATGTTGCAAAACCACCGATAGGAACTTGGCATCCACCTTGTAAACGTGTATTCATCGCTCGCTCTGCCATTACACAACAAGCGGTCGGATTATGGTTTAAACTTGCAAGATAATTTAACACTCGCTCATCATTCACTCGCGTTTCAATTCCAACTGCACCTTGACCGGCGACAGGTAATGATTGTTCAACGGCAATAAAACTACGAATACGTTCCGCCATTTCCAAACGAATTAAACCGGCGGACGCAAGAATAATCGCATCATATTCGCCATTATCCAATTTAGATAAACGCGTTCCAACATTACCACGCAAAGATTTCACTTCCAAATGCGGATATTTTGCCATTAATTGACATTGACGACGTAAACTTGATGTCCCTACAACCGCTCCAGCTGGTAACTCATCTAAATTTTGATATTTATTTGAAACAAACGCATCACGAGGATCTTCTCGCTCACAAATCACCGCTAATCCTAAACCTTCCGGAAACGTCATCGGCACATCTTTCATTGAGTGAACGGCAAGATCCGCACGATTTTCTAACAGTGCTAATTCTAATTCTTTGACAAATAAACCTTTACCACCGATTTTAGCTAACGGCGTATCCAAAATCACATCACCTTTAGTGACCATCGTTACTAATTCGACCGTCAGTTCCGGAAATCGTTTTTCTAATTCGCTTTTTACAAAATTTGCTTGCCATAATGCTAATGGACTTTGGCGTGTTGCAATACGTAATACGTCTTTCATAGGAAATTTCATTAATTCAGTTGTCGTTATATAAATACTGTTATCCTACCATTAATTAGAGTCAACTGCCAAAATTTCTGTGTAAAGTTAGTATATTGTTAATCAAAGGTTTATGTTGTTATTTCTGATAATTATTACAAAAAATAAAATTTGATATAGATCAAAAACACCTCTAAAGAGTTATAAATTTATATGCAATTTACTCCTTTTCGAGTAATAATTTCATCAGTTAAAAAATTTTAGATTTTTAATTTTTAGAGGAACCAAACTATGGCTAACAATGCAAAAAATGCACAACCATATGATGCTCAAACTGAAGTAAACGAGCTTGTTGAAAACGGTTTAAAAGCTCTCGAAGAATTTCGCCAGCTAAATCAAGAGCAAGTCGATTACATTGTGGCGAAAGCCTCTGTTGCGGCACTAGATAAGCACGGTATTCTGGCAATGCATGCTTATGAAGAAACCGGTCGAGGTGTATTTGAAGACAAAGCAACTAAAAACTTATTTGCTTGCGAATACGTAGTCAATAATATGCGCCACTTAAAAACAGCTGGCGTAATAAGTGAGGATGATGTCACCGGTATTACTGAAATCGCAGACCCAGTTGGTGTCGTATGCGGTATCACACCAACAACGAACCCAACCTCAACCACCATATTCAAAGCGTTAATCGCTCTCAAAACCCGTAATCCTATCGTTTTTGCTTTCCACCCTTCCGCTCAACAATCATCAGCTCATGCCGCACAAGTTGTTTATGATGCGACTATTGCCGCCGGTGCTCCAAAAACTGCGTGCAATGGATTAAAACACCATCAATGGAAGGCACATCAGCATTAATGAAACATCCGGGGATCGCAACTATTCTAGCGACCGGTGGTAATTCAATGGTTGAAGCAAGATATTCTTGTGGTAAACCGGCATTAGGCGTTGGGGCAGGTAACGTACCAGCTTATGTAGAAAAAACGGCAAAATTAGAGCAAGCTGTTTATGACATTGTGATGTCAAAATCGTTTGACAACGGTATGATTTGTGCATCTGAACAAGCGACTATTGTCGATAAAGAAATTTACGCTGATTTTGTTAAAGAAATGCAATCTTACGGCGTTTATCTCGTGAATAAAAAAGAGAAAGCGCTTTTAGAAAAATTCATTTTCGGTGTAGATAAAGCGAAAGACGAAAACTGTGCTGGTGCAAAACTAAATGCGGCGGTTGTAGGTAAACCGGCGACTTGGATTGCTGAACAAGCCGGTTTTAACGTACCGGAAAAAACCAATATTTTATTAGCAGAATGTGCATTTGTTGGCGAAGGTGAACCACTAACTCGTGAAAAACTTTCACCGGTTTTAGCATTATTAAAATCAAATTCAACCGAACACGGTTTAGAACTTGCTGAAGCCATGGTAAATTTCCACGGTTTAGGTCACTCTGCGGCAATTCACACCCAAAATGCCGAATTAGCCAAAACATTCGGTGAACGTGTTAAAGCGATTCGTGTGATTTGGAACTCTCCGTCAACATTCGGTGGTATCGGTGACGTATATAACTCATTCCTACCGTCCCTCACATTAGGTTGTGGTTCTTACGGTAAAAACTCCGTAGGCAACAACGTAAGTGCAGTGAACTTAATTAATATTAAACGTGTGGGCAGACGGAGAAATAATATGCAATGGTTTAAAGTGCCATCAAAAATCTATTTTGAGCGTGATTCAATCCAATATCTTAAATCAATGAAAGATGCGGAGAAAGTGATGATTGTTACCGACCGTTCAATGGTAGAACTTGGTTTTGTCGATAGAATTACCGAGCAATTACGTCAACGTCGTAATCACGTAATGATTCAATTATTTACCGATGTTGAACCGAATCCAAGTTTACAAACCGTGCAACGCGGTACAGAACTTATGCGTAGCTTCCAACCGGATACCATTATTGCATTAGGTGGCGGTTCACCAATGGATGCGGCAAAAGTAATGTGGTTATTCTATGAACAACCGGAAGTGGATTTCCGTGATTTAGTTCAAAAATTTATGGATATCCGCAAACGTGCGTTCAAATTCCCACAATTAGGTCGTAAAGCGAAATTTGTCGGCATTCCAACCACATCAGGTACAGGTTCTGAAGTTACTCCATTTGCGGTAATTACTGATGGCGATATTAAATATCCGTTAGCAGACTACTCATTAACTCCAACCATTGCAATTGTTGACCCTGCGTTAGTAATGTCAGTACCGGCTCACGTTGCGGCGGATACAGGTTTAGACGTATTAACCCATGCAACCGAGGCTTATACTTCAATTCTTGCCAACGACTACACTGACGGTTTAGCATTACAAGCAATTAAACTGGTATTCGAAAACTTAGAAAAATCAGTAAAAGAATTTGATGAAGTTGCGCGTGAGAAAATGCACAACGCATCAACCATGGCGGGTATGGCATTTGCGAATGCGTTCTTAGGTATTTGTCACTCAATGGCGCATAAAATCGGTGGTAAATTCCACACCATTCACGGTCGTACCAATGCGATTTTATTACCACACGTGATTCGTTATAATGGTACTCGCCCTACTAAAGTGGCAACTTGGCCGAAATACACTAACTATGTTGCAGATAAACGTTTCCAAGACATCGCTCGTATTTTAGGTTTACCTGCGGCAACACCGGAAGAAGCGGTGGAATCTTATGCAAAAGCCGTACACGATTTAGCAGTACGTTGTGGCGTGAAAATGTCGTTACGTGAGCAAGGTATTGATGAACAAGAGTTCTTAGCGGCTCGTCGTGAGCTTGCATTAAATGCCTTTGAAGACCAATGTACACCGGCAAATCCACGTCTTGCAATGGTTGCTGATATGGAAGAACTAATGACTAAGGCGTATTACGGAAAATAAACCGTTCAAATCCTTATTGATGATTGATGAAATGCACAAAGGGCTAACTAATGTTAGCCCTTTTTTTGAATCTTTAAGAAATGAAATGTAAATCTTAGCGTTATGCAAACAATCATTTAATTTATACCGCTTGCTATCCTTCAAACTCTCGTAACCAAACGGAAGATATAAAAAAATCCCCGAAAAAACTTTCGGGGACTAAACCAATAAGGAAAAAAGTAATTAATTACTTTAACTTAACCAAGGAAATATCTATGAAAACAGTAAGGAATCTTTCTGATTAATAATGGCGGTGAGAGGGGGGATTCGAACCCCCGATACACTTTCGCATATACACGCTTTCCAGGCGTGCTCCTTCAACCACTCGGACATCTCACCGAACTATTAACAATATACATTAAAGTATATTTGAAAGATGTGGGAACTATACCGATTTTTCTTACTCTAATCAAGTATTTTATTTGCAAATTAAATTAATTATCACACTAAAATATCTTACTGTCCCACACCTGTACAATTTGGCGATTTTGGTACAACACCATTTATTTCATCCCATTCCGAAAGTGTATAAGTATGTAAAGCAAGAGCATGTACACCCTGTTCCAATTCATAAGCAAGACAGCTATAAATTGCTCTATGACGAGCTACTGTTCTCATATTATCAAAATGAGAGGTCACGATCGTGACTTTAAAATGCGATTCAGATCCACGTCCTGAGCTATGCATATGGCTTTCATTTTCAATGTTAAGAACATGAGGCTGAAATTGTGCCGTTAATTTCTCTCTAATTGTATTTTCTACCGACATTTTTATTCCTTATGAATTGCTAATTCAGAGTTGATAAGTAATAATTAATAACGATTTACTCGCGTTACTATTCAGATACGCATTATCCATTATTTCTTATCAATTAAAAGGATATCTTATGAAATTCTCAAAAAAAGCCTTACTTGTTGCAACAACACTTGCAACGGCAGTATTAACCGGTCGCCAGTCTCAATCTAATGTATTAACATTCACAACACCAAGTCCGACAGCTACGTTTAATACAAATAACCAAACCGTCGCGGTAAGTGTGATGACTCAAGATTTACGAACTTCTCGTGAAGTTGCCGCTTATACTAAAAGTGGTCAAGTTACTCGTTTAACCTCTAGCCCAGAAGTTGGTTTAATGTTCCAACAAGCAGTTCAACAAGATTTAAATGCGAAGGGTTTCCAAATTGTACAAGGTGCGGCAAATGCAAATGTTATCGTAAGCGTTCGTAAATTCTTCGCTACCGTAGAACAAGGTAATTTACTCTATAAAGTTAATGCTGAAGTCGGTGTCGAAGTTGCAGTTAAAGGCCCTAAAGGCAATTTTAGTAAAAACTTTAACGCGACTCGAGGTTATGAAGGTGCATCTGTCACAACAGATAACGATGATATTAAGAAAGTATTAGCTCAAGCCTATGATGATGTCGTTAAAGCTATCTATAATGATAATGAAGTCGCCACTGCAATTCATCAATTTAAATAGTTTAACAATATAAAGCGGTCTGATTGCCTAGATTATTTGTAAATCGTACTGAAATCAGATCGCTTTATCCATTAAATAATAACTTATGCGTATCCCAAGAATTTACCATCCCGAATTATTAGCGAGTCAAACCAGTTGTATTTTAAGTGAAGATGCGCCGAATCACGTCGGCCGTGTGTTACGTATGACAGAAGGCGAGCAAATTATTTTATTTGATGGCTCAAACCATATTTTCCACGCAACATTACAAGCGGTCGGAAAAAAACAAATTATTGCCAAAATTGATGGCAGTGAATTGGATAATCGTGAATCCAATTTGCCGATCCATTTAGGACAAGTGATTTCTCGTGGCGATCGAATGGAATTTACTATTCAAAAATCGGTTGAATTAGGCGTAAAAACCATTACGCCGCTTTGGTCTGAACGTTGCGGAGTTAAACTGAATGATGAACGCCAAGACAAAAAATTACAACAATGGCAAAAAATTGCGATTGCCGCTTGCGAGCAATGCGGGCGTAATGAAATTCCTGAAATTCGCCCGATTATGAAGTTAACTGACTGGTGTAAAGAACAAGATGATATGCTGAAATTAAATCTTCATCCTCGTGCGAAATACACCATTCGCCAGTTACCAAATGTGCCTGAAGCCGGTGTACGTTTATTAATCGGCTCGGAAGGCGGATTATCTGCTGAAGAAATCGCAATGACCGAAACTGAAGGCTTCACCGAAGTTTTACTTGGCAAACGCGTCCTGCGTACAGAAACCGCCTCACTTGCGACCATTACCGCCCTACAAGTTTGTTTTGGAGATATTTAATGTTAGAAAATTTACAAGGCAAATTTTTGATTGCAACGCCGGAAATTGATGATGATTACTTTGATCGTACCGTGATTTATATTTGCGAACATAACAGTAACGGTGCGATGGGCTTAGTGATTAATACCCCAACCGACTTATCCGTATTGGAATTGATTACCCGTATGGATTTCCAAATGGCAAGTCAACGTAATTATCATAAAGATCAAATGGTCTTAAGCGGTGGACCGATCAATCAAGATCGCGGATTTATTATTCATACTAAAACTGAGCAAGAATTTTTACATAGTTACCGAGTGACTGATGATATTTTGCTCACAACTTCCGGCGATGTACTAGACAGCCTCGGTAAACCGGAAGCACCGGAAAAATTTATTGTCTGTTTAGGTTGCGCTACGTGGAAACCAGAACAACTCGAACAAGAAATCGCACGTAATTACTGGTTGATTTCTGAAGCGAACGACAAAACCTTATTCGAAACTGGTTATTTAGAGCGTTGGGTAGAAGCAAATGAAATGCTCGGTATTTCCGGTGTGTTAGCCCGTGCTGGTAGAGCCTAATGACGGCTTAAGTAGCGGTCAAAAATAAATCATTTTTTGCAAAAGGATAATATGGCAAGAACAATTCTCGCATTCGATTTCGGTACTTATAGCATCGGTTGTGCGGTCGGACAAGATATTACCGGCACAGCACAAGGACTTCCCTCTTTTAAAGCACAAGATGGGATTCCTAACTGGGATCAAATTGAAAAAGTGATCAAAGAATGGCAACCGGAACGCTTAGTAGTCGGTTTACCGCTCAATATGGACGGCGCGAGCGTACGCTGACCCAAAGAGCGAAAAAATTTGCGAATCGTTTAAACGGACGCTTTAATTTGCCGGTTGAGTTACAAGACGAACGCCTTACAACTGTGTCCGCGAAAGCGGAAATTTTTGAACGAGGTGGCTACAAAGCCTTAAAAAAAGATAAAGTAGATTCGATTTCCGCCTGCTTAATTTTAGAAAGTTGGTTTGAAACCCAATAAAAAAATAGTAAGACCGCTGATTTGAACAACGCAAAGAAGCGGTCTAATTTTTGGATTTTTTTGCAAGTCTAGGCCAAATGTTCCACACGGTTAAACTCAACTAATTCAGCCTTACCATTCTCAACAACTGCTCGGTTAATAGCGGTGTTAATCACAAAACAGTGTTTAGTTTCGTCACGACATTCCGACCAATGCAAGCCTCGTAATACCGCTGTGAGAACAGTTAATGTCATACCATGTGCAACAATTAATACGTTTTCATTATTTTGGTGCAACTGAGCAATTTGATTAAACACTTTAATCACTCGATTATAAAGATCTTCATAAGTTTCACCGCCATTCGTTTCCGCACGATATTCTGCCGGTGTTTTTTTCATCGTCCAATATTCATCAATTGAGTATAAATCGACCGATTTAGTGCCTTCCCAAAGCCCAAAATCAAACTCATTTAAACCGAAATGGTGAAAGTGCGGAATATTCTTCTCGTTATTTTCCGCCAAAATATAATTTGCG
The DNA here is from genome assembly GCF_029774155.1 of Actinobacillus arthritidis. Lineage (NCBI taxonomy): Bacteria > Pseudomonadati > Pseudomonadota > Gammaproteobacteria > Pasteurellales > Pasteurellaceae > Actinobacillus > Actinobacillus arthritidis. The sequence continues at coordinate 388,383 of NZ_CP103833.1, read as the reverse complement.
GTATCTTGCGCACGTTTTTGCATACTGGAATAAGCGGCGGAAAATTTAACCTCTTTTAACGCTCTCCCCGCTTTTTTCGCCCCTTCAATACCTTCTTCAACCAAAGGTGAATCACCTGAGCCTTGCAAACGCCCTTCTAAATTCCAAACGGTTTTCCCGTGGCGGACTAAATAAATGTTGAGTGCCATATTCAATTCCCTGTTAAAATAGACAAAATTTATCGGAGTATAGCAAAAAATGACTGAAAAATTGACTATTTGCTTCCAACATCACGACTTTGTTGTGATTGATAAACCCGTCGGGATGAGTGTGCACAAAGACGAGGAAGCGGTCGGATTAACCGAAAAACTCGCCGAACAATTACAAGTGGAACAAGTTTGGCTGGTACATCGCTTAGATAAAGTTACGTCCGGCTTATTAATTTTCGCTTTGAACAAACAAGTCGCCGTGCACTTTTATCACTTATTTGAACAGCATAAAATCGAAAAAACCTATTGGGCATTAAGCGATCAAAAACCGAAAAAGAAACAGGGTAAAATTAGCGGTGATATGCAAAAAAGCCGTAACGGCGCATGGAAACTGTGCCATAGCAAACAGAATCCTGCCGTGACTCAATTTGTTTCGCATTCGCTTGAGCCAAATTTACGCCATTTTATTTTGCAACCAAAAACCGGTAAAACGCATCAATTAAGGGTGGCAATGAAAAGCTTAGGTAGCCCGATTTTAGGCGATCAACTTTATACTGGTACAGCGGCGGATCGGGTGTACTTACATGCTTACCAGCTAAAATTTAAATATCAAGGCGAATCTTTCTGTATCCAAAGCTCACCGACAAGCGGTCAATTTTGGGCAAAAATTTGCAATACTGAGCATATAAAAAATATTTAATGCTATAATTTTATACATCATAACTTATCAAACAGAGGATTTTATGAGCTTATTTGAAGCAAGTTTGATTATCTTATTACTGATTATTGCCAGTGCGATTATCTCGTCTTCAGAAATCTCTCTTGCCGGTGCAAGAAAGCTGAAATTACAGGCAATGATTAACGAGGGCGACCTCCGTGCCGAAAAAGTTTTAAAGCTCCAAGAACAGCCGGGACGTTTTATTACCGTGGTACAAATCGGTTTAAATATGGTCGCGATCCTTGGTGGTGTAGTCGGTGAAAGTGCAATCAACCCCTACTTCAGTGAATTACTTGCAAAATATACGCAAGCGGAATGGGTTGATAGTGCCGCTTCTTGGATTGCGTTTATCATTGTTACCTCGGCGTTTGTGCTTTTTGCAGATTTAATGCCGAAACGTTTGGCAATGACCTATCCGGAAAAAATTGCGGTGCGCACCATTGGTATTATGATGTTTTTTATCGCATTATTTAAACCGCTTGTGCTTTTTTTCGATTGGATTGCCAACACATTATTTAAATTATTTCACGTTTCTACCGTACGCCAAGACAACATGACTTCCGAAGATATTGTTGCGGTGGTTGATGCGGGAGCTAAAGCCGGTATTTTAAAAGCACAAGAGCATTACTTAATCGAAAATGTGTTTGAAATGCAGGAACGTCGTGTAACTTCTACTATGACTACACGCGAGCATATCGTATTTTTAAATCGCACCGATAATCGAGAAAAGGTGTTGGAAACACTGGGCGAAGATCCCTATTCCAAAGTGCTGATCTGTGATGACGGATTAGATAAAATTTTAGGTTATATCGAAACGCACGATCTACTTACCCAATATCTCAAAAACGATAACGTATCGCTAACAGATGCAAAACTACTGAAAAAATCGCTTTTTATTCCGGATACGTTATCACTTTACGAAGTATTAGAGCTATTTAAATCCGCCGGTGAAGATTTTGCCGTTATCGTAAACGAATACGCATTAGTGGTGGGGATTCTGACTCTCAATGACGTAATGAGTATCGTGATGGGTGAATTGGTTTCAACCGAAGAAGAACAGATTGTTCGCCGAGATGAAGATTCGTGGTTAATTGACGGTGCTACGCCGCTGGAAGACGTGATGAGAGCGTTAGAAATCGAAAGTTTCCCTAATGCGGAAAACTACGAAACTATCGGCGGTTTTATGATGTATATGCTACGTAAAATTCCGAAGAAAACCGATTTTGTCCTTTATGATCAATACAAATTTGAAATTATTGATACCGAAAATTTTAAAATCGACCAATTAATGGTTTCTTTCCGCAAAGATATCGCAAATTAGCATAGTGAAAAAGCTCTGACTTAATGATCTGCACCCCAAAAGTTGGACTAAACCGCCAACGGATTAAGGTGCAGATTTTTTTATGACTAAATACAATCAACATTTCAAACAGCAGGTAGTCGATTTTTACTTCACCCACCACGAGAATCTTTCCCTAACACTTCGCAAGTTTGAACTAAAAAGAGCAACGCTCTACCGCTGGATTGTTCAATTTCGCCATTCAGGCTCGAACGTTTTAGCCGTGTTGCATACCAAGCAAACTTACTCGCCGGAGTTCAAATGGCAGGTAATACAATCGGTCAAAAATGGCGAGTACTCTGCACGACAAGCCTGTCTTCGCTTTGGTATATCAAATTCCGGCGTCATCACTCAATGGTTGAAAGCAGTAGTGAAAGATAGTATAAAAGGGTTTGAACCCAAGCCAAAAGGACGAAAAACAATGACAAACAAACGCCCCTAAATACGCCCCAATACCTCCAAAACCAACCAATCGGCTCGAAGAATTAGAGCTTGAAAACTTACGTTTGCGTGCGGAGAATGCCTACCTAAAAAAGTTGGACGAGATAATTCGGGTGGAAGAAGAGCGGTTGCGGAAAGTGTCCAAGCGTTGAGAAAGGTATTTCCGCTAGAGATTTTGCTTCAACTAGCGGACTTACCTCGCAGTTTGTTCTTTTATCATTTGAGTCGAAAAAGTGATAAAAATGCAAAACTTTGCGAGAGAATTACCGCGATTTACCACAAACACCACAGGATTTACGGCTATCGGCGAGTGACGGCGGCGTTAAAAAATCAAGGCAAGATTGTCAATCACAAAAAAGTGCAGAAAATAATGCAACAGCTTGATTTAAAAGGGATATGTAATCGGAAGAAATATCGTTCCTATTGTGGTGAAGTGGGGAAAATCGCCCTAAATCACTTGGCAAGAAACTTCACGGCAACACGCCCAAACGAGAAATAGCTGACGGACGTAACCGAGTTCAAATGTGGCGAGGGTAAACTTTACTTGTCACCGATAAAAGAGCAATTTAACAACGAAATCATTAGTTACGACTTGAGCCGAATCCCAAATTTTCTCCAAACAGTGCGAATGTTGGAAGGGGCTATCGCCAAGTTGCCCAAAAGGGAGACACCGATTTTGCACTCAGACCAAGGCTGGCAATATCAGCAAGATTGGCTACCAAAACCTGCTAAACATCAATGGGATAGTGCAAAGTATGTCGAGAAAAGGAAATTGCCTCGATAATGGGGCTATGGAAAGTTTTTTTGCAAGACTCAAGACCGAATGTTACTACGGCAAGGCGTTCAAAACCTATGCCGAGCTAGAGCGGACAATTCACAGTTATATTGAGTATTACAATAATGCGAGAATCCAACTAAAATTAAAAGGACTGAGTCCAGTGCAATACCGTACTCAATCCTTGAAATAGTAGTCTAACTTTTTGGGGTCAGATCATTCCTGACTTCTTTTACGCTTATAACAGATTTAAAGAAGAGTCTAATTCTCGAAAACGATTAGACGTTTAATTGTTTTATATAGTTTCACAGGTTAATAATTATGATCGAAAAAACAGTAATAGAGTATTATCAATATACTTTCTTAAATGTGCATAAAAAATATGATTCATTATTTCAGAACAAAATAGAAAACACCAAACAGGAAATTCGAAGTCAAATAAAAGAAATTACCATTAATAACTTTAAAAATAGTTTTGATTCAACCGAATCTTGGGATTTTCTTAACTCAATTCTTCCTATGTTAGAAGAGAAAATGAAAAATATAATATCTAAGCACTCTATTCTTTATTGGTTTCATTTATATCGTAGAGTTGGAGTAGGAAGTATTACAAATGATGACGAATTCGTAAATCCAACAGTTTTAAGTCACATAAGATGTACGATAGAAACTGCTTTTTATAAATACGGGAAAATTGAATGCGGAATAGATATAGCCAAAGGAAGTGATATGAATCATAAAATGGTTTTAGGTGGCTTATTCTATAAAGATCTTAAGAAGAAAGGAGTAAGTAATAAACAAATAAAAGAGCTATATCATCGATATGAGAAAACATATATGTTAAAAAATTATTCACATAAAAATCATGAAGATATATATGTATTAGAATGTTATTCTTATTACTATTGGAAAATAATGGCAAAAATGAGGGCTGTAAGTAAAGGAGCAAAATTATACATAGATGAAAATGGAGAACCAAAAGAGATAAGAGACAATAGTTTAAACAGGTTGATTTTATCTTATGACAAAAGATCAGAAATACCTCAAACATACAGCTCATTTTCAAAAGGCATTATTAGTTATCATGATGTTAAAAATATAAATGAGGATATTATTTTTAGTTGCCACTACAATTACAATAGGGATGTATTCCCTGAACTTTTGAGTGATGATTTTGCACCCAATTTTCTTCCAAACCTGTTGAATATAAAGTCAATTTTATCTGCTGTTAACATTTTGAAAGAACCTTTCTTAAAAAAATATGGCTATACATTAGATTCATATTTGACAGTAATTCAATTACTTTCTTTTTATTATATATCCAATAGAGCAACTGACGATAATGATAATAGAGTCCATATGTATGGAACTTTACAAAGAGGGTATTTTATTACAGAAGAAGGAACAATTGATAACATGGTCAATACACTTAGTGATTATAATAATGACTTAAATAATAAATCGTATCAAATCCTATCTAAAAAGGATATAAAAACTATACTTTCTGATTTGACTCTTTCCAATTTTAAAAGGGAAAATATCTCACTTTGGTCATATGGTCCTTTACCTATATTAGTCACCTGTAATAATTTAATTTATTGTGATATAGGGCATTTGGAGTACATTCTATCCAATATATTTTTTGGATTGCGAGAAAATCATGCCGAAAGAGGAGGTTTGTTTGAAAAATATATAAAAGAAAAAGTGAAAGAAACTGGCGTTGAAATACTTGACATAAAATATATCAAAAATACTCAAAATGATAAATACAGGGAAACAGACATAGCTATCCGAATTAGAGATAACTTAATACTGTGTGACTGTAAAAGCATTGAGAAACCCATTGATTTTATAAAAGGCACACCAAAAACAGTAAATAAAAGAAATGAAATCATAAAAGAGAAAATTGATAGTATATTGTCTATAAAAGATTTTGTTGAAAAAAATAAACTTGAATTAAATCATGACTTAACTTGGGTTAAAAAATTTGTCTCTATCGGTATAACTGCCGATGTGGAATGGATTGACTCTGAAGATAGTAAATTATGGATAAATGATAACTATCCTATTCTTATGAGTGTTAAAGAGTTTTTTAATTTTATCGATAGTTTAAAAAATGATAAATTAAAGCTCGATGGTTATGAATTTATATAATTAAATCATGCTACGCTAAAAATCAAAAAAAAACAGCAAGACACTTGGCTATAAGTCACCTATCTTGCTGTTTGATTACCTTAGTTAAGACTAAAATCCAAAACTCCCCTCGCACCAGCACCTACGCCACCTCTGCTATCAGCACTCCCGCCTAAGCTGAAAATGGTGTCGTTGGTTGGAGCATATTTCACACCGACAGCAACTGCTCTTTCGCCACGATATGTACCAACACCTGCACCAACGGTAAATTTCTTACCTTGTACTGGCGAGATTTGCGTTAAAGCGATTGCACCAGCTACGCCCGCACAAGACTGTTGGCGGTCTTTCTTAACTAGGTTTTCAAGGCTATCAATACGGTGGCTATTGCGCTCGATATTTTGAGCATTTCGCTGAATATTTTGCGTATTGCGAGCCACATTAGCTGTTTGAGCTTGCACTATACGCTCTTCAAGCGAAGTCACTTTGTTGTTTACCGTGCCAACATTGGTTTTCACAATCTCAATGTTTTGGGCGTTAGTTTCAACTTTAACGGTTAAGTCCTCAGTCGCTTTCACCGCTACGCTTGCTTGACTTTCGGCAATTTTAGCCTTTTCGTTTACTTGTGTTGCCGTTTGCACTGATTTTTCTGCTAAAGTTCTGCCTCTGTTGCGGTTGTGGTTGTTTGGCGTGCATTGATTTCTGCATATTTCGCTGTGTTGTTAGCGATACTTGCTGTATCGAAAGCCGTTTGAGCCTGTTTATCTGCTTCACTTGCTTGTTTTTCTGCATTGTCTGCTTTGGTGTTTGCGTTTTTTGCTGTTATGTTAGCATTATCCGATACATTTTTCACCTCGCCTGCAACTGTGCTTGTTTTTAAAGCAATATTTTCTGTCGTTGTTGATTTCTCTACCGCACGAATAGCTTGCCTTAATGCCGCAGATTTAGTTAATACGGTTGCTTTAACGCAATATCCTTGCTAATTCAGAAGTCACAACAGATTGACCTAAACGGTTTTGCTTGGTTTTAAAGATTTTGTTCATAAAAATAACCTTATAACTTTGTTTAAGTGTGGTAATGATAACCAAAAATTTGCATTCTATCGTGGCAAAGTGGTAAAAATCGCCCCAAATCGTTTAGCAAGAAACTTCACTGCAACACAGCCAAACGAGAAATAGCTGACGGATGTGACCGAGTTCAAGTGTGGCGAGGGCAAGCTCTATTTGTCACCGATAAAAGACCAATTTAACAACGAAATCATCAGTTACGACTTGAGTCGAAGCCCAAGCTTCCTCCAAACGGTGCGAATGTTGGAAGGGGTAATCGCCAAATTGCCGAAGGGGGCGACACCGATTTTGCACTCTGACCAAGGGTGGCAATATCAACAAATTTGTTACCAGAACCTGTTAAAAAACAATGGGATAGTGCAAAGTATGGCGAGAAAAGGGAATTGCCTTGATAAAAGGGCGATGGAGAGTTTTTTCAAGCGATGAAAACCGAATGCTACTACGGAAGGGAGTTTAAAACCTATGTGGAATTGGAACTGACGATTCGTGATTACATCGACTATTACAATAATGAACGAATTCAACTAAAACTGAAAGGATTGAGTCCAGTGCAATACCGTACTCAATCCCTTAAATAATAGTCTAACTTTTTGGGGTCAGATCATAAGCGGTCTTTTTTATTACCAATGATGACGATGTCTGTGATAACCGTAACCAATGCCAATGCTTGGATAAATCACTGGCTCTCTTACAACCTGTCTGACTACTTTCGGACGCTTATCGCTTTGATTAAGCGGCTCATCTGGTTCAATCTGCTGAGCAACACGTTGCTTTTGTTTTTCCGAAACGGTATTCCCACTTGCCACACGTTGTTGATACTCTGCAACTGCTTGCATATCCATTGGTACTGTACTCTGTTGTACCGGTGTAGAACAGGCTGTTACGACCAAAGGCAATGCCAATAAAACTAATTTTTTCATTACTATTTCCTTTTTGTAAAAATAAGTGAACATTAGACTACTTATCTGTCTTTTTTATCCCTACGCTTACGCATTTTTTCTAATATTATACGCATAAAATAGGGCATTTTCTTTATCGGCTTAATGAGAATTTCATCTGCTAACGGTTGCTGTTCTAACGCTAAATACATATTCAATACCGTATATACATCAACATTATGCTGATTCTTAAAGAAATTCATCAATCGATACTTTTCGGTTTTCATCTGTAAAGCATTTGCAATATTTTGATATTTTTCAACCGCTTGCAAACTAATATTCACATTACTTATTATAATTAAAATCGGCATTTGCAAATACGTTTCTGCAAACTGCCAAGCCAATGCTAATTTATGTTCTGCCAATACTTTGGCGGCTTGGAATCTTTCTTTCGTCCAAATATATTCGCCGTTTTCATATAAAAATTGATCGTTTTCAATATGAAAAACTTTACCTCTCGGGAAATCTTGCTTAAATTCCACTATTTTTTGCTTAGCAAACGTTGATTTTCCCGCTCCGGAATGCCCTCGAATAATGATTAATTTTCGCATTATATAAAAAAGGACGCCAGAAGGCGTCCTAATCTCTATTCTTTAAAATTAAAGAGCAGATTTTGCTTTTTCAACTAAAGTCGCGAATGCAACTTTATCGAATACAGCGATGTCAGCTAAAATCTTACGGTCGATTTCAACAGAAGCTTTTTTCAAGCCATTGATGAATTTGCTGTAAGATAAACCGTTTTGACGTCTTCATTGTTGATACGTGCAATCCATAATTGACGGAATTGACGTTTACGTTGACGACGGTCACGGTAAGCATATTGACCAGCTTTAATTACAGCTTGGAACGCAACGCGATAAACACGTGAACGCGCACCATAATAACCTTTAGCGACCTTAAGAACTTTCTTATGGCGTGCTCTTGCAATAACACCACGTTTTACACGAGCCATTATTAAATCTCCTAATGTATATAATTAACTAAAATTCACTAAAGTACGTTTTAACTTGACTCAACGCTTATGCGTATGGTAAGCACGCTACTACTAATACTTGGTCTGCTTTCGCTACCATTGATTTGTGGCGTAAGTGACGTTTACGTTTAGTGGTTTTCTTAGTCAAAATATGACGTAAGTGAGATTGTTTACGTTTGAAACCGCCTGAAGCTGTTTTCTTGAAACGCTTAGCAACACCACGTACTGTTTTAATTTTAGGCATTGTTTTATAAACTCCGCATTGTTTTACATAATACACAATAATTAGGCGAAAAATGCAATTATCACTAATCATATTTCTACTTGGAAAGCACTAATTATCTCGAAAGAGCGTTACCGCTCATAAGCTTTGCGACTTAAAAAGCAAATCAGGTCGCGAAATGTGCCTGTAGATCGCTTTTGTTTCTCTTTTTTACAAAAGAGAAAACGGACGGATTTTATAGGAACCGCCCGTTTTATGCAAGAATAAATTATTTTTTCTTCGGTGCAATAACCATTACCGCTTGGCGACCTTCAAGTTTACCCGGTGCTGATTCAACTACTGCCACTTCAGCCGTATCTGCTTTAACACGATCTAAAACGTCTAAACCGATATCTTGGTGAGCCATTTCACGACCACGGAAACGAACGGTAATTTTAACTTTATCGCCGTCTTCTAAGAAACGTAAAATGTTTGCGTAACTTAATTTGATAATCGCCATCGTCTGTACCCGGACGGAATTTAATTTCCTTAATTTGTACGACTTTCTGCTTTTTCTTTTGCTCTTTCGCGACTTTTTCTTTTTCGTAGATGAACTTACCGTAGTTCATAATACGACAAACCGGCGGTTCTGCATTAGGGCTGATTTCAACTAAATCTAATTCAGCTTCTTCCGCTCTCGCCAAAGCATCTTGAATTGATACGATACCAACTTGTTCGCCATTTTCATCAGTTAGGCGAACTTCCTTCACGCCACGAATTTCATCATTAAGACGATGTGCGCGATTTGACTGAACACGTTTTACAGGTTTAATAGTATTATTCCTTCTTGTAATTGTAAGTTTTACTCTGAAATCGACTGCTGAGCAGAAGATTAAAATCTCTCAAGTCCTTCAATTGAAATTAATTGAAACACAAACGTCCGGATTCTAAAAGATATTGCCAAGTTATGCAATAGCGAACGAAAAAATAATCAATATTAAGCGTAATAATCACAGAAATTATCTGTTAGAAAGTTAACTCTGTCGTAAAACGAAAATTTCTACCCGGTGCATAAAATCGTCTAAAGCCAGCACCAGTATTATGATCAATTCTATTAATCGTACCTAAAGGACGAATCGAACGTGCAGAATCCCAAGTAATATATCTCTGATTTAGCATATTATAGACGCCGAATGTTATCGTGAGATTTTTCAAAGGCTTACTATAAGCAATCATATCTAACACCGTGTAATGTTTATTACGCCAAGGAATATAACTATCTTTTACACGCTCACCTTTAACCAGAAAATCGGAATCTTTACTCTGATTTTCCCAATACATATTGTAGGTATCTGCCGCTTTCTTAGCTGAAACATCCGTAAGAAAAAAATCAACGCCGTATTTATCATCTAATCCGGAATACCCCAAAGAATATACAGATGTTGTCGGTTGAATAACATTCATTGGGCGATGGCCATTTATACGTCCTTTTTGATGTGTCAATTTATACCCCAAATGAAAACCTTGTAATGCTTGATAAAAATCGCCTAATGAAAAACGAGAATTGATTTCAAAGCCTTGAACTCGGGCATAATCTAAATTTTGATTTTGGTAAAATGGATATTTTATCGCACTACCGATATCAACAAATTTTTCGCCCATAAACACCAAATCAATAAAATCTTTATAATCAGTTCGGAATAAATTAAATGTTAAAAAACTTTGGTCTTTATACCACGTCATCGCAACTTCTTTCGTCTTTGCAACTTCTTTATTTAAACGCGTATTCGGACTAATCGAAAAACTCGGATGCTTGAAGGTCATATAAATTTCATCTGACGTCGGTGCTCTAAATCCATTTGAATATTTAAATTGTAAACGTAACCAATCTGTCGGATCTAAATTTACCCCTAAGCTATAAGAATGATGTTTATAAGACTTATTCTGTAAGAGATGAGATAAATTTTGTTGCAAATTCTGATTCATACATTCCGTGTTATAACCACAATCCGCATTAGGTCCATAAGCATTTCCCGGCAATGGCACAAAAATACCGGCAATCATACCTTTTGGTACTGGGATTTTATCGTCATACGCTGGTTTCTGCTTTTCTCTGTCATAACGATAATTCAGATCAAATCCTAGCCAATCCGTTATCTTGACATTATCCCCAAAATGAAAAGTCTGATTTTGGTTGTTTACCGGTAATAAATAGCTATAACGTCCATTTATTTTATAACGATATTCCCCCGTACAGTTACCAGTTGTCGCCCACTGATCAGGACGAGGTGTATAAGTTACCGGATAATCGTTATTTGATTCGCCACAAAAGAAATCATTCGCCCACCATTGTATATTGCCGCCGATATAACCATCTTTATTCAACATATTTTTCTTGGTTTGGCTATAAACTCCGCCATATTTCACACTATGTTCAAAGCCCCATAAAGAAAATGCTTTGTCAAAATCTAAATTAATTTGCCGTGTATCCGTATTTAAATCCCTATCGTTATAATCATTACGGCTGTATCCTGCAGAATGAGGTAAAACAAAAAAGAGTTCTTCTTCTGTTGTCAACCAACCGTATTTCAGACCTGTTTGAGGAATCACTGAACCATATTTCTTACCATTAATCGTCTCAATCTTGAGTGTTCTATCAACGAAAGTATATTTATCCTCATATTCTTTATCTTTTTTCAAAAATACACGGTAAGGTTTCGAACAATCTTGCTTACTACAATCAATATAAATATTATTAACTCGATATTCTCTATAATCGCCAAGCGAACTGAGTTTATTTCCCGAGGCATCAAAATACACACTCTCAGTCGACCAACCTTGAGTTTCGCCTTTACCGCTAATTGCTTGTCCATTACCGTCAACGATCATATTAACGCCATCTTTATTTTCAAAATGGAGTCGCTTAGGATTTGCGACTTGTTTACATTTTGAGGAAAAACAATATTCATCCGTACGAGCATTATTCGTAATTTTTTGTGATGAAAATGATATTTTGGCATAATCCCATAACGATGTAGGTACAAAGTTTTCATAGGTAAACTGAATATTTTTTCGGTTGGATTTATCATTCGTTAAACGTTCTCCATAACGTTCGTCTTTTGAATATTGTGTAGGTCTTAATGTATAGGATAGATCTTTCCCTTTTGAAGCTAACTTAGAGGAATCATAAACCACACCGAAACGATGATTTTCATTCGGTTGATATGCTAATTTGACTAGCGTACTTTCACGCTTAATATGATAAGGATCGGTTTTCTCTCTTGCTTTCCCTACAAGCTGATCGTCCTCATTTTTATAGCTAAAATTTTCTGTTTCATGCCCATTACGCTTAGTATGTACCACTAAAGCATCAATCCCCTTATATCTACCTGCCGCCGTCATTGAGTACATATCTTGGTTATTCATACTTTGATAACCTTTTTTCATACTCAAATAGTAATCTTTATTAATCAAATAATCTCGAGCATCTTTGGTTTCAAACAGTACCGAACCACCTAATGCACCACTCCCTGATTTAATTGAATCAGCCCCTTTTGTGATGGTTGCCATTTTCGTATTTTCTATTTCGATACCATTTCTCGTATTATTAAAATTTCCATATCCTTCAAATAATTCTTTAAATCCTTGCGAAGATAACGTTTCTGCCTGACGCAGACCATCAATCATTATCCCTACTCGATTTTCATCCACACCACGAATCGCAAAACCGCTATTTCCAAAACGTCCATTTTCGACTACAGTGACGCCGGTTTCATAGCGAACTAAATCTTTACCGTCCGCCACCTGTCGCTTTTTAATGGTTTTAGCAGAGATCTTTGTTTCTCCCACTTTTTTCTCTCGAATATTTATTTCAGTTTCCCCAATGACATCTATCATATCTAACTGTTCCGATACCGAAGCATGGGCTTCCGCTTGAAATAAGAGCGTAATAGAACTGCATAATAAGATTTGTTTATTTATTTTTCTCATATATGAATCTCCTTTTAATAAGAATGATTCTTAATTATATTTATTTTACCTAAAAACACAAACCTAAATTTACAATAAATAACATAACAATACGCTCAAAAATAAATATTCCACAGACATAAATAATCTAACAGGATTTTAGCTTTTGATAGATATAAAAAAAGCGGTCAAATTTGACCGCCCTTTTACAAATAATGAAATTACTCTTCGCCTAATAATTTAAGTTCACGAGCTTTCACTTGGTTTTTAAGGATTTCAACAAATTCTTCAATCGTGAATGTGCCTAAATCTGCACCTTTACGGGTACGTACCGATACTTTGCCTGCTTCGATTTCTTTATCGCCGCACACAAGCATATAAGGTACTCGACGTAAGGTGTGTTCACGTACTTTAAAGCCGACTTTTTCATTACGTAAGTCTGATTTCGCACGGATACCCGCATCCGATAATGCTTTCGTTACTTTCTGTACATAGTCCGCTTGGCTATCGGTAATGTTCATTACCACCGCTTGAGTCGGTGCTAACCACGTTGGGAAGAAGCCAGCGTATTCTTCGGTAATAATACCGATAAAGCGTTCGATAGAACCTAAAATCGCACGGTGAATCATAACCGGTGTACGGCGACCGTTATCTTCCGCCACATAAGACGCATCTAAACGACCCGGTAATGCGAAGTCTAATTGAATTGTACCGCATTGCCATTCACGATCTAAACAGTCACGTAATGCAAACTCAATTTTCGGACCGTAGAATGCGCCTTCGCCTTCTTGGATTTCATAGCTTAAACCGTTTGCCGTTAAAGCTTTTGCTAAGCCGTCTTCTGCACGATCCCACATCACATCATCACCGATACGGTTTTCAGGACGGGTTGAAAGTTTCACTTGAATGTTGCTGAAACCAAAAGTGCTGTAAATGTCGTAAACCATACGGATACAGCTGGTTACTTCGCTTTCAATTTGATCTTCGGTACAGAAAATATGTGCATCATCTTGAGTAAAACCACGTACACGCATTAAGCCATGTAATGAACCAGATGGCTCGTTACGGTGGCATGAACCGAATTCCGCCATACGGATTGGTAAGTCACGGTATGATTTTAAACCTTGATTGAAGATTTGAACGTGCCCCGGGCAGTTCATCGGTTTGATTGCATATTCACGGTTTTCAGATTGCGTAGTGAACATTAAATCCGCATAATTTTGCCAGTGACCAGTACGCTCCCAAAGCACTCTGTCCATCATAAACGGACCTTTTACTTCTTGGTAATCGTACTCTTTTAATTTAGTACGTACGAAAGTTTCGAGCTCACGGAAAATCGTCCAACCGTCATTGTGCCAGAACACCATACCCGGTGCTTCTTCTTGCATATGGTATAAATCTAACGCTTTACCGATACGGCGGTGGTCACGTTTTGCGCCTTCTTCTAAACGAGTTAAGTATTCCGCTAATTGTTTTTTATCTGCCCAAGCAGTGCCGTAAATACGTTGCAACATTTTGTTTTTACTGTCGCCACGCCAGTATGCGCCTGCAACTTTTTGTAATTTGAAATGGTGGCAGAAACGCATATTTGGTACGTGCGGACCACGACACATATCAATATATTCTTCGTGATGATATAACGCAGGCGTTGCAGTGCGTTCGATATTTTCATCTAAGATCGCCATTTTGTACGGTTCGCCACGTTTTTCAAACGTATCACGCGCTTCTTGCCAGCTCACGCGTTTTTTCACCACGTCATAGTTGGTTTTAGCCAGCTCAAGCATACGCTTTTCAATCGCATCTAAATCTTCTTGTGTGAGCGAGCGATCTAAATCCACATCATAATAGAAGCCATTGTCGATTGTTGGACCAATCGCCATTTTTACATCTGGGAATAATTGTTTGATCGCATGACCTAATAAGTGTGCACATGAGTGACGAATGATCTCTAAACCGTCTTCATCTTTTGCGGTAATAATTTCAAGTGAGCTATCTTCAGAAATGATGTCACACGCATCACGGCGTTCGCCGTTTACACGACCGGCAATCGTGGCTTTCGCTAAGCCTGCACCGATTGATTGTGCAACTTCCATTACAGAAACGGGATTATCGAATTGGCGTTGTGAGCCGTCTGGTAAAGTGATAATAGGCATTTTTATATCCTTGTTACAGTGGTCACCCATACGAGAGGTGACTTGTTGATTAAAAAATAAAAACCGCTGACAAGCGGTCTGATTTGAATCTTTTTTGACAATTTGGTTTTACATCACCCCAACCTTGGGTGAATAGTAAAACGAGTAGATTCTATCACAAAATGCAAATAAGCGGTCAGATTCCTACAAAATTTTGCAAAAATCTGACCGCTTGATCTTTAAATGATTATGATATTCTTATTTTGGATATACTGGTAAACGTTGGCAAATTGCTAATACTTTTGCTTTCGTTTCCGTAATCACTTGTTCATGATTATCTTTGCCGATACTGTCTAAAACGTCACACATCCAACCGGCAAGTTCACGCACATCATTTTCGTTAAAACCACGACGAGTCACTGAAGGTGTACCGACACGAATCCCTGAAGTAACAAACGGCTTTTGTGGATCATTCGGCACCGAGTTTTTATTCACTGTGATATTTGCCTGACCCAATGCCGCATCCGTCGCTTTACCGGTTAAACCTTGTTTAACAAAGCTCACCAGGAAAAGATGGTTTTCCGTACCATTTGAAATTACTTCATAACCGCGTTGTTTGAATACTTCCACCATCGCTTTTGCATTTTTCACAACATTTTGCTGATAGATTTTATATTCCGGTTCAAGAGCTTCTTTAAAACAAACCGCTTTCGCCGCAATAATATGTACTAATGGACCGCCTTGTCCTGCTGGGAATACCGCTGATTGCAGTTTTTTATAAATGTCTTCATCTCCACAAGCAGAAAGAATTAATCCGCCACGAGGACCGCCTAAGGTTTTATGTGTGGTAGTTGTCACAACGTGAGCATGTGGAAGTGGATTCGGATAAACGCCAGCGGCAATTAAACCCGCTACGTGGGCCATATCTACAAATAAATAAGCTCCCACTTCATCGGCGATCTTACGCATTTTAGCCCAATCGATTACTTGAGAATAAGCCGAAAAACCTGCAACGATCATTTTCGGTTTACATTCTAATGCTTTTTGACGAACATCTTCATAATCAATTAAACCTTCATCTGTAATCCCGTATTGTACCGCATTATAAATTTTACCGGAGAAACTTACTGATGCGCCATGTGTTAAGTGTCCGCCATGTGCAAGGCTCATACCTAAAATCGTATCATGTGGCTGTAATAATGCCATATATACCGCCGCATTAGCTTGTGAGCCAGAATGAGGCTGTACGTTTACATAATCCGCACCGAATAATTGTTTTGCACGATCAATCGCTAATTGCTCAACAATGTCTGCATATTCACAACCACCGTAATAACGCTTACCCGGATAGCCTTCTGCATATTTATTAGTAAATTGTGAGCCTTGTGCTTCCATTACTCGCGGACTTGCATAGTTTTCAGATGCAATCAATTCAATATGCTCTTCCTGACGACGATTTTCGCCTTCAATCGCCGCCCATAACTCAGCGTCATAACTTTTGATGTTCATATTTGTGCTAAACATTGGTGCTTTCCTCTCTTTAGTTTAGTTAGAAATGCGATATTTTTGCCTACGCAAACGTTTGCTTTGAAAATTTAGTCGCATTTTACACACTTATTACCTATTCGGATAGTCTTTTTTTAGACTAAAATAATTTGCTCGACCAACCTAATTTTGAACCTAGTACCGTAAAATAATTGTAATCACTTAAATGTAATAAATGTAAAGTATCCGGACTTTTCGTCACAATAATACGATCTTCTGGTGTAAACGGCAGATCATATTGTCCATCACAACTCACCTCTAAGCTTGGTTGGTTATATTGGGCAAAGCGTAATGAAATCTGACTATCGCCATCAATCACTAACGGACGGGAAGAAAGCGTATGAGGGTGCATTGGAACAAGTGCGATTGCATTCATATTCGGTGTTAAAATCGGTCCACCAGCAGACAGTGAGTAAGCGGTTGAGCCGGTCGGTGTACTAATAATTAATCCGTCCGAACGTTGTGAGAATGCAAATTTTCCATCAATGTAAACTTCAAATTCAATAATACGAGCCACCTGAGTTGGGTGAACAACCACTTCATTGAGGGCATTATTAGAAGCGATAATCTTACCGTTTCGTTCAATACGAGCCTCTAACAAGAAACGTTCTTCAATCACAAATTCACCTCTCTCAATACAATTATAAAGCTGTTCAAAAGTAGAATGAGGGGCAATATCTGTCAAAAAGCCAAGATTTCCCCGATTAATACCTATTAACGGCACTTTATATTTTGCCAATTGACGAGCCATACCAAGCATATTGCCGTCACCACCAATCACAATAACCAAATTAGCTTGTTTGCCAATCTCATCTAAACTCTTTCCGTCAGGTAAACTAAGTTGATGGGCAATGTTTTTTTCGACTAACACCTCATAACGACGATCCTTTAGCCAATTATATACCGCCAAATGCGTTTCTAATGCAATATCATGGCGAGGCTTACCAACAATCGCAATACATTTAAAAAATCGTTTTTCTGATTTCATACGCTTTACTCATAAAATAAGAACGATAGGATTCTATCCTTTTTTAAGGTTTGAAGATATGCAAAAATAGCGTTAATCATCAAGTAAATGCCTATGATTACACATAAAGACACTCAACATTATCACTCACCCCAAAAATAGCTTGCTTCAAGGCAATATAAAGAATAAAAAAAGCGGTCTGCTTTTGAATTTTTATACAAAAACAAACCGCTTTTCTAAAATAAGAAAATGAATATATTAAGCAAAATCTTGTAATTCAGGGTTGATTGGTGTTTCGGCAATGTTATTTACGTAGTTACATAATGTCGCTAAGCTCACGCCTAAAATCACATCAATCGCATTTTGTTGGTTATAGCCGGCGACAAAAAACTCATTTAATTGTGCTTCCGTTAATTTTGCTTTCTGTAGCATTACCGCAAGCGTGAAGCGAGCTAATGTATCTAATTTCGGATCTGAAATACGTGCGGTTGCACGAATTTGATCAACAATTTCTTTTGGTGCATTTAATGCTTTTAAAGAAATTTTAGTATGACCGGCAACACAGAATCCACAACCGTTTACTACTGCCGCCGTAATTTGTACTACTTCACGTTCAAGCGGTGTTAAGCTATTACGGCCGTTAATGCCACCTACCGTACGATAAGTTTCTAACGCAGTTGGAGCATTAGCTAATACACCGATTAAATTTGGAATAAAACCGTTGGCTTGTTGTACTGCTTTTAATGCTTCTTGTCTTGCTTCCGGTGCAGTTTCAATCGTATGAATTTGAAATTTTGACATATTATAAGTTCCTTATAGAGAGTAATCTATTTTGTTGAATAATAAAGGTTAAACTCCCTTAAATGCAAAGATTTTTTAACATTTTATGCATATAAATACCTATTTTATATAATAAAATGTTATGTAATAAATTTAGAAAAGGACAGACGCTAATGAAAAATAAACAGATTTACCTTGCATCAAATAGCCCGCGTCGCTGGGAATTGTTACAAAATTTAGGCTTGGATTTGCTTCGTTTATCGAGTGAAATTGATGAATCGCCGCAAATTGGGGAAAAAGCAGATGAATACTGCTTACGGATTGCGAAACAAAAGAACCAAGCGGCACAAGCGGTCAGAATGGCGGAAAATCTTGCAGAACACCCGATCTTGACGGCGGATACGACTGTTTCAGTTGACGGCAAAATTCTCGGTAAACCGAAAGACGAGCAAGATGCTTTTATAATGCTGAAAATGTTATCGGGCAGAACACACCAAGTATTTACCGCTGTTTGCATTAGTTATCAAGGTAAGCAAATTGAATGTCTGCATACTAGTGAAGTGAGTTTTAGATCATTAAGTGATGCTGAAATTTATGCTTATATTGCAACCGATGAGCCGATGGATAAAGCCGGTGCTTATGGTATTCAGCAATTTGGAGGAGTGTTTGTTGAGCGATTATCAGGCAGTTTTACTGGAGTGATGGGATTACCAGTATTTGAAACCGCAGAATTATTAAAGCAGTTTGATTTGCAAATTTTTAAAAGAATTAGACCGCTTGTCTGCCTTATTACCGGCTTACAAGCGGTCTTTTTGTGGATTAAATGGCTAATTCAAATGCGTAGAAAGCCACTAACGCAATCGCAATGATTACCGTACCGACGTTGAGTTTTTTAAATTCGCCCGAAATAATACGACCGATCACTAACGCCGCAAAGCCAAGCATAATACCGGTGACGATATTAGCAGTTAATACGATAAATACCGCACACACCAAGCCTGACATTGCACCGACAAAATCATCGAAGTCTAGTTTTGATACATTACTTAACATTAATAAACCGACGTACATTAATGCTGGTGCCGTTGCATAACCCGGTACTAAAAACGCAAGCGGTTGGAAAAATAACATTAATAAGAAACCGATACCGACAACGACTGCGGTTAAACCGGTTTTACCGCCCACCGCCGTACCTGCCGCTGATTCAATATAAACCGCCGCTGGGGCAGTACCGAATAATCCTGAAAGTACAGAACCTAATGAGTCTGACGTTAAGGCTTTATCACCGTTAATAATTTGACCGTCTTGATCTAATAAATTCGCTTGACCCGCTACCGCACGAATTGTACCGGTTGCGTCAAAGATAGCAGTCATCACCAATGCAAATACAACAGGTAAAATTGCAGTATTTAATGCACCCATCACATCAAGATTTAAGAATTGAGAATTTTCTCCGAAGCTAGGCATTTTGAAGAAGCCGGCATATTTTACGTTCGGATCAAACACTAAGCTGATGATTGTGATCGCAATAATCACCCATAAAATGTCGCCTTTAACTTTTAAACGCTCTAAACCGATAATTGCCGCTAAGCCAAGTAATGCCATAATGACTGGGAATGAGGTAAAATCACCCATTTTTACCGGTAAACCCGCTTGATTGCCAACCACTAAGCCCACGCCGTTCGCGGCGATTAACAGTAAAAATAAACCGATACCGATACCAGCACCGTGTGCAATGCTTGCCGGTAGGTTACGTAAAATCCACGCACGGATCCCAGTTACCGAAATAAGAGTAAATAATATCCCCATTAAGAAAATTGCACCGAGTGCAACCGGAATTGAGATTCCTTGACCAAGCACTAAACTGAATGCGGTAAATGCGGTTAAAGAAATCGCACAGCCAATCGCCATTGGTGCATTTGCCCATAAGCCGATTAGAATTGAACCTAAACCCGACACTAAACAGGTTGCGATAAATACCGATTCAGCCGGAAAACCTGCTTGGCTTAACATACCCGGTACGACAATCACCGAATACACCATTGCTAAGAATGTGGTTAAGCCCGCAATAATTTCTTGGCGGGTATTGGTGCCACGTTCTTCAAACTTAAACAAAGACATAAAATGAAAACCTCAAATAACGAAATAAAAATTTTAAGGGGCGAATTTTACAGAAGTCGGACGCAATAAGCAAACGGTTGCATAAATCGAAATAAATAAGCGGTATGATTTTTTTAAAATTTACAAATCTCTTTTAAAAAAAAAGACTTCACAAAAGTTCTGTGAAGTCCGTGTATTCTGTGGTTGCAAGTTGCAAAATTTGCTAGCCTATTTTTAGGCTTATCTCCAAATATAAGAAAGGACAGATTATTAATTCTGCCCTTTTCATATTTATCTACTAGCGATCAATAAATGCTTGATCTGCACCTTCTTTTTCTACAACTGGTTTCACCATATGTTCACGGTTTAAACCAAGTTGTAGTGCCACACCAATCGCAATATAAATCGATGAATAAGTACCGAAACCGATACCAATTAATAATGCAAGAGAGAAGCTGTGAATTGTTGGGCCACCAAACCAAAATAATGCAACTACCACAAATAGTGTAGTAACGGATGTCATTAATGTTCTTGATAAGGTTTGACTTAATGAAATATCAATCACTTCTTTTGAGGTTACACGACGAATTTTACTAAAATTCTCACGTACACGGTCAAATACAACGATAGAGTCATTCAATGAATAACCTACCACAGAAAGAATTGCCGCCACAAAAGTTAAATCAATCTCAATCTGTAAGAATGAGAAAATACCGATAGTCACTAACACATCGTGGAATAACGCGAGTACACCGCCAATCGCTAAACGAATTTCAAAACGTGTACCAACATAAAGCAATAACATACCAAGTGTCGCAAGCGTTGCCCAAATTGCACCTTGAGTTAGCTCTTCCCCTACATTAGGACCTACAAATTCCACGCTTTTAATCGTTGCACCAGCATCAAGATCTTTGTGTACCAAAGCCATAATCTTGTTACCTAATGACATATCACCGGCAGAGGCTGGTAAACGGATCATTAGCTCTTTTTGGCTACCAGTTGTTTGTACTAACGCATTACCATAACCGTTTTGTTCCAATAAACCACGAACTTTACCTAAATCGGCAGGTTGTGAGAATGACGTTTCAATTACCGTACCACCGGTAAAATCTAAGCCCCAGTTAAAGCCTTTGGTAACGATAGAGAAAATACATAATGCAGTAACGATTAATGAAAATACGAAACCGACATAACGATATTTCATAAATGGAATGAGCTTATACGGCAGTTTGATTTCTGACGCATCTTTTTCTTTTTGCATAATTGCCATTTATTCCACCTTAAATCCAAAGTTTTTTCACACGTTTATTACCACCATATACCCAGTTAACAAGCATACGTGTACCGGTAATTGCGGTAAACATTGAGATAATTACCCCTAAAGCAAGGGTAATCGCAAAGCCTTTTACCGGACCTGTCCCCACCGCATATAACACTAAAGAGGTTAATACCGTCGTCAAGTTTGAGTCGAAGATTGAAGTAAATGCACCGTTATAACCTTCGTGAATGGCTTGTTGTGCCGAGCGACCATTACGTAATTCTTCTTTGATACGCTCATAAATTAATACGTTCGCATCAACTGACATACCGACTGCAAGTACAATACCAGCGATCCCTGGCATAGTAAGTGTTGCACCAATTAATGACATCAAACCGATAGTTAACACCATATTTACTGTTAATGCTGCCATAGACAAATAGCCCAAACACTTTATAATAAATTAAACAGAATAAAATGGTTAACACCAAGCCATACATCCCGGCTTCCATACCTTTAGCAACATTATCCGCACCTAATGAAGCACCAATAGTACGTTCTTCTACGATGACAATTGGTGCAATTAATGCACCTGAACGTAAAAGCACCGCTAGGTTTTGTGCTTCAGCCGGTGAATTGATACCGGTAATTTGGAATTGGCTACCAAGACGTGAGTTAATGGTTGCCACATTAATCACTTCTTCGTGTTTTTCTAAAATCACTTTACCATTTGCATCTTTACGACCGGAGTCTTTAAACTCGCTATAAAGTGTCGCCATCGGTTTACCGACCGCACTCTTCGTGATTTCAGACATCATATTACCGCCTTCCGCATCAAGATTAATGCTTACTTGCGGTAAACCACGTTCATCTTTACCTGATGTCGCATCAATAATATGTTCACCACCTAAAGACGGTTTACGGCGTAATACTACAGCTCCGCCATCACGGCTGAATTTTAATTCTGAATCGGCAGGTACAATACCTCGAGCGGCAGATTCAGGACTCGCTTCCGCATTAACTAAGCGGAACTCTAAAGTCGCTGTAGCCCCTAAAAGTTCTTTAGCACGTGCAGTATCTTGCACACCCGGTAATTCAACCACGATACGATCAGCACCTTGGCGTTGAATAGTCGGTTCTGATACACCTAATTCTTCAACACGTTTGCGTAAAATAGACAAGTTTTGTTCGATAGCTGTATCACGAGATGTCGCTAATCCTGCTTCTGATGGGCTAAATGAAACTTCTGTCGGTGTCAGGAAATTCGCTTCTAATGTCGTATGTACACGGCGTACGTAACGAGATGCTTTATCTGCCGTATCGCTATCGGCAAATTCAACGATAGTGGCAAAATTCTCACCTTTTTTAACCGCTTTATATTGAAGTTTTTCTTTACGAAACTCTGAACGTAAACTATCTTGCAAGTTTTCTTGCTGTTTAGCCAACGCCGTATTCATATCCACTTCCATTAAGAAACGGACACCACCACGTAAGTCTAGACCTCGCTTCATCGGGTGCCGCCGATATCGGTTAACCAGCTCGGCGTTGCCGGTGCAAGATTTAATGCAACAGAAAATTTATCGCCTAATACTTCGGAAATTTTTTCTTTGGCAGGAAGTTGTTCATCATCATTTTGTAAACGCACTAAAATCGAGCCGTTCTCAAGAACGGCTGATTTTGGGGTGATATTCATTGATGACAAAGTTCCCTGAACCTGAGCGAGCGTATCGCTCGTAGCGACTTGACCTCTTGTACCAGAAATTTGTACTGAGGGGTCTTCGCCATATAGATTAGGAAGAGCGTATAAGCCACCGATGAGAATCACACAGACAATCATCAGATTCTTCCATAATGGGAAACGATTTAACACAATTAGTCCCCTAATATTATAGGAAAATTAAGAAAGGGCTTTCATTTGACCTTTAGGTAATACCGCAACAACATAGTTACGAGAAATAACAACTTCAGTTGTATCGTTTAAGGCAATAACGATATTTTCGTTTTCCGCACTTACTTTGGTAATACGACCGATTAAACCACCATTTGTTAATACTTCATCGCCTTTTGCAAGGTTAGAAAGTAAATCACGTTGTTGTTTTTGGCGTTTCGCTTGTGGACGATAAATCATAAAGTAAAAAATAAGACCGAAAACCGCTAAAATTACGATCATTTCTAATCCGCCACCTTGTTGCATAAAAGCTCCTTAAAATCAATAAGTTAGTGTTTAAAAGATAAAATTTCCGCATACACGGAAAAATTGGTGATTAAAATAGCATAAAATCACACATTTCACGAGAAGAAAATTTTAATGCGATATGCTTACTTTTACAGTAGTATTGCAATATTGTAACTATTTTTCATAATTCAATTCATTAAAGGAAAAAAGAATGAAAAAAATCACTCAATTAGCAATCATTTCTGGATTGTTTTTAGCTAATACAGCTTTTGCACATAATGTTCAACTGAATGTAGCATTACCATCAGTAAGCGTAGCTAAAGATGGAGAAATCCTTAATAAAGGTAAAGAGATTTCTTATAAGTCATGGTCAAGCAATAGCCTTATCGGGAAAGTTCGAGTTGTACATCATTTCGCTGGTAGAAGTTCAGCAAAAGAAAAAAACGAAGCATTAATTAATGCGATTAAAGCGACAAATTTTGACCGTAGCAAATATCAAACAACATCTATTATTAATGCGGATGATGCTATTGTTGCCACCGGCTCATTTGTTAAAAGCAGTGCGGAAGACGGCAAACGAGAAAATCCACATAGCCAAGTGGTGCTAGATCAAAGCAGTAGCGTCAAAAATGCTTGGGGACTTAAAGCAAAAGACAGTTTTGTGGTCGTGCTAGATAAAAACGGAAAGGTTCAGTTTGTTGCGGAAGGAAAATTATCTTCAGCACAGATTCAACAAGCCATTGACTTAATCAAAACGCTAATTGCTCAATAAATGTTAAAAAGACGAAGTTAATCACTTCGTCTTTTGATTCTACTATCTAAACTAAAACAGAATTTCCACTTTCAAACCGCCCATTTTACTTCGTGTCAGTCGCATTGAAAAACCATGTAATTCAACAATTCGTTTAATAATAGAAATGCCTAAACCGCTCCCTTTTTCATCTTTATCCGATTGAACTGGACGATCAACCGGTCGATAAAAAGGTTGTCCTAGTTTAACAAGATCTTCATCACTGACGCCTTGCCCATCATCTTCCACAATTAAATTCTCAGCAGTTAACGTCAAATAAATATGGCTACCTACTTGTGTATAGCTGATCGCATTATCCAATAAATTACGTAGAATAAGATTTAATAACAATGGTTTTCCCAGCTGATTTTGAGGTTCACTTTGCAAATTCACAATAATTTCCGACCGATTCTCTTCTGCTTGCGAATAAAGTTGAACCACACTATTTTCAATTAAAGATCGCCAATGAATCCGTTCCAGTTTATCGAGTCGCTCTAAATTTTCTAAACGAGAAAGGGTTAATAATTGCTCTATTAATTGAGCAATACGATCGGTACTATTCGTGATATTAGATAATGCCTTTTGATGTTCAATCGGATCATCTATTGTCATTTGAGCAATTTCGGTTTGAACCCTTAAACCGGCTAATGGACTACGCAATTCATGTGCCGCATCTGAAGTAAAACGTCGCTCACGATTAAACATCGTCTGCGTCCGCTCAAAATAATGGTTGAGATTATTGATAAGTGGAATAATTTCACTAGGTAAATTCTCCGTACTAATCACTTTTAATTCGTCTGGTTTTCGCAAAGCAATTTCACGCTCTAAACGTTTCAACGAAGCAAATTCTCGATGAATAATCCATAAAATAGCTAAAATCGTCATCGGAAAACCAAATAGCCAACTCCACGACTGTGAAAGGATCGTTTTATTGATTAGCTCATTTCGATAATCAACTTCTTGACCGACAGCGACATAAATATCCTTATCTTTAAGCCAATAAATTCGCCATAAATCAACATCGGATTCACCAGTTAATTCATCATCTTCTTCCACTAAATGTATTGTTTGAAAACCATCAACGGGTTGAAACGTAAAAAATTGTCCATCCCTACCGTCGTTAATGATTTGTTCGCCTTTTTCCGTAAAAATGGCGAAAGCTAACGCATCATCATCCACATCTGCTTGATAGAAATCTGCTTTTTGTTGGATAGAATGAAAACCTTCGGCAATATTAGACGAAGCCAAACGTTCGGCAAAAAATACCTGTTGGGAATCAAATAACGCATTGATTTCTTTATGTAAAGTTCGCCATTCTATCATTGCTGAAATGACCCAAATCAGAAATGATATGCCAGATAAAGTTACAATCAGCCTATAGAGTAAACTATGTGTTTTCAAGATCTTAGTCATTTTCATCAGAGCCTAAACGATAACCAATTCCGTGAACGGTTTTAATCCAATTTTTACCTAATTTTTTACGCAAATTATGGATATAAACTTCTAATGTATTACTTCCTACATCACTATCCCAGCTATATAACTTTTCTTCAATCGTTGAACGAGCTAACACTCTATCCTTATTACTCACAAACAGTTGTAACAATTGAAATTCTTTAGCGGTTAACATGATAGGATTTTCACCCAATGTAACACTATGAGTATTCGTATCTAGACGCAAATTTCCAACAATAATTTCAGCTGAACTTTGCTGATAACAGCGACGAACTAACGCCTGTAATCTCACCACGACTTCCATTAAAGCAAAAGGCTTGCATAAATAATCATCTGCACCGGCATTAAAACCTAAAATTCGTTCATCGAGCGTATCTCTAGCGGTTAAAATCAGAACAGGAATATCTTGGTTCTCTTTCCGCCAGCTTTTTAAAATCGCTAATCCGTCCATTTTTGGTAAAGAAAGATCTAATACCACCGCATCATATTCCGCGGAAAACAGGGCATCAAAGCCTAATTTACCGTCTTGAAACCAGTCTACGACAAAATTTTGCTTAGTGAGTCCCAATTTTAAACCTTCACCGATTAATTTATCATCTTCAATCAATAAAATTCGCATAGCACTTCCCTTGTATAAACAAAAAGCGGTCTATTTTAGCAAAATTCTTGCCAAAACAGACCGCTTGAGATGCTTAAATAGAATTATTGTACTTTTTCAACGCTATATACATCGATACTTGAATCAAAGGTTTCTTTATCGAATTTACCTTGGATACGAATTTTATCATTAGGTGTGACATTTAAGCCGTTCCAAACGTGATTGTCGATTTCCACTTTAATGGTGCCGGTACTATCTTGGAATTTATATTCATCGTCATCAATACGACTTAATAAAGTTCCTTCTAAAGTCACACGACTATCGTCCGCTAAAGATGAAAGTTGTTGCACCGTAGCAACCGTATTTGTTGCCTCACCAAATACTTGATTTTGCGGAGCATTTTTAGAACACGCTGTTAATACCGTTGCAGTTAAAATTGTTGCTAAAGTCATTATTTTCTTCATATAAAAATCCTCTTTAGATATTAGTGTTTTTTGATACGATAAACATCAATGTCTGCTCTGCCTGCATCATTTCTATCGACCTTACCTTCAATAGTAATTTTATGTTTAGGTGTCACATTCTGACCATTCCAAGCATGATCCTCAACATCAATTTTAATTTCGCCACTAGCATCTTTAAAATAAAATTCATCGCTATCCACTTGGCGAGTAATATAACCAGTTAGTCGCACAGGCATATCTTCATTTGCTGTTTTCGCTTTAGCCACACTTTTAATAACAGTAACCTGATTAGAATTAATAGCCTGAGTATTATCTTGGAAACCTGCGATTGCCGGTAAAGATGCTGTCAAAACAGCGGTAAATGTAAACAATTTTTTCATAGATTAAGATCCTTGTTAAATGTTATGTTTGGTTCGAAAAGCCCAATGCCCTTTCGATGACACGCATTAAATCAAGAAAATCTTAATTAAATCTTAAGAAATCAAAATAATCACTTTTATTGCAAAATTTTATGTAAAAAAGAAAATAAGCCTCATAAAAGTAGTACCAAAAGCGGACGGTCTTAGTTACCTATTGAACATTCCACGCTAATGCCATTAACCATTCAATAAACACCGCCAAACGCTTTGGAATAAATTGACGTTGAGGGTAAATAATCCAAAGCGGACGGGTTGGGGTTTGTAACTCTGTTAAAATCGGCACAAGCTCGCCACGTTCTAAATAAGGGCGAAGCATCAAATCTGGCATTTGCACAATACCAAGCCCTGAAAGAGCCGCAAATAATAGGGCATTTGAGTCATTTACTTGTGTAGTATGGGTATTTTTTAATCGTTCAACTTCTCCTGATGAGGTCAGAAATTGCCATGCCATAATTTTTCCTTGCTGACCTGAAACATAATGTACTGCTCGGTGTTGAGCTAAATCAGACAAAGTTTCAGGCGTGCCATGTTGAGCCAGATAGCTTGATGATGCACAAGTTATCATTGCCACATTAGTTAAACGACGGGCAATATAACCGGCATCAGCTAGCTCGCCTAAGCGAAGGGTACAATCTAAACCATCATCAATCAAGTTGCTCAACTGATCACTGGCTGTCAGCACCAGCTGAATTTCTGGATATTGGCGTTGAAATTCAGGCAGTTTTGCCATCACAAAAGGGGCTACCGCAGTCGGCATTTCAATGCGTAACTTGCCTTTTGCCTGCTGGCTCACGCCTGATAAATCCTGAAATGTTTCTTCCAACTCGGCTAATAAAAATTGGGCTTTTTCATAAAAGGCATCGCCTTCTGTGGTTAATTTTAGGCTACGAGTAGTGCGGTTAAGCAGGCGTAAACCAAGCTGATTTTCCAAATACTTTACTGCTTTGGACACCGCTGAAACGTGCAAATTTAGCTGATCTGCCGCTTTAGAAAAACTGCCGGTTTCTACCACATGAGTAAAAACTTGTAAGGTTTGGATTCTGTCCATTTTGTGTTCTCTTTTGCAAAATTTAGCAAAAATTTTACCGCTTATTGTTGCAATATAAAACGGTTAAATCCGTGCAAATAAAAGCTGGGCTGTTCATCCATTTCACTTCGCCCTTTGCCAAAAAATCTGCCAACATTAACCGCACTTCGGCTTCACTTGCATTGAAAGCATATTGCAACTCAATGAGTGAAATCACGGGGTGCTTAGCGAGTAGTGCCGAGAGTGTTTCTTGAGTGAATTTGGGGGCTTGAGGTTGCAATTTGCCGTCTGAAATTTGGCGGATAATTTGCGTAAATTGAGCAAAATTCAGCACGCCATTTGCCAATAGCTTTTTCCCTTCAAATTCAAATAGATAGGCAGGCAAGCCACGCACGCCTAAGCGTTCTTTCAAGGCAAAATCCTGCTCTAATTCCGCTTGGGCTGAACCGTCTTGAAAATGGCGTAAAAACAGCGACTCATCAATGCCAATCGCTCGCACAACCTCTAAAATCTCGTTTAAATCATTGGTTGGACGAACTTCGACAATGGTGGCGTATCGCAAGCGGTATAAAAAAGCGTCCGCTTTGCAACTCTCCGCCAACTGTGCCGCTTTGTATGCCAAATTTAACGGCAGGGACGAGGAGCGTTCAGCGGTAAACAAATTGAGATTCGGCATTGAAATCGGCAAGCCTGAAATTGCCTGTTCCGCCTCGTAAATGCGAGCAAGACGGGCATTGTATTCGGTTAGGGTTTCATTCGGCGTGACCAGTCAGCGACATTTCGCACCAAACCGCCCATTACATAAGCAAATTGAAGTTGATTGGGAAAATGCGTTTCCAACTGGCGTAAAAACGGCTCGCTTTCGTAGGAAAGCCCCATCATCGGATCGGTAAAGACAGTTATTTTCAGCATATTTTGTTACTCAAGATAAAACCCATTCACGCCCCACGCCTGAATGTTGTCAAATTGGATATACACATTTTCGGGCGGAATGGGCAAAATTTCTGCCACTTGTTGCGTGAGCATCGCCGTCAATTCAGGGTAGCCCAAATGTTGTGGGTTGGCGAACAAACTCAACTTGATAAACGCCATTGGTGGCTGACCGCCACGAAGCCACATTTGGGCGTTGTCTTGCAATTCCATCATCAACACCGCCTCCGACTTATTTGGCACTAACGCAATCGCCTTGCCGAAAGCGGTTTTTAGCTTAACTTCTTGTTCTGGCGAAATAGCGACGTTCGTCTTTAAAAATAGAAATGGCATTAAATCCCCCAAGTTGTCAGCAGATCACGGATTTTATCCGCCAGTTCTTGCTCTTTTTGCTGATAAGTATGTCCTGTGTTTGAGATAAAAATCAGCTCGTTTGCTTGGCTATTTGTGAAGTGAGCATTGATATTGCCTAAAAAACCACTTGGATCGCCGTAAGTAAAACGGTCAAGCGTACCGATTAACAAAGCCCCTGAATGAGAAATTTTTTCCACTTGAGAAAAATCGCCATCTGTTTCCACGTGGACATTATTCAGCAACGGGCTATACAGCCATTGATAGGCGGTATCCGCTGTGGCGGGTAACCAACCAAATAGCTCAAAAGGGAGTAATTTTTGCCCTTGACCCTTTTCGACCATTTGGCGAATGTAGGCACGCTCAGGCTCACCGACAAAATTGGTTAAATGGGTAACATTAGCGGGGCTGAGTAGCAGAAATTTGCTCACTCGTGGATCTTGCGTTTCACTCAAATAATAGATAACTTTGTTCGCCCCAAGCGAATGTCCTGCCAGCACGATATTTTCATAGCCTTGCTGTTCGGCAAAATCAAGGTAAGCGGTCAAATCTTCAATGGTT
Source organism: Actinobacillus arthritidis (assembly GCF_029774155.1). NCBI lineage: Bacteria > Pseudomonadati > Pseudomonadota > Gammaproteobacteria > Pasteurellales > Pasteurellaceae > Actinobacillus > Actinobacillus arthritidis. The sequence goes on along the minus strand of NZ_CP103833.1, from coordinate 358,090 downwards.
TTTGCAAAATCTTCATTGAACGACCCGATAATTTCAGGTTCGTTGGTTAAGGCGTTCACTTCTTGCATTTTGCCGAACGCATTGCGAGTTTGTGCATAAAGAAAATCCACCCCCGCCTTACTCAAGGTTTCCCCAATGTTGTAATAAAACGGATTGGAATAAAAGTTACCGTGAATGCCTGTAATCGCAATAACCACCGTTTTCGCTTGGGTTTCAGCAGGGAACAGCACACCGTGCAATACCGTACCTGATTGAGTGGCGATATTAAGTTCTTTCATTTTCTTGTCCTAAAATAATTTAAGTACGGTCAATTATAGGGATTTATTTTTGATGAAAAAGCAATGGGGAGTTAAATGAGTTTTGCTTATTTGGAAAATATATGAGCAAAACACCGCCTAAAAAACCAAAAAATCAAAACTTTTTATGGTTATAACCAAAATAAGATAGTAAAATCAGTAGTAATTTAGAGTATAACCAAAAAGATTTTGCTATGATTAACCGTCCAAATTACCTCCAACAGCTCAAACCTTTTATCAATACCCCCTTAATCAAAGTGATTACAGGCATTCGCCGTTCAGGCAAATCAACGGTAATGAAGTTACTGCAAGCGGAACTGATTACCCAAGGTGTTAATGCACAACAAATTATTCATATCAACTTTGAGAGCTTTGCATTTAGCGAGTACAAAACCGCTGATAAGCTCTATGCCTTCGTGAAAGAAAAAATTCAAACTGCCGAGAAATACTATCTGTTGCTTGATGAAATTCAGGAAGTGGCTGATTGGGAAAAGGCGGTCAATGCGTTTATGGTGGATTTCCATTTGGATTTGTACATCACAGGTTCTAATTCGCACTTGTTGTCGTCCGAGCTTTCTACTTATCTTGCGGGACGTTATGTGGAAATCCCGATTTTCACACTTTCCTACAAGGAATTTTTGGATTTTAAAGCGGGCTATTCACACCAAAATCTTGCAAATTCCACCGCACTTTTCAATGAATATTTGCAAAAAGGTGGCTTTCCAATGGTGCATACAGCGGACTATCCGCAAGAAGTTGCCTATAAAATCGTGCAAGATATTTATGCGTCCGTGATTTTACGCGATACCGTGCAACGCCATAAAATCCGTGATGTGGAGCTGTTAGAGCGGATTGTGAAATATGCGTTTGACAACATCGGCAACACATTTTCGGGCAAAAATGTCGCCGATTATTTCAAAAGCCAACAACGTAAAGTGGACTTAAACACCGTTTATAACTATTTGAAAGCCTTAGAAAGTGCGTTTATTTTGCACCGAGTAGAACGCTTTGATGTGAAAGGTAAAGAAATTCTGAAAACCCAAGAAAAATTCTATTTGGGCGATGTCTCTTTGCTCTATGCCACTATGGGCTTTCGTACCAGTCTGATAGCAGGCATTTTGGAAAATTTAGTTTATCTTGAACTCAAACGCCGTGGTTATCAGGTTTACATCGGCAAACTCGGCACAAAAGAAATTGATTTTGTCGCCCAAAAACAGAATGAAAAACTCTATATTCAAGTTGCCTACAAACTAGAAAGCGAACAAACTGTCCAACGAGAATTTTCGCCCCTGCAAGCCATTACTGATAACCACCCGAAATATGTGATTACGATGGACGATTTTTGGCAGGAAAATATAGATGGCATAGTGCATCAGCATATTGGGGCGTTTTTGTTGGGGGAGTAATATATTATGGATTCAAAATTTTATCTTTCTAGAATTTTACACACAACTAATAATCAAGAATTTAATGAATCTGAACTGCTTTTAGTTGAGAATAAGATAATTATTGTTCTTGCGGAACCTGGTGCTGGGAAAAGTTATTTATTAGATAGTTTGGCAGAACAAATAGGTGTCACTAAAAATACTGCAAATATCTTCATTCATTCAAATGAAGGAAAATGTTCCTCGCTTGTCATTGATGGTTTTGACGAATTAGTAAAAATTGAGCCACCAACGGTAATAAAAGCACTCACAATGGCTAAAAATACCTCAGCAGAAAGAATTATTTTATCTAGCCGTTCTAGTGAATGGTCTGAAGGTTATACACATCATTGCAAAGAGCTATTTGGTGAAGAACCATTATTAGTTTATTTAAAACCTTTTGAGAAAAAAGAGCAAAAAGATCTTTTCTTACATTATTACCCACAACAAAATGCAGAACAATTTTTAGAAGCGGCTAATATTGAATTAACTCCTTTATTATCTAATCCTTTATTTTTACAATTGTTCGCAAAGTCTTATGTAGAAAATAATCAATGTTTTGAAAATCGTTATTATGCATTTAAGCTAGCTATTGAGGGATTAGCAAAAGAAACTAATAGTAGTTACTCTTTGGGTAACAATATATTGCCTGCACTCAAGAAAATTGAATTATCTGAAGATGTGTTTACTAAATTAATGTTATCAGGCTCAGAAGGCGTAAGTTTAAGTGATTTAGCATCTAATCGTTTCTATCCACATATTGCTACTTTAAATTCAGATATAAACATTAAACAAATTTTATCTACGCAATTTTTTCTTCCTGCTGATGGGACAGAACAACATCGCCCTGTTCATAGAATTGTTGCAGAATATTGTGCTGGTAATTATCTTGCTAAGAAATTGACTTCAGCGACTAATCCATTATCGCTAGGTAAAATCTTATCTATTATTGCACCAAATAATATTGTACGCGATGAGTTACGTGGTTTGTTCGCTTGGATGGCTGTATTGTCAGAAAATCAACACATTCAAGATACGTTAATTGATTTAGATCCTTATGCAATTTTGTCGAACGGAGATCCCGCCTTACTATTGCCTAGTTCAAAAAGAAAATTACTATTGAAATTAAAAAAATTAAATCAAGAAGATCCATATTTTCGCCGTAGTGATAGATGGAGAAATTTTAGTGTTTCAGGATTTTTTACCGATGAATTGCTCGATGAACTGAAAAATTTATTATCTTTAGGCACCACAGATGGGGATTTACAAAGCCTTTTATTAGAAATATTAAAAGATTCTCCTATAGTTTCAAAATTAACAGAAGAATTAACCAATATCATTTGTAATACTAGCTTTGAATATAAAGATAGATATATACGTACATTGGCAGGAAAATGTTTAACAAAAATTGAAGATTATAATCATCAGAAAACTTGGAAATATTTAATTAAAGCTGGAGATAATACTTCACTTTCTATCGCGACTGACATAATGCTCAAATCTGATAATGAATTTCAACTAATTGACTATATTGAATTTTTAAGAATTTGTGCAGAATTGTATCCTACAGATCACCGTATTGAGCGAGTTATTGGAGAACGTTTCTTTATTAAATTATTTATTAAAACATTGCGTTTAGATTTGGTTATATCTCTACTTAATGAGCTATCTGCTAATTTATTCTGCACTTGCCAAGAGAAGTATGATTGCCAATGTCGAGTTGGTATCAGTAAGATTATCAGTATGCTATTAGATCGTTATTTTGAACTGTCTCAGGAGCCTTGGGAGCCAGAACAAATTTGGAAATGGGTGAAAAACCTCTATTTTCAAAATGGTGTGAGAAAAGAAGATAGTCTATCAGTAAAAATCTTATCTGAACATGATACTTTAAGACAAGCTATTATAAAAATTGCATTTGAGAATAAATTTGATCATAAAGCTATTCATGAAACTAAAGTTTATAGCTTTGAATGGCACACTCATTCTGGTTTGAATTTTCAACCTCAAGATCTTAAATATATTATTGATTTGGCTTTTAATACTAATAATACAGAATTATGGTCTTATTTTATGGTTAGACATAATTTTTATAGTAAAGAAAAAATTTCTAACTCATTACGTCAGTATATGCGTATGCAAGCATTACAAAAACCTGAATTTTTACGTATCTGGTATAGAAATAATATAGAACATGAAAAATATTATAGAAAAAATATTTTAAGATACAATCGTAAAAAGAGAGCTAGAGAATATAATAATAGACAAAGAAATAGTCGTAATAAAGATATTCAATATATTCAAGAAAATAGACAATTAATAGAAAGTGGAAGGCATTGGAATGCTCTTCTGGCATTCTCTCGAACTATCTTACAAAAGCCTGATAAAATTTTAGAAAAATTTGGTGATGAGCAACTAGTGAGAAATGCTATGTATAACTGTTTGGATTATATTGAACCAGATATCCCAAGCCTAGCTAAACTAGCAGAATTGCGCTGTAAATCTGAAATATTAAACATTGAACCTATATTATATGTTGCTTGTTTAGAAATTTTAAAACGCAATAGTTCACTAAATTCTGTATCGGTAGATACATTAGTCGCATTACGAGCTGGTTTTTCTACTTATTGGGCAGGAATGAATTCTGATGATAGAGAGATACTAAAGCAAGAAGTAGATAGATGCTTATTCTCTAATCCTGCAGATGCTGAGAAATTTCTACGTAAATATATTGAGCCACAATTAGCCTGTGTAGAGTGTAAAAATACACTAGTAGATTGGCTAGCACGTGATGAAACATTTAAATTTTTACAGAGTACACTCCCTTTAGAATGGCTGAAAAAATTCCCTAATATGAATTTTGCAAAGACAAAAAGAACTATTGCAACTAGCTATTCAATTTGGTAATCGTGAAGAACTAAAAGAGATAGTTCAGCAACAGTGTGAGAAATTACGGAATATAATTCCTGCAGAAGAAGATACAGAGCTAAAATCTAAAAGATATTTCTGGTTTGCTCATGCTTTTTATTTATTAGATAAAGATTATGAACCTTTTTGGCAGGAACTAATTAAAGATGATAATAGCATTTTTATTTTAGAAGATCATTTTGGCACTTTTGGAGATTATTCAGAATGGATAACTCTTTCTCCTATAAAAATAGAGTTAATTTTGAATACCTTTATTAAAAAATGGCAAGAAGTTCATTTGCCTAGTATGCATGGTTCAGATAGTCCACCTTCAGAAAAAGCGTATCGTTTTTTAAGTGGGCTAATTTATAAATTAGAAGGAAGTAATGAAGATAACCCTATACCAGTTATAGATCGTTTATTACAGGATGTTCGCTATACAAAATTTTATACTGATTTAAAGAGTATCCGATTTAATTATTTACGTAAGTCAGCAATTCAAAATTTCCAAGCCCCAACGGCTGAGCAAATTGTAAATTTGTTAGATAAAGATGAAATCATTAGCGTTGAAAATTTACGTGCAGTTATATTAGAAGAGCTTCAAACTTACCAAAATGATTTAGATGGACATGATATTTCTACAAAATCAATTTTTTATAATGGAGAAATGAATATTGCCAATAGAGTTGATGAAAATACTGCGACCCAACGTATTGCAGAGCGTTTAAGATTACGTCTTGAAAATAGACAAGTAATTCCTATTCGTGAAGGCTATATGAAAGATGATAATCGGTGCGATATTGTTTTTTCTAAACTCATTAATGGTAAAAGAAAAATTCTACCTGTTGAAGTTAAAGGACAATGGCATCCACAGCTGTATTCAGCATTTGCTCACCAATTAGATCGTTTATATACCATCCATCCTGATGCCGAAGGACAAGGTATTTACTTGGTATTATGGTTTGGTACTAATGAAACAGTTGCTAATAGAAAAAATCATGGCATAAATAGCGCAGAAGAATTGTACCTAAATATTCAAAAACAAATACCTGCAGAATTGAAACAACGAATAGATATTTTTGTTTTAGATTTAGCAATATCTAGATAACATTGATGAGCTAATGCCGTCTGAAAAAACTGTTAGACGGCATTCCTTCATTTAAAAATGATTGGTTCTATATCTCACACCATTTTGTTTTGACGGTGGGAAGAAATCCGTGCCAGCCATTGTGCCTTGTAGCATTGCTGGGGTGTAGCGGTAGTAATCTGCTTTTTCCCAGTCGAAGGTGCTTTCAATTTCTGCTTCTCGTCCAGTCTGGATCAGTTCCACTAGATTCGGGTTGAGCATAATGCTTTTACCGATTGAAACACTTTCCACCCAGCCTGTTTGGTAGGCATTAAGCATATCGTCTGCGGTGTAGAGATTGCCCGAGGCAAAGAACGGCATTCGTCCATTGATACGGTCGTGTACCACTTGCACTCGGGTAAGATTGCTATCAGCCCCACGGCGAACTTTTTTGTAGAAATCCCACAATGAAATGTGCAGATATTGCAACGGTTTTTCCAATAATGCGTCCACTAATGCGAGCGTTTCTTTCATCGTAATGCCATCTTCACCAGGTTCTTCTGGCGAGAAACGATAACCAATGATGAAATCAGGGCGGTTATATTTTTTACGCATTTCATCAATTTTATCCACAATCGCTAGCGGAAAACGCATTCGTTTTTCCAAATTTCCGCCCCAGTAATCCGTGCGAAGATTGGTTGTCGCCGACATAAATTGTTGAATAAGCCAACCATTTGCACCGTGAATTTCCACACCATCAAAGCCTGCTTTCATCACTAATTCTGCAAGATAGGCGAAACTATCCACCATTTCCCACACTTCCTGTTCTGTCATCGAGCGAAAACGTCCGTACAGATCGCTAGTTGGGGCGATCACATCGTGTCCTTGGGTCATCGAACGCTCGGCACGACTGCCTGAATGAGCAATCTGTACCACCGCTTTTGCTCCTTGTGCGTGGGCGATTTCCGCATATTCACGCAAGGTAGGTAAGTGGCGTTCATCAAAAGCATTTGGGCTTTCAAAACCAATACCACTTGGGTGAACGTTGGTAAACGGCATAATAAACAAGCCAAAGCCCTCAAAACGATTTTGCCAAAAATGGCAACCAGCTTCTGTCATCTCGCCGTCTTCGCCAGAGTCGTAAATGGTCAGCGGTGCAACCGTCAGGCGGTTTTTGATCTCTACGCCGTTGTTGAGCGTATAAGGGGTAAACAAAGGGGCATATTTGGGATTCATCATTTTCTTATTCTCCGTATGAGTTGGCACTTTTGTGCGTTTCGTTGAGGGGGGATTTTACGGATTTATTTTTGATAAAAAAGCAACGAGAAATTAAATAAGTTTTGCTAAATTGGAAAATATAAATAATGAAAAAGCGGTCAAATTTTACAAATTTTTTGCAAAAAATGACCGCTTTTAAAGTTGCTAAAATAATTAGTGTCGGAACACTTTTACATTACTAAAGCCATTCTCTTTGAGATAAAGCGCTTGTAATTTGCTCATTACCCCACGTTGGCAGTAAAGTAAGTAGTTTTTCGATTGATCCAACGAAGCGAACTGGCTTGAAAGTTTATAGAACGGCATTAATTTTACTTCTACACTGTCCAAACTAAACGGAGCTTCATCAGTTTCTTCCGGGCTACGAATATCTAAAATAATATCGTTTTCGGTTAATTCAGAAGTCGTTTCAACCGACACAACTTCTTGTTCCGTTTGTTGAGCAATCTCACGAATATCGAGGAACTGTGCGTTTGTTACCGCTTGTTCCAACACTTCAAAATTGAAATGCCCTTCCTCTTCCACAATTTTGCTTTCAATCGCTTTCACGGTCGGATTTTTCGAGATAACGCCACAAAATTCCGGCATGGATTTCGCAATATCATCGGTGCCGATTTCTTTTGCCATAGCGATAATTTGTTCTTTATCGTGGGTGATTAACGGACGTAATACCAATGTATCGGACGCTTTATCGATTAAACGTAAATTGGTTAAAGTTTGGCTTGAAACCTGACCTAACGCTTCACCGGTTACGATCGCTTGAATATCGAAACGCTCGGCGATTTTACTTGCGGCACGCACCATCATACGTTTTAACACCACGCCCATTTGACCGTTATCGACTTTCTCTAAAATTTCGCCAACCACATTTTCAAAATTAATCGCCACAAAACGGACTTTGTGTGAAGTGCTGTAACGGCTCCAAATATGGTATGCCATTTGTTTTACACCGATTTCATGCGCCGCACCGCCTAAATTAAAGAAGCAGTAATGTACACGCGAGCCACGACGAATCAGCATATAACTCGATACGCCCGAATCAAAGCCACCGGAAATAAGCGATAACACATCTTCTTGCGTTCCTATCGGATAACCGCCTAAACCCTCGTGACGAGCATTGATTAGCAACATTTTATCGCCGTCAATATCAATACGCACGGTTACATCCGGCTTAGTTAATTTTACCCGAGCCGATTCAATATGTTGATTTAAACCGCCACCCACATATTTTTCTACATCTAACGAACGAAATTCATGCTTACCTTTACGGCGTACACGCACGCAGAACGTTTTACCTTCCAATTCATCACGTACTTTTGCCAATGTATTTTCAAAAATATCGTGCATGGTAACAAAAGGCATTTCTTCCACTTCTAAAATGTGGTGAATACCCGGCGTACGTTTCAGTAATTCCAATACCATCGGAGCTTCTTCCACCACTTTGGCTCGCACTTCAATGAAGTCCCAGTTACGAATAACCGCCACATTTTCAGTTTCACGCAATAAAACATTGCGGATATTTGAGGTCAGAATTTTGATAAAGCGTTTACGAACCGAATCGCTTTTAATCATAATTTCAGGGAAAAGTTTAATAATAAATTTCATTTTTCGGTTTCACTACGGAAAATAAGTTGCCCAAACAAGCGGTTAAATTTCGCTAAAAATTTGCAAATTTAACTGCTTTTCAGACAAGTATCAAAAAAACAATTACCACGGAAAGCACAGAATACACAGAAAATTCCGTGAACTCCGTGTTTTCCGTGGTAAGAAAACAACTTAAAATTTAAACGAAATTACGCCGCAAATGGGTCACGTAAGATCATTGTTTCCACACGATCCGGACCAGTTGAAAGAATATCAACCGGCACGCCAACAAGCTCTTCAATACGTTTGATGTAATCTAACGCCGCTTGTGGTAACTCTTCACGTTTAGTGACACGGAAGGTGTTTTCAGACCAGCCCGGCATTGTTTCGTAAATCGGCTCAACACCTTCCCAATCTTTGGTCGCCATCGGTGCGTATTCTACGATTTCACCATTTGGCATTTTGTATGCGGTACAGATTTTTAACTCTTTAAAGCCATCTAATACATCTAATTTTGTCATACAGAAGCCAGAAATCGAGTTAATTTGTACTGCACGGCGTACTGCTACCGCATCAAACCAACCACAACGGCGTGGACGACCGGTTACTGCACCAAACTCATTACCTTTACGTGCAATTTCCGCCCCCACTTCATCAAATAATTCCGTAGTGAATGGGCCACTCCCCACACGAGTACAGTATGCTTTGATGATACCTAATACATAGTCAAGATTACGAGGACCAAAACCTGAACCGGTTGCAACACCACCTGCAGTAGTATTTGAACTAGTTACAAACGGGTATGTACCGTGGTCGATATCTAACATTGTGCCTTGCGCACCTTCAAATAAGATATTCACGCCTTCTTTACGTGCTTCGTGAAGTAAAGTTGTTACGTCCGCAACCATACCTTTAATCACGTCAGCTACCGCAAATACATCGTCTAAAGTTTTTTGGAAATCTACCGGCTCAACTTTATAGTAATGTACTAATTGGAAGTTGTAGTAATCCAAAATATCTTTTAATTTTTCAGCAAATGCTTCTTTGTCAAATAAATCACTTACACGTAAACCACGGCGAGCAACTTTATCTTCGTATGCCGGGCCGATACCACGACCGGTTGTACCGATTTTATTTTTGCCTAATGCCGCTTCACGCGCGTGATCCATTGCAACATGGTAAGGAAGAATTAATGGGCAAGCTTCTGAAATTTTTAAACGCTCACGAACGTTAATTCCACGTGCTTCTAATTCACCCATCTCTTTCATTAGAGCTTCCGGAGAAAGCACTACACCGTTACCAATTAAGCAGGTGACATTATCACGTAAAATACCGCTCGGAATAAGACGAAGAACAGTTTTTTCACCATTGATAATTAAGGTATGGCCCGCATTGTGACCACCTTGATAACGAACCACATATTTTACACGGTCTGTTAATAAATCTACGATTTTACCTTTCCCTTCATCGCCCCACTGAGCGCCGAGAATAGCAACACTTTTACCCATAGGAATTGCCTCTTTAGTTAGTTTTGAATTGAATTGGTATCTTCACTCCAAACACACCAATAACAAGCGGTTAAATATTCTAAGAAATTTACCCCAAAACGGCTAAATCCTACCGCTTGTAATACGTTGTTTTCAGAGCGAAATAAAAAAATCAAAGACCCGATATAGATCGGGTCTTATAGATACAATTATTTTGTCGGTGCTTTCATAAAACGGAAAAACTCGCTGTCCGATTTAAGTAGCATCATATTGCTTTGATCTTTTGCAAAGCTGTTTTCGTATGCCTTTAAGCTACGAACGAAGCTATAAAACTCTGGCTCTTGGCTGAATGCGTCTGCATAAATTTTTGCCGCTTGTGCATCGCCTTCACCGCGTAAAGTTTCAGCAGTTTTCTTCGCTTGTGCTTCAATAAGCACGACTTTCTTATCGACTTCGGCACGAATAATTTCAGCTTTTTCTTCGCCTTGCGAACGGTGTTCACTTGCAACTGCGAGACGTTCCGCACGCATACGTTGATAAATTGAAGATGAAACTTCATTCGGTAGGTTGATCTGTTTCACACGTACGTCAACCACTTCGATACCAAGTTTCTCAGCACCGTCATCACCGTCATTTAATGCTTTTTGTGCGCCGGCCATCAATTCGCCACGAGAACCCGATACGATATCTTTAATCGTACGAGAACCAATTTCAGAACGTAAACGGTCGCCCACTTTACGTTTTAAAAGATCCGAAGCACGTTGTGCATCACCACCGGTTGCGGTATAAAATTGACCGAAATCGCTGATACGCCATTTTACGTAAGAATCAACTAATAAGTCTTTTTTCTCAACCGTGACAAAGCGATCTTCTTGACCGTCTAAAATTTGAATACGTGCATCCAATACTTTTAAGCTATCAATAAACGGTGCTTTAAAGTGTAAACCCGGTGCATAAACCACTACTTTTTGGTCTGAATCACGGTGTACTTTATTAAAACGTAACATAATTCCACGATAACCTTCTGGTACTATCGTAATACAAGAAATCACCGCAAAAGCAATGAGAGATAAAATAGGTAATAAGAATTTACGCATTTTTAAAATCTCCCCTTACGTACCGGCTCTTTATTTTGTTGTGTATTTGGCACAGAAGTTTGTACTGGTTGTTGCATGACTTGCGGTTGCTGAACAATAATTGGTGTCGCTTGTTTCACTGGCTCAGATACTGTTGGTTTAGCCAATAATTTATCCATTGGAAGTACGTTTAAATTATTACCATTGCCGTCCATAATCACTTTCGGCGTATTTTTCATCACTTTTTCCATGGTTTCGATATATAAACGCTCACGCATTACTTTCGGTGCGACTTTATATTCCGGTAAAAGTTTAGAAAAACGTTCTACTTCACCTTTTGCTTCTAACACGATTTGATCTTTATAAGCCGTCGCTTGTTCAACGATACGTTGTGCCTGACCACGTGCAATCGGTTCACGCCCACGAGCATAGGCTTCCGCTTCACGAATTAAACGCTGTTCGTCTTCTTGTGCTTTAATAGCATCATCAAACGCATCTTTTACTTCTTCTGGTGGGCGAGCAGATTGGAAGTTTACGTCCGTAACCAATAACCCCATATCATAGGTTTTAATAATATCACGGAGAGTTTGCCAAGTTTTCTCACGCACCGTTGCACGACCGGTAGTTAAAATATCGTCCATTGACATATGACCGATCACATAACGTAATGCACTGTCTGTCGCTTGTTTTAAGCTATCATCCGCATCACGCACGCTAAATTTATATTTAGCCGGATCTTCAACACGGTATTGAACTGTCATTTCAACCTGAACCATATTTTCGTCTTGTGTCAGCATTGAACCGCCGGTTTTTAATTCTGATACACGCTCAATATTGACCGGAATCACTTCATCAATAAAAGTCGGTTTCCAGTTTAATCCCGGCATTACGATTTGGTGCAATTTCCCGAAACGAGTCACAACCCCTCTTTCCGCCTCTTGAACGGTATAAAATCCGGATGCACCCCAAACGATAGCGGCTAAAATGGCTGTAAGCGGTAGGAATTTACCGAAATTCTGCGAATTTCCCGATTGATTTCCTTTTTTACCACCACCCATTTTTTTTAGTAACGAGCTAAAAGCCTCCTCTAAATCCGGCGGCTCTTGGCGATTATTCTGTTGATTCGGTTCTTGTTGCGAACCTTGCCCTTGTTGCTCAGGCTTTTTTTGACCCGGTTTACCCCACGGATCTTGCTGGTTGCCTGATTCATTCCACGACATAAATTTCTCCAAAATAAAAAATTTCTGTACGTCTATTAAAAATAACGTAGCTTGTCGATTGTACCTATTTGTACTTGATTTTGCTAGGCTTTATATAGCAAATAGCGGTCTTTTTTAACAATTTTTTTGCAAATAAAAAGGGCGAGAATTAACTCGCCCGATTTAGAAAATTAAAGATTAAAGCACTTGTTCAACAAATGCACTTAATTGTGATTTTGGTAATGCACCAACTTGTGTTGCAACCACTTCACCATTTTTGAAAAGGATTAAAGTTGGGATTGAACGAATACCAAACTGTGCTGGGATTTGTTGGTTCTCATCCACATTTACTTTAGCGATTTTCGCACGACCTGCAAACTCTTCTGATAATTCGTCTAAAATTGGTGCAACCATACGGCAAGGACCACACCATGGTGCCCAAAAGTCTAATAATACAGGTACATCTGATTTTAAAACTTCTTGTTCAAAAGTTGCGTCAGTAACTTGTAATGTCATAATTTGTTTCCTTAATTGATAATCTAAAAAGAAAACGCCACTTGACCGTGGCGTTAAGTTATTTCGTAAGATAAGGCTTCACTTACCCAATTTCAAGTAAGTTTTTCCAATTGCACTAATTATTTATTCCTTATCCTCAGGAAGAATCAGATTTAGCACTAATGCAAGTAGTGATCCGACCGTAATGCCTGAACCGAATACCTCTTTAAAGAAGCTCGGTAATTTATCTAATAATTCAGGACGAGTCGTCACCGCTAAACCGCAACCGATTGAAATCGCAATAATTAAACCATTACGTTTTGAACGTTCTACTTTATCCAACATTTGGATACCAGCGACAATAATCATCGCAAACATCATTAAGCCCGCACCACCTAAAACAGGGCTAGGAATCGAAACGATTAATGCGCCAAACCAAGGAAATACACCGGCTAAAACCAGTAATACGCCCATAACCGTTACTACATAGCGACTTGCCACACCGGTCAACGAAATGACACCGATATTTTGTGCAAACGATGAGAATGGCGTAGTCGACATAATTGCCGCAAATGCAGAGCCTAAACCGTCACATAATACACCGCCACGTAAATGCTTACCGGTGATTTCGGTTTGTGTTGCATTACCTAATGCTAAAAAGTTACCGCTTGATTCAACAATCGTCACTAAATAAGCAATCGACATCCCGATAATACCTGAAATTGGAAAAGCTAATCCGAAATGCAACGGTCGCGGAATGGCAAAAGTTTCTGCATTTTTAACCGCATCAAAGTTGATCCAACCTAATGCTAACGCCACTACATAACCGACCATCATACCGATCACAATCGCCGCCGCTGAGAAAATACCTTTACCCCATTGTACTAAGATCACAACCAGCACAAGTACAAAAGTCGCCATTGCAAGATTTGCCGGATCCGAATAATGTGCATCGCCTTTTTGACCGCCGGCGAACCAGTCTACTGCGACAGGAATTAAACTCAGACCGATCATCATTACCACTACGCCGGTCACGACTGGTGGGAATAATTTACGGACATATGGCATAAAGAAGCTACCGATAATCATCACTAATGAGCCGACTAACGAAGCGCCCATAATGCCGGCAACACCATGTTCGCTAAAACCAATCGCAAGTGCTCGCTACGAAAGTAAAGCTCGTTCCCATCACGCTCGGTAAACGCAAACCAATAGGGCCAACGCCTCTACATTGAATAATCGTCACAATCCCTGAAACCAATAACGCCGCATTAACCAATACAATGGTATCCGGTGTTGGAAGTTTTAATACATTTCCGATAACAAGCGGCACGGCAATAATTCCACCAAGTGCGGCTAAAAGATGTTGTGTCTTGCGAGTAAAAGGGTTAAACCGAAAGGCGGTTTAGAATCGACAGGATAACGTAAATTTTGCATAAATGCCTCAAACTAAAAAATTGGGGCGAATTATACGCTTTTACAGCCTTTTAGGCAAACGTTTGCGTAATAATACCGAATTAAAAAACAAGCGGTTGAACGTACACATTTCTCTGTAAATTCAACCGCTCTATATGGCTAAGCTATTTCAACTTAATTATAAACCTGCACCAGCACGTAATGCTTCCGCTTTATCTGTTTGTTCCCATGGGAAATGTTCACGACCAAAGTGACCGTAAGTTGCTGTTTCACGGTAAATCGGACGGATTAAATCTAACATTTTGATTAAGCCGTATGGACGTAAATCAAAGTTTTGGTAGATTAATTTCACTAATGTTTCATTTGAAACTTTACCTGTGCCGAACGTTTCCACCATAATTGATGTCGGATCCGCCACACCGATTGCATAAGAAAGCTGGATTTCACAACGATCCGCTAAACCTGCCGCCACGATATTTTTTGCTACATAACGTCTTGCGTATCGTCGCCGAACGGTCAACTTTTGATGGGTCTTTACCAGAGAATGCACCGCCACCGTGACGAGTCGCACCACCGTAAGTATCTACGATAATTTTACGGCCGGTTAAACCACAGTCACCCATTGGACCGCCAATCACGAAACGACCAGTCGGGTTAATGAAGTATTTGGTGTTTTGGCTTAACCATTCGCTTGGCAATACCGGCTTGATGATTTCTTCCATCACACCTTCCACTAAATCTTTTTGTGAAACGTGTTCAGCGTGTTGGGTTGAAAGCACCACCGCATCAATCCCTACGATTTTGTTATTTTCATAAGCGAAGGTTAATTGGCTTTTCGCATCCGGACGTAACCAGTCTAATTTGCCAGATTTACGTACTTTCGCTTGTTGTTCCATTAAACGATGGGCGTATGTAATCGGTGCCGGCATTAATACATCGGTTTCATTGGTTGCATAACCGAACATAATACCTTGGTCGCCCGCACCTTGCTCTAACGGATCCGCACGGTCAACACCTTGGTTAATATCCGGAGATTGTTTACCAATCGCATTTAATACCGCACAAGAATGTGCATCAAAGCCCATATCCGAATGGGTATAGCCGATGTCGCAAATCACTTGACGGGTTAAGTTTTCGATATCCACCCACGCAGAAGTGGTGATTTCACCGCCGACCAATGCCATACCGGTTTTTACATAAGTTTCACACGCCACACGCGCTTTCGGGTCTTGTTTTAAAATTTCATCTAACACCGCATCCGAGATTTGGTCCGCAATTTTATCCGGATGTCCTTCTGATACTGATTCTGAAGTAAATAAATTAATCGCCATTGTAATTATCCTTTGGTTATACCTTTATATAGGCAGGAGCGTTGCTCCCTCACTAAAATTTACAAGCGGTCAAAAATCACAAAATATTTGCAAAATTCGACCGCTTATATTAAATTCTTTTGGAAGTTTTTCCATCTAGACGTCTATAATATATTTTTTGAGCATCTAAGGCAAACTATTTTTCAACTTTACTTCTAAATGATTTTATGGGGCAATATATGGCAATCACAATTTTAGACGGCGGTATGAGCCGTGAGTTAATGCGTTTAAACGCACCTTTCAAACAACCTGAATGGTCGGCTTTATCGCTTTATGAAAAACCGTCTGCGGTGCAACAAGTCCACGAAGATTTTATCGCAAACGGCGCAGAAGTGATTACGACCAACAGCTATGCGGTTGTGCCATTCCATATTGGCGAACAGCGCTTTAGCGCAGACGGTAAAATGCTTGCCGATTTAGCCGGTCGTTTGGCAAAACAAGCGGTTAAAAATAGCGGAAAATCTGCAAAAATTGCCGGTTCATTACCACCGATGTTCGGCTCTTACCGTGCCGATTTGATTCAAGCGAATCGTTTTGCGGAAATCGCTCAACCGATTATTGACGGGCTTGCGCCTTATGTGGATATTTGGTTATGTGAAACGCAAAGTGCGATTATTGAACCGACTTCGATTAAGCCGTTATTGCCAAAAGATAATCGCCCGCTTTGGGTTTCGTTTACCTTAACCGATGATGAACCGACACAAGAGCCGCAACTACGTTCCGGCGAGCCAGTAGCTCTTGCGATTGAAAAAATGGTGGAATTAGGCGTTGATGCGATTTTATTTAACTGTCGCCAGCCTGAAGTGATCGAGCAAGCACTTGCAATAACTCAATCTATTCTAAAAGAAAAAAATGCGACACATATCCAAACCGGTGCGTATGCAAATGCCTTTGCTCCGCAACCGAAAGATGCAACCGCCAATGACGGTTTAGACGAAGTGCGTAAAGATTTAGATCCTGAAGCCTATCTTGCGTGGGCGCAAAAATGGACGGCACAAGGCGCAACCATTGTCGGCGGCTGTTGCGGTATCGGCATCGAATACATCAACACACTAGCGAAACATTTAAAATAACCGAATAAGCGGTCAAAATTGGCAATTTTTTGCAAAACATCCGCAAAATTTAACCGCTTGTATCAAACACAACATCAAAATAAGGGCAATTATGTCAAACAAAAAAATTGGGTTACTTTCTTTAACCGCACTGGTTCTCAGTTCGATGATTGGTTCCGGGATTTTCAGCCTACCGCAAAATATGGCGGCAGTCGCCGGCGGTGAGGCGTTAATTCTCGGTTGGATCATTACCGGTATCGGAATTATTTTCCTTGGGCTTTCTTTCTTCTTTATTTCTCGTCTGCGTCCGGATTTAGACGGCGGTATTTATACTTATGCACGAGAGGGATTCGGTGATCTTGTCGGTTTTTTATCCGCTTGGGGTTACTGGCTGTGTGCGACGATCGGGATTGTCGGCTATTTAGTGGTGGCATTCGAAGGGATTGGTTCATTTACCGACACGGAATCCAAAATTATTTTCGGGCAAGGTAATACACTTGCTTCTTTTATCGGCGCTTCAATTATCGTGTGGTTAGTTCACGCTTTAGTAGCAAGTGGCGTAAAAGAAGCGGCAACGGTAAACTTGGTTGCAACGTTTGTGAAAGTGTTCCCGCTCGTACTATTTATCGGTTTAGCGATTTGGTATTTTAAAAGCGAAACCTTTAATCAAGATTTGCAAGGTACAACACTGAATAACAGCGTTTCGGAACAAGTTAAAAACACGATGTTAATTACCCTTTGGGTATTTACCGGTGTGGAAGGTGCGTCGGTATTATCTGCGCATGCGAAAAAGAAAAGCGATGTCGGTTTAGCCACTGTTTTCGGTATTTTAATTGCTTTGGTTTTATACATTGCAATTACCGTGCTTTCACTCGGCATTTTACCGCGTGAAACCATTGCGGAGATGTCAAACCCGTCAATGGCGGGTTTATTGGAAAGCATGATCGGCTCAAGCGGTAAGATTTTAATTACTTTTTGCTTAATTGTGTCGGTGCTTGCTTCTTATGTAAGCTGGACAATGTATTCGGCTGAAGTGCCTTATCGTGGTGCGAAAAACGGTGCGTTCCCGAAAATTTTAGATAAATTAAACGCAAATGAAGTGCCGATTAATTCACTTTGGTTTACCGGTTTTGTTGTTCAATTCTGTTTATTTTTAGTGCTTTTAACCGGAAAAAGTTATAACGCATTATTATTAATTTCAACTTCAATGATTCTTGTTCCTTATTTCTTAATCGGTGCATATTTATTGAAATTGTCATTCCAACAAAATTCAGCGTGGTATATCAAACTGACCGGTTTTATCGCATCAATTTACGGTTTATGGATTGTTTATGCGGCAGGGTTAGATTACTTATTATTATCGGTACTCCTCTATGTACCGGGCATTGCTTTATTCCTTTACTCACGTTATCAACATCAAGGTAAAGCCTTAAATTTAACAACATTTGAAAAAATCTTATTACTCTTAATCGGACTCTTATTTATTTGGGCAGTTTATAATAGTTTTACCAACGTTGATTGGAGCTAACATTCATCATCCCCTTGTGTTTTCTACATTAGGGGATTTTTTATTTTTATGCTAAATTATGCAGTTTGTGTGAATAACAATTATAAGAAGGACATTTTATGTCAAAAGGCAAAATCGGTCTTTTTTCATTAACTGCTTTGGTACTTAGCTCAATGATCGGCTCAGGCATTTTTAGCCTTCCGCAAAATATGGCGGAAGTATCTGGTGCGAAAGCATTATTAATCGGTTGGTTAATTACTGGTATTGGTATCATTTTTTTAGGCTTATCTTTCTTCTTTCTATCTCGTATTAAACCGGAATTGGAAGGTGGCGTATATACTTACGCTCGAGAAGGTTTTGGGGATTTAGTCGGTGGATTAGCCGCTTGGGGGTATTGGCTTTGTACGGCGATCGGCGCTGTTGGCTATTTAGTCGTGGCTTTTGAAGGCGTGGGGACTTTTATTGATAGCGAAAACTATACTATTTTTGGGCAAGGTAATACCGTCGCTTCGATTTTAGGTGCATCTCTGATTGTCTGGTTAATTCATCATCTGATTGCACGAGGTATCCGAGAAGCCGCCTTTGTGAATTTAGTTGCGACAATTGTTAAAACTTTACCGCTCTTCTTATTTATCGGCTTGGCAATTTGGTTCTTCTCCCCTGAACAATTTGTACAAGATTTCAGCGGAGCCACGCTAGAAAAAAATACGTTAACACAAGTAAAAAATACCATGTTGATTACCCTTTGGGTCTTTGTCGGTGTAGAAGGGGCTTCGGTGCTTTCGGCACATGCAAAAAAGAAAAGTGATGTTGGCTTAGCAACCATTTTAGGAATTTTAATTACATTAGTGTTATATGTTGCGATTACTGTGCTTTCACTCGGTATTTTGCCTCGTGAAGTGATCGCACAAATGCCGAACCCGTCTATGGCAGGTTTAATGGAACATATGATTGGGGCAAGCGGTAAGATTATTATTACGCTTTGCCTAATTGTTTCCGTACTGGCTTCTTATATGAGCTGGACAATGTTTTCATCGGAAATCCCTTACCAAGCGGCAAAAACCAAAGTATTTCCGAAATTATTAAACCGTACGAATATCAACGGCACACCTATTGCTGGCTTATGGTTAACTAATATTACTATTCAAATTAGCTTACTTTTGGTGCTGTTTACCGGCAAAGGTTATAGTATGTTGATTCAACTTTCGACTACAATGATTTTAGTGCCTTATTTCTTAGTCGGTGCTTATTTATTCAAAGTAGCGATGAAACAAAATGAAGCATGGTATATCAAATTAACCGGTGCAATGGCATCAATTTATGGTTTATGGATTGTGTATGCCGCTGGGTTAGATTACTTATTATTATCAGTAGTATTATACGTGCCGGGCATCTTGCTCTTTTTCTATTCACGTAAACAAAATGGCGAAAAACTTAACTTAAATGCTTTAGAAAAAGGTTTATTGTTACTTATTAGCCTGCTCTTTATCGGTGCAATTTATTCTCTTCTTATACATTAACTTTAGGCATTCGTATGAAAACAACATTGGTTAAGCAAGCGGTTGCGTTTCTAAAATTTTTTGCAAATAAAATTGTTGATATTTCTCATCAACTACAAAATTTTTTCAGCAACGGGTCATTCGGCGTTGCCTTTTATCCATTTTTAATGCACCCGATTATTCGAGGCAGTGCACGTTCTATCGTGATTTTACTCTCTGTTCTGCTTTCGTTTATGGGGGTATTCTATATTTTTGCGGAATTTGTAGCCGCATTATTCAGCGAGTCATCATTGATTACCTACCCTCGCCATACTGTACTAGAATTATTGCTTCCGTTTGGTGCTGTAATTGATGGCAAAACCAATACGTTCTCACCGTTATATCAAGTGATGAATGCGGTATTCAGTCTTCAAGGTCTAGGCTTTGCCATTGCATATCTTGCTGTACTACTACAATTATCTCGCCGTAAATATTGGTTATTAGCACTGATTTTTGCGGTTTTCTTCACGATTGGTATGAGTTTAATACCTTCATCACAAGGCAAAATGACTGCCGGCGGTTTGCAAAATTTAGGGGCAAGTCTGACCTATTTATTCGGTAACTTGGCAATTATTATGGCAGGAATTGATATTGTTAAACCGAAACTTATTTGGTTACGCCGTTTTAGTATGCAAGCCGGTACAATCGGAGTATTTTGCGTACTCATAACAATCTTTTTCCCAAATATACTAACACCGATACTTGAGCGAATAGCTATCTATGCAATTATGATTTGGGAAATCCTCGCCGGTCTAGCAATGTTAAAACGTAAATAAAAAGAGAAAGTATTATGGCAAACACAAAATTTATCGAACGTTACCGCAATTTAATTGCGTGCCGACTATTTCCAGTTTAGAAGCGGCGGAAGATCAATCTAACAAACAACTTATCGAATTACTGGCAACATGGCTTGCCGATTTCGGATTTAAAACCGAGATTATCCGAGTGGAAGGCAGTCGTGATAAATATAATTTATTAGCCACTTACGGCGAAGGCGAAGGCGGTCTATTGTTAGCCGGTCATACCGACACCGTGCCATTTGACGAAGGGAAATGGACATTTAATCCATTTGCGTTAACCGAACAAGACGGTAAATTCTACGGTTTAGGTACAGCGGATATGAAAGGCTTTTTTGCTTTTATTGTCGATGTGCTTAGCCAAATTGATTTAAGCAAACTGACTAAGCCGTTACGTATTCTAGCGACTGCCGATGAAGAAACCACGATGCTTGGTGCGAGAACCTTTGCTCAACATACGCATATTCGCCCTGATTGTGCGATTATTGGCGAACCAACTTCTTTAAAACCGATTCGAGCGCATAAAGGTCATGTCGGTGAAGCGGTCAGAATTACCGGAAAAAGCGGTCACTCAAGTGATCCGGATCGTGGTATTAATGCGATTGAATTAATGCACCAAGCGACTGGTTATCTGATGAATATGCGTAATCAGCTACGTGAAAAATATCATAATGATCTGTTTAAAGTGCCATATCCAACAATGAACTTCGGCAATATCCACGGCGGCGATGCAATTAATCGTATTTGTGCGTGTTGTGAATTGCAATTCGATATGCGCCCATTGCCAAATCTGCCGGTTGAAGATTTATATGCAATGGTAAACGAAAATCTAAAACCAATGTTGGAACAATACGGCGATCTAATTGAAATTCGCCATTTGCACGACGGTATTCCCGGTTATGAGTGTGAACATTCCGCACAAGTAGTACAAGTGGTTGAAAAGCTGTTAGGCGAAAAATGCGATGCGGTAAACTATTGCACCGAAGCACCTTTTATTCAGCAACTCTGCCCGACTCTCGTTTTAGGTCCCGGCTCCATTGAGCAAGCTCATCAACCGGATGAATTTTTAGAAACGAAATTTATTGAGCCGACCCGAGAATTACTCACCAAAATGATCCTACATTTTTGTGCTTAACAAGCGGTTATTTTTGACTCATTTCTTACCACGAAAAAGGGAGCTTTAAAAGCTCCCTTCTGTTTCCAATTATCGTTCTACTAGAATCTAACCCCGAAACCAGCAAAATAAACAACTGGATCTAATTTTAATTTCACTTCGTGATCTAAATTTAACGCTTTGAAATTCGCTGTTGTTTTAATGCGTGTATACCATCTTTGCCGCATTAAAATAAATATTATCAGTTAATTTCACGTCTACACCCACATTCGCTACTGGACCAAAAGAGTGTTTTTTCACTTTGAGATCAGTAACGGCTGAATGTGTTGATTTTGCGTGATAAAAACGAGTGTAGTTTAGACCTGCACCAACATACGGGCGGAATGTTGAATTTGCATCACCAAAGTAATATTGAGCATATAAACTTGGTGGAAGTTGTTTAACAATGGCTACACGTCCTAGACCTAAACCAAGTGCTGGTACATTTGCATGGATTTTATGTGAGAATGGCGTTGCGACTAATAATTCCACACCGATATTATCCGTAAACATATAAGTACCGGTTAAACCTAATTGAGTATTATTTTTTACTTTTAAATCTACATCTACTGCTGTTTTTGTCGTTGAGCTAGAGTTTGCATCTACTGTAATCGCACCGGCACGGAAAATCACATCGCCCGCTTGATGTGCCATTGCCGAACCGGCTAATAACACACTACCTAATACTGCCGCTAATACTGTTTTTTTCATTTTGACCTCTAATTTGTTGTGATTGAAAATAAAAAGGTAACTAATCTGTTACCTTGATAACATTTTAAGAACAGTTCTGATAAGTTTTATTGACAAGAATCAAAAAAAACACAAAGTAATACCTATAACTGGGTATTTATTCCTTTTTTGTGATCTTTTTCACATTTTCACTTGAAATAAATTCGACTAGCTCCATTTATTACAGCGTTGAAGCAAGTATAAATCTTGCTCGATACAGATTAATGAAATTTAGGAGTAAACATATGAATTTCGAAAAATTTACGACCAAACTGCAAGAAGCCCTTGCAGAAGCACAATCGTTAGCCATCGGAAAAGATAATAACTACATTGAACCAGCACATTTACTTTATGCGTTAGTCAAACAACAAGACGGCTCTATCGCTCCGCTATTTACTGCTCTCAATGTGCAACCGCAACGTATTTTGAGTGAATTAGAAGCGATTTTAAACCGCTTACCGACCGTGTCCGGCGGTACGACACAGCCGTCACAACAACTGATTCGCCTGTTAAATCAATGTGATAAATTGGCACAACAATTCGGTGATAGCTTTATTTCATCGGAATTATTCGTACTTGCCGCACTGGATGATAACGGCGATTTAGGTAAATTATTAAAACAATTTGGCTTGACTAAAGAGAAAGTAAACGCAGCAATCAGCCAAATTCGAGGAGGAGAAACCGTGAATAATCAAAACGCAGAAGAAACCAGACAAGCACTACAAAAATATACTATCGATCTTACCGAACGTGCCAAAGCAGGTAAATTAGATCCGGTGATAGGTCGTGATGAAGAAATCCGCCGTGCAGTACAAGTTTTACAACGCCGTACAAAAAACAACCCGGTATTAATCGGTGAACCGGGCGTTGGTAAAACTGCGATCGTAGAAGGCTTGGCACAGCGTATTGTCAACGGCGAAGTGCCGGAAGGTTTAAAAAATAAACGTGTGCTTTCTCTCGATATGGGTGCATTAATTGCCGGTGCAAAATATCGTGGTGAATTTGAAGAACGTCTAAAAGCGGTACTCAATGAATTATCCAAAGAAGAAGGTCAGGTTATCTTATTTATTGATGAAATTCACACCATGGTCGGCGCAGGTAAAACAGACGGTGCAATGGATGCCGGTAACTTGCTCAAACCGTCACTTGCTCGTGGCGAATTACATTGCGTTGGGGCAACTACACTAGATGAGTATCGCCAATATATCGAAAAAGATGCGGCACTTGAACGTCGTTTCCAAAAAGTATTAGTGGATGAACCGACTGTAGAAGATACGATTGCAATTTTACGTGGTTTAAAAGAACGTTACGAAATCCACCACCACGTACAAATTACCGACCCGGCGATTGTAGCGGCAGCAACACTTTCACACCGTTATATTAGTGATCGCCAATTACCAGATAAAGCGATTGATTTAATTGATGAAGCAACATCAAGTTTACGTATGGAAATTGATTCAAAACCAGAACCGCTTGATAAACTTGAACGCCGTATCATTCAGCTAAAATTGGAACGCCAAGCGTTACAAAAAGAGGAAGATGAAGCAAGCCGTCAACGTCTTGCAAAATTAGATGAAGAATTGACCGCTCGTGAGCGTGAATATTCTGAATTGGAAGAAGTCTGGAAAGCGGAAAAATCTGCTCTACTCGGTACGCAACATATCAAAACTGAGTTAGAAAATGCCCGTATTGAAATGGACCAGGCTCGCCGTGAAAGTAACTTCGAGAAAATGTCCGAATTGCAATACGGTAAAATTCCAGCACTAGAAAAACAATTACACGAAGCGGTAAAACGAGAGGAAGAAGGCGGAGAGAATCAGCTACTTCGTACCAAAGTCACCGATGAAGAAATTGCAGAAGTGCTTTCAAAAGCGACCGGTATTCCGGTTTCCAAAATGATGGAAGGCGAGAAAGAAAAACTGTTGCGTATGGAAGAAGTGTTACACAGCCGTGTAATTGGGCAAAATGAAGCGGTGGAAGCAGTGGCAAATGCAATTCGCCGTAGTCGTGCCGGATTGTCGGATCCGAATCGCCCGATTGGTTCGTTCTTATTCCTCGGTCCGACTGGGGTCGGTAAAACCGAACTTTGCAAAACCTTGGCGAATTTCCTCTTCGACGATCCTGATGCAATGGTACGTATCGATATGTCGGAATTTATGGAAAAACATAGCGTTTCTCGTTTAGTCGGCGCACCTCCGGGCTATGTCGGTTATGAAGAAGGCGGTTATTTGACAGAAGCGGTTCGCCGCCGTCCATATTCTGTTGTGTTACTTGATGAGGTAGAAAAAGCTCATCCTGATGTGTTTAATATCTTGCTTCAAGTGTTGGATGACGGTCGTTTAACCGATGGTCAAGGTCGTACGGTAGATTTCCGCAATACGGTGGTGATTATGACCTCAAACTTAGGTTCACATTTAATCCAGGAAAATCCGGAATTAGATTATGCTGGAATGAAAGAAGTGGTAATGTCAGTGGTAGGACAACATTTCCGTCCGGAATTTATCAACCGTATTGATGAAACTGTTGTATTCCACCCACTTGGTCAAGAGCATATTCGTTCGATTGCTCGTATCCAATTACAACGTTTAATTGCTCGCCTTGCGGAACGCGGTTACGAAGTAACAGTTACCGATGCAACATTAGACCATATCGGCAAAGCCGGCTTTGACCCGTTATTCGGTGCAAGACCGCTCAAACGTGCAATTCAGCAAGAGCTTGAAAATCCGCTTGCACAACAGATCTTAAGCGGCAAATTATTACCGAATAGCCCTGTTGTGGTGGACTATCAAAATGACCAATTAAGCATTAGCAACAGCTAGTCTTCCATAAATAAGCGGTCGAGTTTGCAGAAAATTTTGCAAATTCGACCGCTTTTCTTTTAGTCGTTATGATGATTAATCCACCAGACTAACGACAGCATAACCGGCACTTCAACTAACACACCAATTACCGTTGCTAAAGCAAGCACCAGAATGTAAACCAAACAGCGAAATTGCAACAGCCACCGCTAATTCAAAGAAATTACTAGTACCGATTAAACAAGCTGGTGCGGCAATTTCTTTTGGTAAATTTAACCATTTCGACACTAAATGGCTAAGAAAGAAAATACCGTATGTCTGAACCAATAACGGTATTGCAATCAGTACAATAATCAGTGGATTGGCTAAGATTGTTTCCGCTTGGAATGCAAATAATAACACTACGGTTAAGATCAGCCCCATCATTGAAAACGGCTTTAATTTGTTGCCGAATTGAGAAATAGAGCGGTTGGATTTCAGCAAAATTTTGCGAGTGACACTACCTGCTATTAACGGCAATACCACATAAAGTAGCGTGCTATATAGCAATGTTTCCCAAGGAATCGTAATATCACTCACTCCTAATAGAAAACCGGCGATCGGTGCAAAAGCAAAAATCATAATAATGTCATTTACTGATACTTGCACCAACGTATAATTCGGATCCCCTTTTACTAATTGAGACCAAACGAAAACCATTGCAGTACAAGGTGCAACACCAAGTAAGATCATACCTGCGATATATTCCTGAGCCGTTTGCGGCTCAACCCATGAAGCAAACAAAAAGCGGAAAAATAGCCAACCGATTAATGCCATTGTAAATGGCTTAATTAACCAATTTACCACGATCGTCATTGCTAAACCTTTCGGCTTTTTACCTACATCTTTGATTGCCGACCAGTCGATTTGGATCATCATTGGGTAAATCATCAACCAAATTAATACCGCTACCGGTAAATTAATATGTGCGATTTCCAATAATGCCACTTTTTCGACCGCTTGCGGAAATGCTACACCTAATGCAACTCCGGCTGTAATTGCCAAAGCAACCCAAAGGGTTAAAAATCGTTCAAAAATTCCCATATATTTCTTCCTTATAACTCAATCACTCCACCATCTTCTTTAATAAAAGGTTTATCCAAGGAAACCGGTGAGATTTCCAAAAATTTTTCAGACGGACGACAAAGTTGAACACCTTTGCTTGTGATAACAATCGGACGATTTATTAAAATCGGTTCAGCAAGCATCGCCGCAATTAGTTCGTCATCGCTCAATTCCATACGACCTAAATTTAATGTTTCATAGGGAGCTACATTCATCCGAAGTAGATCTCGCACACAGATCCCCATTGCTGAAATTAAGTTTCGTAGTGTAGCCTCATCGGGAGGTGTTTCAAGGTAGTGAATGATCGTAGGTTCAATGCCTAAGTGGCGGATTAACGCTAATGTATTACGAGATGTACCACATTTTGGATTATGATAAATTGTCACTTTTTCCATATTTTCTCCAATATTTCAATACCTATTGAAATATTCAGGTAAAAAATTTTGTGAGCATTTCACCCACAAAATTTGCAATTCGGATCATCACTTTCTTTACAACAATTCGTAGTTAAAAAAGCTACTAGTTCCATCATAAGTGCTAAATTTGCATAATAATGCACAAATCTACCCGCTTGTCGGCTATGAATTAAGCCGGCGGTAGCCAATGTTTTTAGATGAAAAGAAAGGTTATTCGGCGCAATATTCAACTGCTTAGCCAATTCTCCAGCAATCATTCCTTTACTGCCTTGAGCGGCAAGCATCTGAAAAATTTGTAACCTAATCGGCGAATTGAGTGTACCAAATACTTGGCTTGCGTGTTCTGTATTCATATTGGGAATTATACTGTGCTATTTTTATATTTCAATAATTATTGAAATATTAAGATAAAAACAAGCGGTTGAATTTACAGAAAATCTTGCAATTTCAACCGCTTGTCTATTTATTTAATTACTCTTCTTCAGTAAATTTCGCCGCTTTATAAGTCGGGTTCATTAAGTTTTCAACTGAAAGAA
Source organism: Actinobacillus arthritidis (assembly GCF_029774155.1). Taxonomy (NCBI): domain Bacteria; kingdom Pseudomonadati; phylum Pseudomonadota; class Gammaproteobacteria; order Pasteurellales; family Pasteurellaceae; genus Actinobacillus; species Actinobacillus arthritidis. The sequence goes on along the minus strand of NZ_CP103833.1, from coordinate 330,868 downwards.
TATCATCTAATTGCGCTTCGGTGAGTAAACCGCGTTCTAATACCACTTCACGCACGCCTCTGCCGGTTGTTGCACAGATTTTACCCACGATATCCCCGTTATGGTGGCCGATAAACGGATTGAGATAAGTCACGATACCGATTGAGTTAAACACGAAGTTTTCACAGATTTCTTTATTAACGGTGATGCCATCAATACATTTATCACGTAAATTCACGCAAGCGTTGGCAAGAATGTCGATAGATTCAAACATCGCTTGACCGATTACCGGTTCCATTACGTTTAATTGTAATTGACCAGCTTCTGTCGCAAAGGTAACTGTCGTATCATTACCAATTACTTTAAAGCAAACTTGGTTCACAACTTCTGGCACTACTGGGTTTACTTTCGCCGGCATAATTGAAGATCCAGCTTGTAATTCAGGTAAGTTAATTTCATTTAAACCAGCACGTGGGCCTGATGAAAGTAAACGTAAGTCGTTACATACTTTTGAAAGTTTAACCGCCGTACGTTTTAACGCACCGTGTACCATTACATAGGCACCGCAGTCTGAAGTCGCTTCAATTAAGTTCTCTGATAATACGCATGGTAATCCGGTTACTTCTGCTAAATGTTTAACCACTAATTGAGAATAGCCTTCTGGGGTATTTAAACCGGTACCGATTGCCGTTGCACCTAAGTTGACTTCTAATAATAATTCAGCAGTACGTTTTAAATTACGCACTTCTTCTTCTAATAGTACCGCAAAAGCCTTAAATTCTTGACCAACTGTCATTGGTACGGCATCTTGTAATTGAGTACGACCCATTTTTAAAATGCCTTTAAATTCTTCCGCTTTCGCTTCAAAACCTTGTTGTAAGTAATGTACTTGTTTAATTAAATGTAAAATGCTGTTATAGACTGCAATACGGAAACCGGTTGGGTACGCATCATTGGTTGATTGGCTTGCATTCACGTGATCCATTGGATTAATCACGCTATATTCGCCTTTTTGATGCCCGAGCAATTCTAACGCTAAATTCGCCACCACTTCATTGGTATTCATATTTACTGATGTACCCGCCCCACCTTGATAGACATCTGACGGGAACTGATCCATACAGCGACCTTTAACTAAAATTTCGTCACAAGCCTCTACAATAGCTTTTGCGATTTTTTTCGGAATTGCACCTAATTCGCCGTTTGCTAAGGCAGTCGCTTTTTTAACCATCACCATACCGCGAACAAATTCCGGTACATCAGAAATAGTGTTATTTGAGATATTAAAATTCTCAACTGCTCTTAATGTGTGGATTCCCCAATACGCATCAGCAGGCACTTCTCTTTCGCCTAATAAATCCACTTCAACACGTACGTTACTCATATACTCACCTCAAAAATAAAAATAATAAAATTAAAATCCGAGAGAGATCATAGCGATTTAATCTAAAAAGAAATGTGATCTAAATCACATTTCATCTAATCGCTTATAGGATATAAATTAAGGTTTCGGATTAGAAATTCTAATGATTAAAAATGAGGAAGTAGTAACACGCCGGTAAACCGATTACCCAAAATAAACCAGAAACAATCACGGCGACATGAAATTGCCAATGTTTAGTTTTATGGCGAATATACTTCATTGCGAGAAACGTTCCGATAAATCCACCGGCAAAACATAGGAAAAATAAATTTGACTCGGGAATCCGCCACGCTTTATTAACAGATTTTTGTTTATCGGCATACATCAGATAAAAACTAATGATGTTGATCACAAGAAAATAAAGGAGAATAAAAATACGCATAAATAAATGTTTAATAATTAATCAAGAATATCCCGTTTCACTACTAAAAACGGAAGTAAGAGTAAAGAGATGCCTAAACTACAGCACACCACAACGGTAAAAAAGCCACTCCATTGGAAATTCTCTAAGACTAGTGCCAAAGGATAGCCGGCTAATGCCGCACCTAAATAAGCAAATAAGCCTACGAAACCGGTTGCCGCTCCGGGAGAAAGTTTATGAGAACATTCTGTTGCGGACATACCAATTAGCATTTGTGGTCCAAAGACAAAGAAACCGATTGCAAAGAATAAGATTGACTGCAGTAAATAATTTTCTTTTGGCATTAGCCATAATGCGGTAATCGAGAAAAAGATGCCCACTGAAAAAATTAATGCCATAGGACTTCGATTACTTAAAAATAATTTATCCGATCCCCAACCGGCGGCTAGAGAACCGACAAAACCACCAATCTCAAATAATGTTATCGCACTATTCGCCGACATTAAATCATAATGATATTTTTCTGTGAGATAGATATTCCCCCAGTCATTAATGGCGGTACGAACAACATAGACTAATGTATAACTTAATGCTAAAAGCCAAATATATTTATTACAAAAAACATAACGGCCTAAAATCAATTTCCATGAAAGGGCCTTTTCTTCCTCTTCATGAATTAATTCTAACTGATCATTTCGCCACTTGCCGATTGAGGGTAACCCCATTGATTCCGGCGTATTTCTTAAACGAATAAACAGAAAAAGACCGATAAAAACACCTAAAGCTCCCACCGTAAAAAAGCCGATTCGCCAACTATAGTGTAACGCTAAAAATCCAACGATAAGCGGAACTAATGCTCCACCGAAATTATGCGCGGTATTCCAAATAGACCACCAAACGCCTCTTTCTTTACGAGAATACCACATCATTAAGAGCTTCGCACACGGTGGCCAGCCCCATCCTTGAAAGCAAGCATTTATAATGACTAATAATGTAAGGACAATTAATGAACTGCTCAATCCAAATAAAATATTTGTTATCCCGGTGATAATTAAGCCGATCGACATAAAATAGCGAGGATTAGCCCGATCTGACACAATGCCAAATATAAATTTAGAGATACCGTAGGTTAAATAAAATAATGTAGAAATCAATCCAATATCATTTTTATCTATCTGTAAATCATTAATTAAAGAGGGGGTTACATAATTAAATGTTTTACGCGTCAAATAAAATCCGGCATAACCAATATACATCGCTATCATTAACTGAATACGCCAATGGCGGTACGAATTATCTATATTGTTTAATCTTTCCATTTCTTTTCCCTATGAGATCAAAGGCAATGTGATAAAAATAGATGTACCTGATTGACTTTCATTTTCCGTTGTTGATTGAGAAATCACTTTAAAGCTCCCGTCTAAAATTTCGACTCTCTCTTTCATACCTTTTAATCCGAATCCGTGAACAACGCTCATCGGATCAAATCCGATTCCGTTATCATGGATAGATAATTTAATCTCTTGATCAATCAAAATGATGATTCTCACTTCTGATGCCTGAGAATACTTCATCGCATTATTCAAACCTTCTTGGCATAATCTATATATGGTAATTTCTAACACATGATCTAACTTGTGCTTTAACTTATTTTCAAAGATTAAATGCGTACTTATATTTTGTTTACCCATATCTAATTCGATAAACAGATTTTGTATCGCTTGATAAAGATCTAGATCATCTAATAATTTAGGACGTATACGATTTAAAATCCCTTTTGTCGTATCATAAATATTTAAAGATAAATGCTCGATCATATCTGCACATCTTTGTGAATTTGGTGATGACTCTAATTTTTTTAGGATACTGGATTGCATTCTAATCGCGGTTATATTTTGTCCGATTTCATCATGCAATTCCCTAGAGATATCTTTACGGATTTCTTCTTCCGTATTGATAAGTTTTTTGGTTAATAACTTATTTCTCTCTAACTCGATAGATAGATAGCTATTTAACTCTTTCTGATATTGCACTGATAAGCCGAGAAAAATCCCCGTAACGGTCTGCATCAGTATCAATAATAATAAATCAGTAATTTCCACATAAGAAAAGCTATGCGTCGTCGCGATTAAAGCAACACTATTTAATAAGGTACCGAGTAAAGCCCCTTGCCACCCATAGTGAAAGGCAAGTAAAACGATTGGAATCGCCAAGCAAAAAATCGCAAAACGAGTAAATTCGCCGGGCATTAAAGATTGAATAATGATATTTAAAATAAACAGCATAGAATATATAAAGATATATCCCATACGAAGCCTTATCGGTTTTTTAATATGATTCGCGGTCAGCGGAATCCAAGACTTATTAAAGACATAATCATAAATAAGCGTGCAAGCCGGTAACATAAGGACGCAACCAACCAAACTGACTAAAAAAACGGAAGAAAATTGAAAAGGTGTAAATACAATAAGAATTAAATTACATGAGCTAATCACCAAGGTTAAACAAGCCTGAACGATAAACTTCTGCCATTGCTTTCCGACATAAATTTTCTGAAAACGCCAAACGATAGGGATAGAAATCACGCTTAAAATATAAAGGATAAAAATACTGATATTTGAGTAAGATTTAAAAATAAAGTACAAAAATATCCATTCGGAAAGATAACCGACCCACCAATAACGTATATTTGTGTGTAAAGTCAGTCCAACTCTAAAAGCAAATGGCAAGAATAACAGTGCTAAAATGGGATCTATTAATAAATAATCGGAAATCACCCATAAACATAAATAACTAAAAAATATGAAAATCCCACTAAAAACAGCGATCATCTGCTTACCCTTGCTGATAGAATAATTTAGCCAGTTCTACATTATTCTTCACATTTAATTTACTCATTGCATTATCTCTATGAACATAAATCGTTTTTACACTCAAAGATAATTTTTCTGCAATTTCTTTTGTATCCAATCCCAAGATCAATAACTCACAAATTTCATATTCTCGCTTAGTCAAATTCCCTGTTAGAGTGAATTTATTTGACACTAACTTAGAAGTTAATTCCGGCATTAAATATACGCCACCGGCATAAACTGTTCTCACTGCTTGTATAAGTTCAGAAGGATTACACCGCTTACTGAGATAGCCTTTTGCCCCCAACTCTAATGCCTTACGGACAATAACAGCAGAGTCATTCACACTTAACATAATACAATGAATCGCCGAAGGAATATCTTTTAAAAGCTCCATACCATTTTCATCCGGCATTGAAATATCCAAAATACACACATCCGGTTTAATACCGGGTAATTTCAGACGAGCCTCTTGAGCAGAAGAAAATTCCCCCACGACTTGAATATCTTGTTCTAATGATAATAATTGTGAAAATCCGGAACGGACGATAACGTGATCATCAATCAAAACAACTTTAATCATATTTTCTCCTTATTTTAAGCATATTATAAAACAAAAAAGGCTATCTTTTCAGATAGCCTTCATGACTTATATATCTTACGCTTTTGCTTTATTTCTACGGATTTTACGTTCTTCCGCAAGTGCAACAAAAGCAAGTAAACCGATACAGATCATAACTGAAATATCTAGTGCGACAAATGTACCTGACCAACCGGTTAAGCCAAAGATTGGCGTACCGTCCGCAATCATACCTAAACCTAATTTAGCAAAGCTATCACCGATAAGATACGCAAATGTACCTTTTACACCGTCCGCCACGGCAATTGCTTTTTTCGGTACAAATCCGACTGTCGCTACGCCGATAAGAAGCTGGGGACCGAATACTAAGAAGCCTAACACAAATAATGCTAAAAGATACATATATTCGTTTGTAGCGAATTGATAAAACTCTAGCATAAATACAATCAGAACTAATGCCACAATCGCTGTTAAACCACGACGACCATTCGCAAGATCCGACAAGTATCCCCATAAGAATGTACCGACTAACGCTCCAACTTCAAACAACACAAAACCGGATGTTGCCGCTTCTTTGGTAAAACCTAATTCTTGATATGCGTATACCGGTGACCATTGATCGATACCAATTCGCACAATGTAAAGGAAAATATTCGCAAAGCAAAGTAACCAAATCACTTTATTTTTCAAAATAAACTGCACAAAGATCTGCCATTTTGTCAGATTATTTTTTTCTGCCGCTAAATCTTCTTCACTTTCAGGTTCATCGAATAATTCTTCAGCTTTACCTAAACCATAGGCTTCCGGAGAATCATTACCATAACGTAAACCGACAAAACCGACAATTAATGCAATAATGGAAGGGAATACGAACATACCGATAACGTGTCCGTCAAATAACACATTCGCACCGAATAATGCGACACCGGCAACTTGCACCGCCTACATTATGCGATAAATTCCAAAAGCCTAAGTAAGTACCGCGTTTTTTACTTGGGGTCCATTTTGTAATTGTAGAATAACTTGATGAACCACCGGTACTTTGGAAGAAACCGCTTAAGGCATAAAATGAAATCATTAAGAATAATGCAACACTACCGCCACCTAAGCTCATACTAAAGCCAAGCATACAAATAGCGGAAAGAATCAGCATAAACGGTACAAATTGTTTAGTATTTTTGCCATCCGCATAATAAGAAACCACCGTTTTACCGATACCATACGTAATAGAAAAACCTAATCCAATCATACCTAATTGGGTTTTAGTTAAGCCGTATGTTTCAATTAAGTCATTTTGTGCAACATTAAAATTCTTACGAATCAAATACATTGCCATATACCCAACAAACACAACTAAATATGATTGCATAAACGGCTTAAACCACATTTTTCTGCGTTCTTCAACCGGTAAGTCTAGGGTCGGTTTTCTCACCTCTTTTAAAAAATCAAGCATAGGAACCTCATTACTCATAGATTATTAATGCGTGCAATCCTATGCTTTCTTAGTATAAAAAGCCTGAGAACAAATTCTATAAAATCTAGGACTTTTTCCTATATTTAATATAATCAATAAAAATCTGTGACACACTTCACATTTTTCACAAAAAAAACCGCTTATGGCCTAAGCCACAAGCGGTTTGATTTTTTAATTTTTTTGTAAACTAGATAATTTCAACTTGCTCTGAACCATCACCTAAGTTTTCAATTTTACCGATTACCCAAGCATTTTCGCCTGCTTGTTTTAATACGGCTAATGCAGTTTCAACATCTTTTTCCGGTAAAGCGATGACCATACCAACACCACAGTTGAAAGTACGATACATTTCATAACGGCTGATATTGCCTTTTTCTTG